>NZ_JBITBX010000006.1:456480-461726 GCF_044452725.1 Actinoplanes sp. NPDC051859 | reverse complement strand
TCTTCGAGATGGCCGAGCGACGCAAAATCTTGTTCTCCCCCACAGTCTGTCCGGCCGCGTTGTCGGCCGGGCATGGGAGAAAGATTCACGGACGCGGGGTGCACCCCAAGGCCCCAACCGGGTGCCGTCCGGTAGCACGGGCGCCGGCCCACGACGGGTGGCCCTTGGATCGACCGCCAAGAGACCTTCTTGAGTGATCCGAGTGCTTCGGGTGGGTAGCGTCGCGGTCGTGACTCATCACGTGCTCGTCGTGGACGACGACCCGACGGTCAGCGACGTCGTCCGCCGCTACCTCGAACAGGACGGCTGCCGGGTCCGGCTGGCCGAGAACGGTGCGGCTGCGCTGGCGGCTGCCGCTGAGGAAATGCCGGACATCGTGGTACTCGACCTGATGATGCCGGGCATTGACGGCATCGAGGTGTGTCGCCGGCTCCGGCAACACGCGCCCGATCTGCCCGTGGTGATGCTGACGGCGCTCGGCGAGGAGCCCGATCGGGTCCTCGGCCTTGAGGCCGGGGCGGATGACTACGTCACCAAGCCGTTCTCCCCACGCGAGCTCACCCTTCGCATCCGGTCGATTCTGCGGCGGGCCGGCCAGACGGAGCGGCCGCAGCCGGTGCTGGTGGACGGGGATCTCGTCGCGGACACCTCGCGCCGGGTCGCGACGATCGGCGGGGTGCCCGTCAAGCTGACCAAGGGCGAGTTCGATCTGCTGGTCTTCCTGATGACCCATGCCGGCCGGACGTGGACCCATCAGGAGCTCCTCGAGAAGGTGTGGGGCTGGTCGGTGGGCGAGACCGGGACCGTCACCACCGCGATGGCGCGGCTACGAGCCAAGATCCAGCCGACCGCCGACTCACCACGCCGCATCATCACCTCCTACGGCGCCGGCTACCGCTTCGAGCTCGCGGGCGACCATGCGTGACCTGATCCTGATCGCGCTGTACGCACTCGCGGCCGGCACCGTGGTGGGGATCGTCGGCGAACTGTCGCTCCGGTTACTGCGCCGTCGATCGATCATCATGCACATCGGTGTCATGCTCATGATCACCGTGGCCTCGGTCGTCGCGGGAGTGGCGGCGGTGGCGCAGGCCATGTTCCTGTCCGCCCACGATCTCCAGGTCGTGCTGATCACCGTTTTCGCCTCCGCCGCCGTCAGCCTCGCGGTCGGCACCACTTTCGGTCGCCGACTCGCCGCGGCATCGGTGTGGGCGGTGCAAGCGCGTGACCGCGAGCGTCAGCTGGAAGCCAGCCGCCGAGAGCTCGTCGCCTGGGTGTCGCACGACCTCCGTACTCCGCTGGCTGGCCTGCGCGCGATGGCCGAGGCGCTGGAGGACCGGGTGGTTGATGATCACCAGACCGTCGCCGTCTACCACCACCGCATCCGCCTGGAGACGGACCGCATGAGTCAGCTCGTCGACGATCTCTTCGAGCTGTCCCGCATCAACGCTGGCGCCCTCCAGCTGAACCTGTCCCGCGTCTCGCTCGGCGACGTGGTGTCCGACGCCATCGCCACCACCGCCCCGTTGGCGGCGCGGCGCAACGTCACGATCTCGGCAGCTCCCGGTGCCTGGCCGGTGCTGGTGGCCGGGGAGCAGGAATTGACCCGGGTGGTGGCGAATCTGCTGGTCAACAGCGTGCGCTACACACCGCCGGCCGGCACGGTGCGGATTCAGGCGGGAGTGCAAGGCCGCGAGGCGTGGCTGGGCGTCTCCGACACCTGCGGCGGCATCCCGGAAAGCGACCTCCATCGGGTCTTCGACGTGGCGTTCCGCGGTGAACGTGCCCGCACCCCGAAGGCCGGCGAAGACACCTTCGGCGGCGGGCTCGGACTCGCCATCGTCCGCGGTCTGGTGGAGGCCCACGGCGGCCGGGTACGCGTCGACAACACCGGTGTCGGCTGCCGCTTCGAGGTACGACTTCCCCTGGATTCACGGGATCTGAAGTGAGTGCAAATCATAGACGTTTGTCACTTACTCGCCGGTAGGCTCGGCGGCATGACGGCCATCATGGAGAGCGCTGAGGCATTGACCCTGCTCAACGAGCTGACCCGGCAGGCCGGGCGGGAAGACCCGTATCCCCGGTACCGCCGACTTCGTGAGCTGTCCCCGCTCGTACGCGCGGAGGACGGCGCGCTGGTGGTCACCCGGCACGCCGACTGCGCCGCCGTCACCCGCGACCCGCGGCTCGGGCACATGCCGCCGCACATGCTCGAGTTCATCAGCCCCAACTGGGAAAATCACGTCGCGCTGCGTCAGTTGTTCACCAGCATCCTGACGATCAATCCGCCGGACCACACCCGGCTGCGTCGCCTGGTGAGTTCCTCGTTCACCGCACGGCGGGTGCAGGCGCTGCAGCCGCGGATTGCCGAGATGGTCGACGAGTTGCTGGACCGGATGACGGGCGACGTCGACTTCGTCGAAGCGTTCGCCTTCCCGTTGCCGGTCAACGTCATCGGCGAGCTGCTCGGCATCCCGGAGCCCGATCGTCCGCAGTTCCAGGGGCTGGTCCGGGACTGGACGCTGATTCTCGAGAGCGTCCGCGCGGAAGACCTCAAGATCGCAGATCCGGCCGCCGCCGCCATCCGCGACTACCTGGCCGGGCTGACCGCCGAACGGCGCAAGAAGCCCGCCGATGATCTGATCAGCGCCCTGGTCGCCGCGGAGGAAGACGGCGAGAAGCTCACCGAGGACGAGCTACTGACCATGGCGGCGCTGCTCTTCGCTGCCGGCTTCGAAACCACCACCAACCTGCTGACCAACAGCGTGGTCGCCCTGCTGCGCCACCCGGACCAGCTGGCCCTTCTGCGGGCCGCGCCGGGCCTTCGGGCAAGCGCGGTCGAGGAATTGCTGCGGTACGACACCCCGGTGCAACTCCTGGCCCGGGTTGCCTGGGACGACATCGACCTGGCCGGCGTACCCGTCGCTGGCGGCGAGCGGATTGTGGCCTACCTGGGAGCGGGCAACCGTGACCCGGAACGTTTTGTGGAGCCGGACCGGCTGGACCTGACCCGCTCGGACAACGCACCGCTGTCCTTCGGCGGCGGGATCCACTACTGCCTGGGGGCGCCGCTCGCCCGGCTCGAGGCGCAGATTGCGTTGCCGGCCCTGGTGAACCGCTTTCCCAAGCTCGACTTCGCGGGCGAGCCGGGACGTCGCGACAGCCTGGCGATCCGTGGTTACACCACGCTGCCGGTCAGTGTGAGCTAACTGCCCAGGATGCAAATTGCACACCAGAAGTGCAGAATTATTAACTAAAAGTGGCCGGGCGCGGACGCAGCCGGGAATGGTGTCCACTCTCTGGGAAATAGGAACGCCGTTGCGAATTCCACGGGGGAAGAACTCGCAACGGCGTCGTAAGAAAGAGTATCGACCGCCGCGGTTGTTGTCCATCCGTCTCGTCGATCACCTATCGCCGCCCGAAAAGTCAGCCGGGGACACCGGGTCGGACATCGACGGATCGGCGAATCCGCGGCGGTGGGTAACCACTGCGTGACAGCCCACGGACCGGTCGGTGGATTCCCGACACCTCCACCGCGGCCAGACCCGGGGGCGACCAGGCAGCTGCGGCTATTCCGCCACGCCGACACCGGGCGCTTCGGCGCTGCGGCTCAACAGTTTCTTGCGCTTCTTGGCGGGCAGCCGGTCCACGTACAGCAGGCCGTTCAAGTGGTCCGTCTCGTGTTGCAGACAGCGGGCCAGCAGGCCGGTGCCGTCGATGCGAATCGGGGTGCCCGCCTGGTCGAAGCCGGTCACGTACGCGGTGGCGGGGCGGCCCACCTCGGCGCGGACGCCGGGCACCGACAAGCAGCCCTCGTCCTCCACCTCCAGACCGCGATCCTCCGGGAGATGCAGAGTCGGGTTGACGATGTGCGCGACGACATGGGTGCCCGTCTCGTCCGGGCAGTCCACCACGAAAACCTGCGCGTCCACGCCGATCTGGTTCGCGGCCAGACCGACGCCCTCAGCCGCAGCCATACTCGCGAACATGTCGGCGATCAGCTGCGCGAGATCGTCGTCGAAAGCCGTCACCTCGGCGCAGCGCCGGTGAAGCACCGGGTTGCCGTAGCGAGTGATCGGTCGTGGGGTTCCGGCACGCGTCTGCACAGCGCTCATAGTAAAGACGCTTCAGCCGATGCTCTGCGCGAGGTACAGCACCCCGACCAGCATCGCGAGCCCGCCCAGCAGGATTCTCAGGCCCCGTTCCGGCACTCGCGGCTGCCAGCGCGCGCCGAGGTAGCCACCGATCAGGCCGCCGATGCCGCAGGCCAGTCCGATCGCCCATACCGGGCCAATACTGCCTTCGGCGCCCAGCGCCAGCACGACATAGGCAGCGGCGCCGGCAATCGAGGTGACAAACGTCGAGGCGAGGGCGGCGGGCGCGACCACGGCGACCGGCATGCCCCGCCCGACCAGGATCGGCCCGAGGATCGAGCCGCCGCCGATGCCATAGATGCCGCCAGCCACACCAACCGCAAAAGACAACCTCGTGATCGCCCGCGGCGCCAGTTCCGGTCCGCGGCGGGCCGCTCTCTGCGCTTTGACGGTACGGGCACAGAGCCACGCCCCCAGTGGAAGCAGAAACGCGCCCACGATGATCCGGAACGCATGCGGGCCGGGCACGGCGTAAACCCGGAGCACCGCCCCCACGACCACGCCCGGCAAAGTCCCCGTCACCATCAGCCGGGTCAGCGGCCCGGTCAGCGCACCCCGACGCCCGTGCCGCAGCAGAGCCCCGGGGCCGGACACCACGTTGAACAGCAGATTCGTCGGCGTGACGGCCGGATTCGGTACGCCCAGCACGCTCAACTGCACCGGCAGCAGAAACACCGCCCCGGAAACTCCCACCGGCGTGGTCAGGATCGCGATGAACAACCCGGCAGCAAACGCCACGACCAGCTCCACCACGACACCAGTCTTCCGGACCACACCCGCCAGACTCGGCATCGACACCCATGAAGACATCGCCCGGCCCACCGACCGTCGCCTCGAACCGGGGGTCGAGGCGACGGGCGACGGGCGACGGGCGACGGGCGACGGGCGACGGGCGACGGGCGACGGGCGACGGGCGACGGGATTGTCGCGGCCTGGTCGCCGCATTGCCAGGGCACAGCTAGCTCGCTCGTGAACCGTGCACGAAGGCCTGGCCCGGTGCCGCAGCGCAGACCTTGCCCAGTGCCGCAGCGCAGACCTTGCCCAGTGCCGCAGCGCAGACCTTGCCCAGTGCCGCAGCGCAGACCTTGCCCA
>NZ_JBITBX010000006.1:0-456383 GCF_044452725.1 Actinoplanes sp. NPDC051859 | reverse complement strand
CGGTGCCGCAGCGCAGACCTTGCCCAGTGCCGCAGCGCAGACCTTGCCCAGTGCCGCAGCGCAGACCTTGCCCAGTGCCGCAGCGCAGACCTTGCCCGGTGCCGCAGCGCAGACCTTGCCCGGTGCCGCAGCGCAGACCTGGCCCGGCGCCGCAGCGCGCCAGGGTTACGGCGCGGGGGTGGACTGATCCGGACCGTCGGAGCCGTCAGGGCCGTCGGGGCGGGAGGTGCGGCGGGCGGCGCGGGAGGCGGCGCCGGCAGCGGTGGTGGCCCAGGTGCGGGCTTTGCCGGCCTGGGTCCCGGCCCAGTCGCCGAGGTCGGCAGCGCCGCCGGAGACACGGCGGGCCAGGGTGACGAGCGGGTCCTGGGAATTCTGGAAGGTGTCGCGGTAGTGGGAGGCCGCGGCCTTCACGTCGGCGGTGACCGAGGCGTTGCCGTCGGTGTCGCGGCGGTCGTAGTCGCCGGCGAGGATGCGGGCGTAGTCGCCGGCGTCGACCCACTTGCGGAGTTCGGCGGCGCGGGCGACCGGGACCGGGTGGCTGCTCCACGCGGTCATGCCGATCTTGTGAAGGCTGTCGCGCAGGTCGCCGCCGCCTTCGTATTCGGCTGCCTGTTCGAGGAAGGCTGCCGTGTCGATCTGGGAGAGGTCGCCGCCGCCGGCGAGCTTCATCAGCAGGCGGGTGGATGCGGCCGGGTCCTGGCCGGCGAGCAGTCCGGCGCGGTCGGCGGACAGTTCGGCCTTGCGCCACCATTCGTACATGGCGGCGATGATGGCGCGCAGGGCGATGGCGCCGATGGGCAGCCAGCTGACGGAGCTGGCCCAGCGGGTCAGGATCATCATGATCGTCTTGTAGACGGCGTGGCCGCTGCGGACGTGCCCGAGCTCATGGCCGAGCAGGGCGCGCAGTTCGTCGTCGTCCAGCTTCTCGACCGCCGCGGTGGAGATCACGATGAACGGCTTGTCCATGCCGATCGCCTCGCCGTGGATCACCGGCGCCTGGGTGACGTACAGCTCGGGCAGTTCGGCGACGTCGAGGACGGTGGCAGCCTCGGTGAAGCGCTGGTGGACGCGCGGGTACTGGCGGTGGTCGACCCGGATCGCCCCGGCCAGGTAGGACAGGCGGAAGCCGCGCTCGTTCCACATGCCGAAGAAGGCCTTCACCACGTCGTCGAAGCCACGTAGTTCCCGCAGTGCTGTCAGCGCGCCGCGGTCGGCGGGGTGTTCCCACGCGCGGGAGCTGATGCCGGTCAGCGTGATCCGCTGCCGTGCGGGCCGGTTCTCGTCGTCGAACGTCATGAGGTCCCTCCGGGTCGAAGCTTCTTTCCCCAGGTCACTAGGCCTGTCGAGCTTGGCCGGAGGGCCGCCTGTCGCGCATCGGCTCGCAGCCGGAAACCGTCGGCGTGCCCCTCTGCCTTTCGGCCGACCCAGTTGTCCCGATTTCACCTCATGGTGAGGTGTTCATGAGGGGAGTGAGGTTGCAAGGTGTCAGCACTTGGACGGCTGAGGGGTGCGACTGGATCGGCCCCGGCAACGCGCCCTGCGACTGCAAAATCGTGTGGCAGGCCCGGCGTAGATCCTGCCGCAGATCATGGTGCAGCACCGCCGACAATCGGCGTTCGCGCAGCAGCGTGGCATTCTCCCCGTCCAGATCATGGGCGACGAACACGTCGTATGTCCGATTCGCTGCCGCGAAGGCAGCCACTACGGCAGCATTTCCGCCGGCGCCCGCATACATCGAGTACACGGCGCGGATGTCCGGGTGAGCGGCCAGCAACGCTTCAACTCCGATGTGGACAGAAGAAGCTTCGCTCTCGTCGTCGACGACTTCCCACAAGCGCCGGGACGCGGCCCGCGCCCGCATTTCGGCGCGGAATCCCATCTCTCGCTCGTCTTCACCCCGGAACGAGACACTGCCCCGGACGACGAGAACCTCCCCTGCGCGATCACTGGGAAGCCACTGCTGCATCAGGTACGCGGCGGTGGCGCCGGCTGCCCGATTATCCAGACCCACGTACGCCGTCCGGGCGCTGGTGGGCAGGTCCGTCACCAGGGTCACCACCGGGATGCCCTGCCGGTACAGGCGAGCCACGGCCACGCCAACCTCGCCGACGTCCGGGGCTTTCAGGATCACCCCGTGCGTTTTCAGCTTGGCCAGCACCGCAACCAGGGCTTCGGAAGTGTCGCAGAAATGGAAACGGGAGCGGATCACTGCCGGCCGCAGCGTGGGCAACTCAGCCTCCAACGCCGCTTGAACCGTTGCACAGAAACGCGATGGCGCCTGCACGACAACGTCCACCATGTACGTTCGGCCGCCGATGCGCAGCTGCGTCTGCTGCCGGTCGAGATCGGCGATCGCCCGTTCCACCTCGCGGACAGTGCTCGTCCGCACTCCGCCGCGCCGATGCAACACACGGTCCACTGTGGCTTCACTGAGGCCGGATTGGGCAGCGATTTCGCGGATCCGGTACGGATGCTTCACGCGTACACAATGATGGGTTTTTGAGGAGTTTTCAAGCATGACGTCCCGACGGGTCTGGATCGAAAGAAGGCCGCGGATTCCCGATCTTGGCGACGCGACGGTAGAGTAGATGGGCGCCCGACGAGGCGCTGCCCCTGGCCGAGAGGCGCTGCGACGGATCCTCGGATTCGCCACGCTCGGTTTGCGGGCCACTGTCGCAAGGGCGCCTCCTGAAGAGGAGGGTGCATTTTTATGTCACCACGTCTCCAGAAGGTCAACGGCCTCGACTTCGCCGTGGCCGACCTGTCGCTGGCTGCCTTCGGCCGGCACCAGATGCGTCTCGCCGAGCACGAGATGCCGGGCCTCATGTCGATCCGCGAGGAGCACAAGGCGGCGCAGCCGCTGAAGGGCGCCCGCATCGCCGGCTCGCTGCACATGACCATCCAGACCGCCGTGCTCATCGAGACGCTGGTCGCGCTGGGTGCCCAGGTCCGCTGGGTCTCCTGCAACATCTTCTCGACCCAGGACGAGGCCGCCGCGGCGATCGTCGTCGGCCCCGAGGGCACGGTCGAGGCGCCGACCGGCACCCCGGTGTTCGCCTGGAAGGGCGAGACGCTGGAGGAGTACTGGTGGTGCACCGAGCAGCTGTTCGACTTCGGTAACGGCCTCGGCCCGAACATGATCCTCGACGACGGCGGCGACGCCACCCTGCTCGTGCACAAGGGCGTGGAGTTCGAGGCGGCCGGCGCGGTGCCCGCGACGACCGAGGACGACAACCACGAGTACTCGATCATCCTCGAGACCCTCCGTCGCAGCCTGGCGACGGACAAGGGCCGGTTCACCAAGATGGCCGCCGACATCAAGGGCGTCACCGAGGAGACCACCACCGGCGTGGCGCGCCTCTACAAGTTCGCCAAGACCGGCGACCTGCTCTTCCCGGCGATCAACGTCAACGACTCGGTCACCAAGAGCAAGTTCGACAACAAGTACGGCATCCGGCACTCGCTGGTCGACGGCCTCAACCGGGCCACCGACGTCATGCTCGGCGGCAAGCTGGCCGTCGTCTGCGGTTACGGCGACGTCGGCAAGGGCTCCGCGGAGACGCTGCGCGGCCAGGGCGCCCGGGTCATCGTGACCGAGGTCGACCCGATCTGCGCGCTGCAGGCCGCCATGGACGGCATGCAGGTCGCCCGGATCGAGGACGTCGTCGCCGAGGCCGACATCTTCATCACCACCACCGGTGGCACCGAGATCATCACGGTCGAGCACATGGCCGCGATGAAGCACAACGCCATCGTGGGCAACGTCGGTCACTTCGACGACGAGATCGACATGGCCGGCCTCGCCAAGGTCAAGGGCATCGAAAAGGTCGAGGTCAAGCCGCAGGTGCACGAGTGGCGCTTCCCGGACGGGCACGCGGTCATCGTGCTGTCCGAGGGTCGCCTGATGAACCTGGGCAACGCCACCGGCCACCCCAGCTTCGTCATGTCGAACTCGTTCACCAACCAGGTGATCGCCCAGATCGAGCTCTGGACGAAGCCCGGCGAGTACGACAAGCAGGTCTACGTGCTGCCGAAGCACCTGGACGAGAAGGTCGCCCGGCTGCACCTGGACGCGCTCGGCGTCCGGCTCACCGAGCTGACCAAGAAGCAGGCGGAGTACCTGGGCGTGCCGGTCGAGGGACCGTACAAGCCCGACCACTACCGCTACTGATGCACCGACCCGGGGTCGCGCCGCTCGGCGTGGCCCCGGGGCCTCGAACCACCCGGTCATGATCGCGCGATCGCCGCCGGTCCGGGAGACTGTTCCCCGTGAGTGTGGAATACAGTCTGCTGTTCGTCCTCGCGGGCGTGGCGGTGATCGTGGCGGTCCATTGGATCGCCGAGCGCACCGGCCTGCCCGCAGCCGCCTTGCTGACCCTGATCGGCATCCTCTACGCCGTACTGCCCGGGCCGAACATCGGACTCGATCCGCATCTCGTCCTGACGCTGGTGCTGCCCCCGCTGCTCTACAAAGCCGCGCTCGATTCGTCGCTCATCGACATCCGGCGCAATCTGCGGACGGTCATCAGCCTCTCCGTCGTCCTGGTCTTGATCACCGCGCTGCTGATCGGTGTGGGCTTCCAGTACTTCGTGGCCGGTGCCACGCTCGCCGCCGGTGTCGCACTCGGTGCCGCCGTCGCCCCGCCCGACCCGGTGGCCGCGCTCGCCATCGGCAAGAAGGTCGGCCTCCCCCGCAAGCTGATCACTCTGGTCCAGGGCGAGGGCCTGCTCAACGACGCGACCGCGCTGACCCTGCTCAGCGTCGCCGTCTCCGCCGCGGTCGGTGAGACCTTCTCGTTCCCCAACGCGGTCGGCGAGTTCGTCATCTCGGCGAGCGGCGGCGTGGTGGCGGGCATGCTGGTCGCTTACGCGGTCCGGGCTGCCCGGCCGCTGCAGCACGACCCGTTGGTCGCGAACGCCGTGTCGCTGGCGACGCCGTTCGTCGCGTACCTGCTGGCTGAGAGCGTGCACGTGTCGGGCGTGCTGGCGGTCGTGGTGGCCGGCCTCATCGTGGGGCACGACGCCCCACGGATTGCCTCCGGCGCGAGCCGGCTGCAGGTCAGCGCGGTGTGGCGGCTGATCGACTTCATGCTGGAGGGCCTGGTCTTCCTGCTGATCGGCCAGCAGCTGCCGCTGGTGATCAAGGGACTGTCGGCGTACGAGACGAGCACGATCGTCATTGCTCTGGCGATCTCGATCGGTACGGTGCTGCTGCTGCGGCCGTTGTTCCTGGTGCTCACCCAGTCGCTGCCGCGGTCGATGCATGCGCGGCTGGGCGGCGAACCGGAGGCGCAGGCGGCCACCGACAAGCGGGAACGCCGGCTGGACGGCAAGGAAATCACCGCGCTGAGCTGGGCCGGCACCCGCGGGGTCATCACCCTGGCCGCGATCTTCACCATCCCGCTGTCCACCGACGAGGGCCATCCGTTCCCGGACCGGGATTTGCTCCTGTTCTGCGCATTTGCTGTCGTACTGGTCACCCTGGTCGGGCAGGGCGTCACGTTTGCGCCGCTGGTGCGGTGGCTGGGGCTGAAGGCCAACCCGGCGGACATGATCCGGCTGCGCAACGAGGCCCGCTCGGCGAGTGCCCAGGCGGCGTTGGACCGGCTGGACGAGATCCAGCACCAGCGGCACGACCATGTCGAGGACCCGGCGATCGAGACCATGCGTAAGCAACTTGAATCGCAGCTGGAACGCTATCGGCGCCGCCTGGACCTGCTCGATCAGGCAGACTCGAACGAGGTGCCGGTTTCGCCCCAGTACGAGGCTGCCCTGCGGGTGCGCCGCTCGGTGATCGACGCCCAGCGTGAGGAACTGCTGCGCTGGCGCGACGCGGGTCAGCTTTCGGACGAGGAACTGCGCATCCTGGAACGCGAACTCGACCACGAAGAACGCCTACTACCTGACAGGCCCCGTCATGGATGAGTTGATCCGCCTGTTCCGCCAGTGCCACCGCTTCGAGGAGCTGCTGGCCGCCGGTTACGGCGACCTGAGCTGTGTCCCGGAGCGGGTGGTGCTCTACGGCAAGCAGATCTACATCGGCGCGCCCGGCCGCGGCTACCTCAACCTGACCGTCGAGCACCTGGGCCAGTGGCTGAGCGTCAGTCATGCCGCGGATCCCACCGTTCATCCTGAATTAGCGGAGGAGGACCAATTACGGGGGGTTTTGGTAGACATGACCGGTTTGCACCTGAGTCTTCGACGCGCCCTGGAATGCAAGGCGGTCACGATGTATATCGACGACGAGTTCACCGCCAGCGGGCGGCTGCGCGGTCTCGCGTTCAGCCTGGACGACGGCACCAGCCTGGTCGTCGACCCGGCCAACGTCGACGGCATCACCTTGGGCGACGAACGCGACCTCTGGCGCATCGCCGACGCTGGCGACGTCCGTGCGGTGGAGATCCCGGTCGGCTGAGGCAGCCACCGGCTCCTCAGCGACAGAAGATCTGGTGCAATCCGGTGATCTCCAGAATCCGGCGGATGTGCCGCGGCACATCGACGACGACGAGCTCGCAACCTTCCACCCGGTGTTTGACCAACGTGTTGATGCCAGATGAGTCCATGAAGGTGACCTGCGACAGGTCCACTTCGACCAGCCGGCGGCCGGGCAAGGCGGCATCCAGGGCGGCGGCAAAGCAGGGCACGGAGGATTGGTCGATCTCGCCGACGCAGCGCAGCCGGACGTAGTCGTCCGTCTCCCGCGCTGTGGTGACGGTCAGCGGGGTCTGCGACGCGACGAGCGGATCGCCGGTCCGGCGGTCAGTCATCGTGGCCTCCCGATGCGGGTTGACCGTCAGACTAGTCGGCCGGGCCGCATGGTCACACCTGATGAACCCGATGCATCGCTTCCGCGCGTCAAGATGACAGCGTGCAATGCGCAAGGCGCGGGTACGCGGCCAGGGAGCATGACAGGCTGTTTTGGTGCCGACATAACGGGCAACTCGCTATGCGTCGTCAACCCGGGAGGTCACCATGCTCCGTGCTCGCACCGCCGTGGCGCTCGGTGTCGTGACCTGCCTCGCCTTCGCGCAGCAAGCCTGCGGCACTGCGGGCAGCACAGACGCCGGAACTCCAGCCACGCCCCCGTCCGCCGCGCCGGCCAGCTCCGCCTCGCCCGAGCCCGACCCGCTGCTCACCGGCAAGAATCAAGTCGTCATCGCCCCCGTCGGCAGCTTCGAGTCGGTGCTGGCAGTGGACGACAAGGGACGGCTGAACACCACCGACGGCGACTCCGAGTTCAGCCTGTTCGTCCTCGTCCCGGCAACGAGCGGTACACACCAGATCCAGACCGCGAAGCCGAGCACCGACGGGCAGCCCGCCTGCATGGGCATCAAGGAGAACGGCACCCAACCGCTGACCGTGGTCGCCGCCCCGTGCGATGCCGAGCGGGACGGCCAGCTGTTCACCATTGGCGTGGCCGACGAGGCTTACACGATCAACAGCGCGGGTGCGTACCTGCGGGTGTCGCCGGAGTTGGGGTTGATCGCTGAGGAGATCGGCGACGGCCCGGCCGCGACCACCTTCACGCTGGTCGACAACGGCCCGGCGCCGGGCGAGTAGCCGGCACGGCATAGCCGCCTGATCACTATCTGCAACGATCCGGGTGCTGATCGTTGACAGTCGATGGGCCGAGACGTCTACTGCAATGACGAACCTTGTCTTGACTCCTGCTAAATCGTTTCGGAGGAGACATGCGTGGATCTTTGCTGATCAAGAAACGGCTCAGCCCGGCGCTCGCCGCGGTAACGCTCATCCTTGCGACAGCGGCGTGCGGCGGGGACTCGGGCGAGGGCGGCCAGATCGTCGGGCTCATCACCAAGACCGACACGAACCCCTTCTTCGTCAAGATGAAGGAGGGGGCGCAACAAGCAGCGACCCAGCAAGGCGTGGACCTGCAATCCTTCGCCGGCAAACAGGACGGCGACAACGAAGCGCAGGTCCAGGCGATCGAAAACCTCATGTCGTCCGGGGCCAAAGGCTTCCTGATCACGCCGAACGACTCGAAGGCGATCGTGCCGTCCATCGACAAGGCCCGACAGCAGGGCATGCTGGTCATCGCCCTGGACACGCCGACCGATCCGGCGGATGCCGTCGATGCCACCTTCGCCACCGACAACTACCAGGCCGGAAAGCTCATCGGACAGTGGGCGAAGGCGAAGTTCGCCGAGGAGGGCAAGACTGCGAAGATCGCCCTGCTCGACCTGAACGCCAACCAGGTGTCCGTCGACGTCAAGCGGGACCAGGGCTTCCTGGACGGTTTCGGCATTGAAGTGGGCGACCCCAACCGGATCGGCGACGAGACCGACCCCCGCATCGCCGGCCACGACGTGACCGACGGCGCCGAGGACGGCGGCCGGACGGCCATGGAGAACCTGCTCCAGAAGGATCCGTCGATCAACCTGGTCTACACGATCAACGAGCCCGCGGCGGCCGGGGCGTACCAGGCGTTGAAGGCGGCCGGGCGGGACAAGGAAGTCACCATCGTCTCCGTCGACGGCGGCTGTCCCGGCGTGGACAACGTGGCGCAGGGCATCATCGGCGCCACCTCCATGCAGTTCCCCCTCAAGATGGCGGCGATGGGCGTCGAGGCCGTGGCCGCGTTCGCCAAGGACGGCACCAAGCCGCAGGCCACGGCGGGCAAGACCTTCGTGGACACCGGCGCCGAATTGATCACCGACGACCCGCAGGCCGGCGTGGAGGCGAAAGACTCCGCGTGGGGCAAGCAGAACTGCTGGGGCTGAGGCAATGACCACCATCGACAGCAGCACCGACTTCGACGTCAGCCGGCATGACTCCCTCGGCCTCCGCGTTCAGCACGTCCTGCACGGCAATCCGGTCCTCGGACCGCTCGCCGTGCTGGTCATCGCGGTCATCGCCTTCTCGATCGTCAACACCCGGTTCTTCTCGGCCGCCAACCTGTCCCTGGTCCTGGCCCAGGTGACCGTCATCGCGACACTCGCCCTCGGTCAGACGCTGGTGATCCTCACCGCCGGGATCGACCTCGCCGCCGGCGCCATCGCGGTCTTCTCGTCGATCCTGATGGCGAGCTTCGCCACCGACCTGGGCATGCCCGGCATGCTGGCGCTGCTGTTCGGCTTCGCCTGCGGCACGGCCATGGGCATGCTCAACGGCTTCCTGGTCACCCGGTTCAAACTGCCCCCGTTCATCGTCACCCTGGGCACCCTGACCATCTTCTTCTCGCTGAACTCCGTGATCTCCAAGAGCGAGACCGTCCGCGGCTCCGACATGCCAGGGCTGATGACCTGGACCGGCACCTCGATCCCGATCGGCACTTTCCGGCTCACGTACGGATCGATCATCATGTTGGCACTCTTCGGGCTCTTCTTCTACGCCCTGCGCTCGACGGCCTGGGGCAAGCATGTCTATGCCACCGGCGACGACATCGAGGCGGCCCGGCTGGCCGGCATCCGCACCAACCGGGTGCTGTTCTCGGTCTACACCCTCGCCGGCCTGCTGTACGCCGTCGCCGGCTGGATCCTCATCGGCCGGTTGGCGTCGGCCAGCCCCAACGTCGGCGTCGACTACAACCTCGACTCCATCACCGCCGTGGTGTTGGGCGGCACCAGTCTCTTCGGCGGCCGCGGCGGTGTCCTGGGCACCCTGATCGGCGCCCTGATCGTCGGCGTCTTCCGCAACGGCCTGCAGCTCGGCGGCGTCGAGGTCGTCTGGCAGGGCTTCGCAATCGGCCTGCTGGTCCTCGTGGCCGTGTCGCTCGACCAGTGGATCAGGAAGGTCAAGTCATGACTGACTGCACCGCAGCGAAGCAAGGGCCAGGAAGGCATGACCAGGAGGTGCAGACCTGATGGTCACCCCAGTCTTGGAGGCTCGTGGGCTCACCAAACGCTATGGCCGGGTCACGGCGATCGAGAGCGGCGACCTGGAGCTGTATCCCGGCGAGATTCTCGCCGTGATCGGCGACAACGGCGCCGGCAAGTCCAGCCTGATCAAGGCGCTGTCCGGTGCGCTAGTTCCGGACAGCGGCGAGATCTACCTCGACGGGCAGCGGGTCACCTTCCGCAACCCGATGGAGGCCCGCGAGGCCGGCATCGAAACCGTCTATCAGACCCTCGCGGTCGCACCCGGACTGGACATCGCCGACAATCTGTTCCTCGGCCGGGAGCAGCGCCGCCCCGGACCGTTGGGCTCGATCTTCCGCATGCTCGACCGTAAACACATGCGGTCCGAGGCTCGGCGGCACATGTCCGAGCTCGGCGTCGGCACCCTGCAGAACATCGGCCAGGCGGTGGAGTCATTGTCCGGCGGCCAGCGCCAAGCCGTCGCGGTAGCCCGGTCGGCGGCCTTCGGCAGCAAGGTGGTGATCCTCGACGAGCCGACGGCGGCGCTCGGCGTCAAGGAAGGCAACCGGGTGCTGCAGCTGATTCGTGATGTCCGGGACCGCGGTCTGCCGGTCATCCTGATCAGCCACAACATGCCGCACGTGTTCGAGGTCGCCGACCGGATCCACATCCAGCGGCTGGGCCGCCGAGCCACGGTGATCACTCCGAAGTCGCACTCGATGTCGGACGCGGTCGCCATCATGACCGGAGCCGCTCCACCCCCGCCGCACGTCGCCTGAGGCGGATGCCGCGCCGGTCCTCGTCGGACCGGCGCGGCGTGCTGCGTGTCTACGGGAATTCGGTGACCGTCGACGGAATGGTGGCCGTCCCCTGGGCCGGGCCGCCGGTGTTGTTGACCACGTGGTCGATCACCCCGACGCCGCCCAGCGACACCGTGAAGGAGTTGTGCAGCCTCACCCCGCCGTTCACCGGCACCTCGAAGCCGCGGTCCGAACGCACCTGCGGGTTCACGTTGAAGTAGCAGTAGCTGCCCATCGCCCACGCTTCGTGGCTCGTGACGTGGTCGGCGACCTTGTACGCGGCGTACCCGTTGGCACCCGAGCGCCACGCGGCGTTCGACGGCGGGTCGTACGGCTGCTCGTTCTGCAGGAAGTACGTGCGCCCACCGTTGCCGTTCCAGATGACCTCGTACTTCTGGTAGTGCTCGACGAAGAGGGCGTACGCGATGATGTTCCGGCCGTTGACGATCAGGCCGGTGTCGGCGGTGTTGATCGTCCAGCCGTAGGTGCCGGCGTTGCCATGGTCGGCCCGCCACGCCCAGATGTGGTCGATGATCGTGTCGTTGCTGTTGACCAGCAGGCTGTTGGTGGCCTTGCCGGCGATGGCCCCGCCGATCCGGAAGAACACGTCCTGCACGGTCGTCGGGTTGGCGGCGTGGTTCGCTGAGGACCCGTTTGGCCCGATGACCAGCAGGTTCGCCGAGTTTGTGGTGCCGGCGTCGAAGAGCAGCCCGGCGAGTTTCACGCCGTCCACATCGGCCACCTGCATCGGGGTGACGCCGCCGTCCGGAATGATCGTGGCGTAGCCCAGGCCGAGCACGACCGTGTCGGGGCGGGTCACGTTGATCGTCTGGCTGACGTGGTAGATGCCGGGCTGGAAGAGCAGATGGCGGCCCTGGGCCAGCGCCTGGTTGATCGTCGCGGCGGAGTCACCGGGCTTGGCGACGTAGAACTGGCTCAGCGGGAGGCTGGTGCCCGGGGTGTTGCCGGTGATCCAGGTGGCGCCGGAGGCGTTCTGCCGCAGGTTCGGCACGAAGACCGCGTACTGTCCGCCGGTCTTGTAGAGGTACGGCTTCTCCCGGATCGAGGGCGCGGTGCCGATGGTCGTGTACGGCGGGTTCGGGAAGCTCGACGCCGGAGCGCCCTGCACACCGACGAACGTCTGGTTCCACACGGCGTTCAGGTTGGAGCCGATCTGGCTGTTGCGGGTGAACCACTGCTGCTGCGAGTACTGCTGCTCGGAGCCGCTGATCCGGGAGTCGGCGATGTAGCCGCCGGACGCCCAGCCATAGCCGGCGGGGGCGAGGTTGAGGTCGCCGTGGATGTCCATTCGCCTGAACGGCGCGGCCTGCGAGACGGCCCACCGGTTGGCGCCGTTCACCGGATAGACGGCGAGGTTCTCGACCGAGCGCCAGAAATTCTGGGTGGCGTTGCCCTGGAACCAGCCGGCGTCCACGGTGATGTCGCCGTTGATCCGGGTGTCCTGCGGGTTCTGGCCGAGCCCGAGCACCGAGGTGTAGAAGCCGACCTGGATGTTGAGGCCGTGGTAGGTGCCGGGCTCGAAGGCCAGGACGTAGCGTTGCAGTCCGAACTGGTTGGACTCCTGCTGCCGAAAGATCGTGTCGGCCCGGCTCTGGATGGCCGCCGTGGACATCGAGGGGTCGAACACGACGACGTTCGCGCCGAGGCTCCCGCCGGGCGGAATCGGGTCGGTCGGGGTGCCGCCGAAGACCTTGAACTCCCAGAGCGAGTAGCCGTACGGGGTCGCTCGCGTGGTGCCGTTCATGCGGACATACCGGGCGGTGGCGCTGACGGCGACGCTCTGGGTGCCGAGCTGACCCGCGGTGGCCGGGGTGGCGTCGGTCCAGCTGGTGCCGTTGGTCGAGGTCTGGATCGTGAAGGTCCGGGCGTACGCGGCTTCCCAGTTCAACTCGATCCGGGAGATCGCCGTGCTGGTGCCGAGGTCGACGTGAAGCCATTGTGGGTCGGCGAAGGCGGAGGACCACCGGGTGCCGGTGTTGCCGTCCACGGCGGCCGAGGCGGGGAAGGCGCCCGGGTTCTCCGAGGAGGAGGCGGTGGCGGGTTTGCCCTGGGAGAGCAGCGTCTCGGCGGCGTGAGCGGCCGGCGCGGGGAAGGCGCCCAGTGCGGCGACCACTGCGAGGACAAGACCCCATCGGGAAATGCGGGATCGGGGGACGACTGCGGCAACGGCCATGGCAACTCCTCGTGTGAGAGCGCTCTCTTGGCCCGACGCTAATTCGGTTACGTCAATGTGTCAAAGGTGTGACGGGCCCGGCTTGCGCCAGGCCCGTCACCTGGCGAAGATCAGCCGAGCTCGACGCTCGGGTAGAGCGGGAACGCGCCCAGCAGCTCCGTGGCCTGCTTGCTGATCCGGTCGGACACCGCCGCGTCCAGCTCGAACTTGGCCTTCGACGCGCCGGCCTTGGTCTGGGTCAGGACCGTGTGCATCAGCTCGGCGATCTGGTCCATCTCCGCCGTGCCGAGGCCGCGGGTGGTCAGCGCCGGGGTGCCGACCCTGATGCCCGAGGTGTACCAGGCGCCGTTCGGATCCTGCGGGATCGAGTTGCGGTTCGTGACGATGCCGCTGTCCAGCAGCGCCTGCTCGGCCTGGCGACCGGTCAGGCCGTACTTGTCGACGTCCAGCAGCACGAGGTGGTTGTCGGTGCCGCCGCTGACCACGGTCGCGCCGCGTTTGGTCAGACCCTCAGCCAGCGCCTGGCTGTTGGCGACGATGGCTTGCGCGTAGTCGGCGAACTCCGGACGGCGGGCCTCCGCGAACGCGATCGCCTTGGCCGCCATCACGTGCGACAGCGGACCACCGAGCACCATCGGGCAGCCGCGGTCGACCTGGTCGGCCAGCTCCGGCTGGGCGAACACGGCACCGCCGCGCGGGCCACGCAGGCTCTTGTGGGTCGTCGTGGTGACGATGTGCGCGTGCGCGATCGGGTCGAAGTCGCCGGTGAAGACCTTGCCCGCGACCAGCCCGGCGAAGTGCGCCATGTCGACCATGAAGGTCGCGCCCACCTCGTCGGCGATCTCGCGCATGGTCGCGAAGTTCACCTTGCGGGGGTACGCGGAATAGCCACCCACGATGATCAACGGCTTGAACTCACGCGCCGACTCCCGCAGCGCCGCGTAGTCGATCTGGCCGGTGGCCGGGTCCACGCCGTAACTGCGCTGGTCGAACATCTTGCCGGAGATGTTCGGGCGGAAACCGTGCGTCAGGTGGCCGCCCGCGTCCAACGACATGCCCAGCATCCGCTGGTTGCCGAACGCCTGCCGCAGCTCGGCCCACTCGGCGTCGGTCATGTCGTTGACGTTGCGCTTCTGCACCTTCGCCAGCGCGGGAGCCTCGACCCGGTCCGCCAGCACCGCCCAGTACGCCACGAGGTTGGCGTCGATGCCGGAGTGCGGCTGCACGTACGCGTACGGCGCGCCGAACAGAGCCTTGGCGTGCTCGACGGCGATCGACTCGACCTCGTCGACGTTCTGGCAGCCGGCGTAGAAGCGGCGGCCGATGGTGCCCTCGGCGTACTTGTCGGACAGCCAGTTGCCCATCGCCAGCAGCACGGCGGGCGAGGCGTAGTTCTCGGACGCGATCAGCTTGAGGGACTCGCGCTGGTCGGTCAGCTCCTTGGCGATCGCGTCGGCGATCCGGGGCTCGACGGCTCGCACGGCGTCCAGCGCGGCGCGGAAAGCGGTCGACTCGGCGTTCAGCTCAGACATCGGACCTCCCTATCACAGGTTCGGTGAGGCCCAGGCGCACGGCGGTCACCCCGAAGTGGGTGGGACCGCTCCCCGATGGTCATCCATCCTCAACACGCCAGTCACGGCCCGCGGACGAGCATACCGACGCGTCGAGCGAAGGTCACACCCCGCTCAGGTGACGGACAGCTCCGTCACCTCGGCGTCACCCGGCCGCCACCCCTCGACCACGACGGCGACGTACCGGGCTTGGGCACCCAGCGTTTCGTAGGTGTGGCCGTCCGTCGAAGCCTCAAGCTGATGCGGCCGCCGCCGACCCTTGGACCAGCGGAGCCGGACCGCGGACACCGGAGTCACGGCGCCGAGGTCGACCACCATCCGCCCGGCGGCACCCGGCCGCCACGACGTCGCCGGATCGCCGTCGACCGCGCGGTTCGGGGAAGTCATGCCCGCTGGCAGGGGCGAGGTCGGAAACGTCGTCCGGCCCCGGGCCAGGTCGGCGGTCGGGGTCAGCGGGCCGCCCGAGATCGTGACGTCGCGGGACTTGCCGGCGGGGACGCGTACGGTATCCGCCCGGTCACCGCGCCGCAGCGTGACCACGACCCGGCGCCCCGCTGGAGCGGTGACCGTGACGTGGTGCGAGTCGCGCACGACGAACCGCGTGCCCTTCGGCGGATCGCCCGCAACGGTGAACCGCGGCGCTTCCACCCGCGCGGTGCCGCCGTCCAGACTGACCTTCCACTCGACGCCGTCCTGCGTCAGCACCTGCTCGCCGAGATAGAGCGCATGCCGCGACGGTAGGCGCACGACCGCGTCCCGAACCGGCCGGGCGGTGAGGTTGAAAACGCTCAGGAACCCGTCGGCGTCGCTGACCGCCAGCCCGTCGGCGGCAGGCATGATTCTTGCGGCCGCCCCGGCCAGCTTCGAGTGGCCGCCCGGATAACCCTCGACCAGCGGCGCCGTCACGCCGACCGAGGTGCCGGTCACCGAGATCTTCCCGTCGCCGCCGTGCGCTACCAACCCGGCCCGGCCGTCGATGCCCACCCAGCGCGCCACGCTGCGGGTCTGCGGAACAGTAGCCGCATCGGTCCAGCTTTGACCGTCCGTCGAGGTCTGGATCAAGAACTTCTTTCCGTACGCGGCATCCCAGGCGATCCGCACACCCGCCACCTGCACCGCGGTGCCCAGGTCGACGGCGAGCCAGGAGTCAGCCCGGCCGCGTTCCTCCGGATCCACCGCCCAGCGAGTGTGCGGGTTGCCGTCAGTAGCGTGCCGCGTCGGATTCCACGGGTCCTGCGAAGAAGCGGTGGGCATCGCGCCCTGGGCCAGGTCGGCACCCGTGACGTCGAGCACCGCGAAGCTCCACAGCGCGTACCCCTCGGCGGTGGCCGGTTCGCGGCCGAGCATGCGCACGTAACGGGCCGGACGCGCAGTGAACGTGATGTCGCCGGTCAGTTCGTTGCGCAGCTCGGCGCGGCCACCCGCGTACGTGAACGTGCGGGTGCCCGTGTTGCCCAGGACGAGACCGCCCTCGCCCGACACGCCTGCCTGGGCGTAAACGACCGCCCCGGACGGCAGCGTGGCAAACCCCGCGTATCCCCCCGCCAGCGCGAAAACGGTAGCGGTCGCTTGGATGCCGTCGCGGCTGCCGGTGTATGCCCGCGTCCAATGCCCCGTCGGCACGGCACCGGTCGGCAGGAACGCCGAGACCCGCGGGTCGACCAACTCGGTGTCGTGGTCCGGCAGCCACAGCAGGCGGGCGAACTCGGGCTTGGTGACAGCCGCGGCGAGGGCGGCCGTCGACTGGTGCACGGTGAGTCCGGCCGTACCGAAATCGCGGGTGCCCGCCGCCCGGCTGAAGAACTCGTCCCGGGAGGCTGGCAGGACCGGCAGGGGGCGCAGCATGTGCAGCAGATACGCGACGGCGATCTCCGCGCGCGCCTCCGCCTCGTCCTTCTGCTGATCGTCCACCTTCGTCAACCGGTTCGCCGGCGCCTGCTGCACCCACGGCAGCAACCGCTCGGCCAGGTCCGCCTCGGCGCGGGCCGCGTCCCGATCGCCCTGGACCTGGGCCAGGAAGGCGAGTGGCAGCACGCTGCGGGCGTACCGGTGGAGGTGTTTCGGTCCCATCGGCTGCAGCGGCTCGCCTGAGGCGGTTGCCAACAGGCGCAGCGTCCGCCACAGCTGCTCGCCGTTGGGCTGCCGCGTCAACACCTCGGGAATCGGGCGCTTCGCGACGAGGAAATGGATCGCCGAGCGCCCCGCTGTCCGCCACAACTCGGCCTGTGCGTCCGGATCGAAGACGCCGTCCCGTTCCACAAAGAACGCATCGTGCACGTTGTGAGCGCTGGTCAACCGGTCGACCTGCTCGCCGTCGACCACGGCGGGGTTGGCCCGGTCGGCCGCCGGCAACGCGCTGGCATTCCCGGCCCAGAACCGGAACCGGGCCCGCCACGCCTTGGTGGTGGCGGCATCCGCACTCCACGCCATGCCCGGCGCCAGGGCCTGCGCGTAGACACCCATCTCCCCGAGCTTGCTGTCGCCCTGCCAGCCGCCGTCGATGCCGTTCGGACCCCACTCACCGCTCAGCGGATCGTTGCCGGCATTGAGCTGGTATGCGTACGCGGCCTGCCCTTCGGCGATGCGCTGCACCCGTTCCCGGGTCGCCGGGTCGAGGTCGGACCACAGCAGCCGCGCGGCGAGCACGAAATACAGCACAGCTGTCGAATCCGGAGAAAGTCGCTGACCCCACTCGTCTCCCCCACCAAGCTTGTTGGTGGCGGCGTGACGCGCAACAGCCGCGACGGTCTTTGCCCGCAGCGTTGCCGCGTCCACCCCAGCCAGTTCGGCGTCGTAGTCCGGCATGCCCAGCAGCACGGCGTTGCCGAGCACCACCATCGGACCGAGCGCAGTGTCGTCCTGCGCCTGCACCCAGCGGGTGTGCGCGAGCAGCACCCGCCGATACACCGCCGCAACGGGGTCGGCAGTCTTGGCAAACGCGGGCACGGCGGCGAGCGGTATCGACAGGCCACCGACTCCGGCCAGCATCAGCAGTCGGCGGCGGGACAGAGCGAGCAAGGATCCTCCCGGCGCAACACAACGGCCTGCCTACGATTCGCTTCGGCCTGATGGCTGTCAAATTCGTCGGGGTCGCGGGCGCGTCTTGCCACCCGGCCCGAGGTGTATCCACGGCAAGACGGGGCATTCGATCTGCGAGGGCCGTCCAGCGATCTTCGGAGAGAACATGCGTGCATTGACGTGGCAGGGCACCGGAAAGGTGTCCGTCGAGACCGTTCCAGACCCGAAGATCCACGAGCCCACGGACGCCATCGTACGCATGACGTCCACCGCCATCTGCGGCTCCGACCTGCACCTCTACAACGTGCTCGGGATGTACCTCGACGCCGGCGACATTCTCGGCCACGAGCCGATGGGCATCGTCGAGGAGGTCGGCGCCGAGGTCACCCACATCAAGCCGGGCGACCGGGTCGTCATCCCCTTCAACATCTCCTGCGGCCACTGCTGGATGTGTTCCCGCGGCCTCTATGCGCAGTGTGAGACCACGCAGGTCACCTCGCAGGGTAAGGGCGCCTCGCTCCTCGGGTTCTCCAAGCTTTACGGCCAGGTTCCGGGCGGGCAGGCCGAATACCTGCGAGTGCCGCAGGCGCAGTTCGGCCCGATCAAGGTGCCGGACGGCCATCCCGACGAGCGCTATCTGTTCCTGTCGGACGTGCTGACCACCTCGTGGCAGGCCGCGAAGTACGCCGACTTCGCACCGGGCGACACGGTGTTCGTCACCGGGCTCGGGCCGATCGGCCAGATGTCCGCCCGGATCGCCCGCCACCTCGGCGCCGGACGCGTCATCGCCACCGACCGCGTTCCCGAGCGCCTGGAAATGGCCCGCCGCAACGGCATCGAGGTCATCGACTTCTCCGAGGTCGACGACGTGCCTGCGGCTGTGCGGGAGCTGACCGCCGGGCGGGGTGCCGACAGCGTGATCGAAGCGGTCGGCATGGAGGCGCACGGCACCCCGGTCCAGGAGTTCGCCCAGAAGGCGGCCGGGAAGCTGCCGGACGCGCTGGCCCGTACGGCGATCGACAAGGCCGGCGTGGACCGGATGGGCGCGCTACGCACCGCCTTCGACGCGGTCCGCCGAGCCGGCACGATTTCGATCATCGGCGTGTACGGCGGTCAGGCCGACCCGTTCCCGATGATGGACCTCTTCGACAAGGGCGTGACCCTGCGGATGGGCCAGGCCCACGTCAAGCGCTGGGTGGACGACCTCATGCCGCTGCTCACCGGCGACGACGACCCGCTCGGCGTCGACGACCTGGTCACCCACCGGGTCCCGCTGGAAGAGGCGCCGCACGTCTACGAGCTGTTCAACAACAAGGAGGATGGCTGCATCAAGGCCGTACTCAAGCCCTGAAATCGGGCAGGGTACTACAACGTGAGGGGTCCACTACCCCCAGTCACTCATACTTTCGGCTAGTCTTTCCTCGACCGGTCAGCTATGGTCGTCGTAACCGAACGGCCAAGCACGCGTGGGCACCGGCGGTCACACCGACCGCCGGACCCCACGGACCGATAGCGACACCCAGCCCGATCCGGGCCCGGCATCCCCCGCCGGGCCGGCTCTCCGGACCAGGTGCTCAGGGAGGACCACGGAATGACTGTGACCCAGTCGGCCCCGTCGACCACGAAGACGGCCACGATCAGCAAGGCGCCGGAAGACAGCGCCGCCGATCTCCTCAACGCCATGGCAGCGATGCCCGCCGGCCACCCCTCCCGGGTGTCGCTGCGCGACCGCGCCATCGAGGCGTGGCAGCCCCTCGCCCGGCACCTCGCCCACCGCTACGCCGGCCGCGGCGAACCCACCGACGACCTCATCCAAACCGCCATGGTCGGCCTCATCAAAGCCGTCGACAAATTCGACCCCACCCGCGGCGTCGACTTCGCCGGCTACGCCATCCCCACCATCATCGGCGAAATCAAACGCCACTTCCGCGACCGCACCTGGTCCGTCCGCGTCCCCCGCCGCCTGCAAGAACTCCGGCTCGCCATCACCGAAGCCAACGCAACCCTGACCCACACCCTGGGCCGGTCCCCCACCGTCGCCGACATCGCCGTGCACCTCGGCGTCACCGAAGAAGACATCCTGGAAGGCCTCGAAGGCGCCCGCGCCTACAACGCCACCAGCCTCTCCACCCCCATCAGCACCGACGGCACCACCGAACTCGGCGACACCCTCGGCGGCGAAGACCACGAATTCGAACTCGCCGAAACCCGCGTCGCCCTCGGCCCCGCCCTCGCCACCCTCGACCCCCGCGAACAAAAAATCCTCACCCTGCGCTTCTACGGCAACCTCACCCAATCCCAGATCGCCGACCACATCGGCATCTCCCAGATGCACGTCAGCCGCCTGCTCACCAAAGCCCTGACCAAGCTGCGCAGCCACCTGGCCGCCGACAGCATCTAAAGCCCCCGCAGACCTGGAACGCCGGCCCGGTTCGGGCCGGCGTTCTGTCGTTTCGCGGGGCGGCGCGCTGGCGCTTGGCCGCGGTATTCTGGCGTCGCGACGCCAGCTGCCGGACAGCCGTCTGAGACATGTCCGCACTGCTCGCCGAGCGGGGGATCGTCGTCACGGACGAGGACCGGGCGCGCGCTCGCCGTCGTCTGGCCGAGACCCGCGAGCGACGCGATCCCGAGCTGCGAAAGCAGCTCGGGATCGCGTGGGTCTGCGTCCCACCACTGCCGCGTGACTGACCGCCCGATCCACCTCATGCTGGATACATCCACTGTTTCTCGATTACTGCCGCGGATCCCTGCCTGTCGGCGAATTGCTCGTCGAGATTGACGCCGAGGGCGGCACCACCGCTGGACTATGACGTCGACGTAGCCACCCGCACGCTTTTCCGAACTACTCGCCTAGGCCGCTGCGGTCCCGTGGCACCGGTCCGGAGATGGGCAGCTTTCTCGCATCCTTCTCGCGGTTGAGGGACCGCAGCATGGCGGCGAGGCAGCGGTTGCGGGCCCGGTCAATCTCGTCGCGGGGGTAGGAAACGCCCAGGTTCATCTGCTCATCGGTGGTGAGGGGCGGTTGCAGCCATGCTTCGCGGGCTTGGCGGCCGGCTTGGCCGCGGGCGGCTTCGTCGAGCAGCTTGTAGGCCTCGTGAACGTCAGGTGCTTGGATCTGTAGCCAGGCAAGGTGGAATTGGATCCGCGCCTTGATTTTGCCGAAGTCTGCGGAGACTTCATGCCGCGCGTTTTCGGTGTTCGGTCGCCGTCGGATGCGGTAGGGCATCTCGGCGTATTCTTCGATCGTGGTAAGCGCCTCGGCGAAGGACTTCGCCTTGTCGTCGAGGCGTGCTTTGCGAGTGTTGAATCGGTTGACCAATCCGGCGACGAGGATGCTTCCGGAAACGGTGATGAAGGGGACGACGACGGCGACGGTCAAGGCCCAGGTCCAGCCCGTGCTCGGTGGCGGGGTCATTTTGGCTCTTCCAGTCCGTGCGGTGCGTCGGGTAGAACCCACTCGCCGCCGTTTGGGCCACCGGTTTCGCGCCAGTGGTTCTCCAGGAACAGGTGCCGCCGGGCGACCTCGATGAGATCCAGGAGGCCCTTGGAGCTGGTCCAACGGGCATCAGGCGGATCGTGCGGCTGCCAGAGACAGAGCGCGTCATCTCTTGGGTACCGGTGTTTCGATGTGGCGCCCGGCTTCGCGAAGACACGCGGGAAGTCTTCGGGGGGCAGCCCGTAAGTGCCGTAGGGCGGCTTGGCGTAGAAGCGGATCGTCATCGTGACCGGGTCTGAATCACCTATGACGTCGAGCCCTTCGACGACATAGGTGAGGGATTCTCTGCCGTAGTGGTATTGCAGGGTGGGCCCGAACCGGTGCCGCGCTTCGCGTTCCAGCGGGGCCCACCATGCAAGGTGGGCGCCATACCAACTCAACGAGGAGCCCAGCCTCGAGTAAGGGTCGGCGCCGCGGTGGTGATGAGCGTGGCTCCAGCCCTGAGCCGGCCCACTTCTTCCCGCCTCAGGTCGGCTGCATCACTGTCAGCGACGACGCCGGGGAGCACGAGATGCAACTCGTGCTGGGCGAGGGCCGAGCGTCCGGCTTCCTCGTGCGCGATCGCCTCGGTGATGTGGTCGCGCGCCACTTGCAGGCGCCACCTGACATCCTTGCGGGACATGGGCAGCTTGATCGGGTCGGAAACACCGGCCGGGTCCTCAGTGAACCCCTCACCGATCGCGTCGGTGGCATGGGTGAAGAACCTGTCGAGTCCTTCGAGCAGGGTGTAAGGCTCGTCGGCGATGCACTCCAGGGCGAGCGCCTTGACGTTCCATGAGTGCAGTGGCTTGCCGTGCCGGTCACGCCAGTGCTTGAGCAGCCGGATGACCTTGGCGAACATCTTGTCCGTGCGTTCGATGGCGTCCCAGACCGACTCGGTGTGCTTCTCGGGGTGTGAGCGGTCCCAGCCGGCATCAATGTCGCGGTTCGGAATCCAGAGGCCAGCGTCGTCGGTGTTGTCGATCGCGACGATCACGTCGGCGGTGAAGTCGTCCTGCCCGGGCGTGACCGGGTCACCGAAGCTGATCAGCACGGACCGTTTGCGGCCCTCGATGGTGACTCGCAGCTTCTCGTAGTCACCGGCCATGTGATCGCGAATCGCCTCCCGGGCCGCCTCCATCAAGGGAGTCGCTTCCTGCCGGCCGGGCCCGTAGTCGCCGGCGTCGGCGACCACGACGCCCTGGTCGACGTCGGTGAGTGGGGTGTTGGCGTCTCCGTGCGCGACGCTGCCGTTGATGTAGCTGCGCGAGTCCGGGAAAGCGTCGCGCAGCGCGTCGTTGATCTGGTTCCGGCGTGAACGGGCCTCCGCCAGCTCCTCCGGAGTCACCTCGAGAGTGTGGCGACCTTCGTCGAGCAGTTCTTCCAGTGTCGTCATGCTGTTGTCCTGTTCGGCCTGCGGCCATGGGTGAGGCCCCGGGCGGACACTACGATGCGACGGACGGCTGAAATGACACAAACCGGTAGGGCACTGCCCACCAGGTCCGCGTTCGGGATATCGTCCAGATGCCAGTCAGGATGACCCCGTAGCCGTCGCCCCTTGCGCGTCACGCTGCGGGGTTTTCTGCCTGATCGAGGGTAGTACGCGCCTCCGACAAGTCCGTAGCGCAGCGCGGTTCGGTCCACCCTCACCAAACGGATGATCATGGATTAACCAGGCAAAGCTGCCCCTGACACGCTCGCTTTGGGCACCATCCGTGATCTCTTCCGGGTGAATGGCAGGGCATCGGATGCAGGCTTAACCAAAATGATCTTTCGTAAAGATGCTCACCACGCTACTCACGGAGAGTGCCGAGAATCGGCATGGCGGAATGTCACCGAAGGTTCAAGGCAGCTCAAGGCGCCCCTGTTACGCGTGTCGTTCGTGCGGGATGCGCCTACTGGGCCAGAGCGTATGTCCGGATCGGATCAAGGTGCAGTTCGTAAGGTCATAGCAGTCGGCGGCGAGTGTCGCGACTGGAGCGCCGCAGTGGCAGGCACGGTTGAGCCCTTCGTATCCTGCAGGTCCGCAGCAGCCACTGCTGTTCTTCCAGTCGGGTAGCGGTTGAAGACCTGGAGCGTCCTCGGGGTGCACTACGACGGTGTCCCGGGTGCCGGCAGAGATGACGAAGCCTTCTTCGTGGCTGACCATGGGGCTGCGGGACTGCGCTGGCTTTGGGTTCTCTTGGTCGTCCTGCACCACATAGGGAAAGCCCCAGGGCTCGGGATCGATCGCATAGTGCCCCTGCGGGATCGTGGAAGGAGCTCGACGAGTCTTTTCATCCCGGTCGTGTTCGTTGTTGGAGACGTCGGGGATCGCTGGGAGCTTCATGAGTTCCGACGTGATCGCGGTGCCGCACTTGGAACAGAGGAAGACGGTCATATCCTTGTTCCCTTGCTGATGAGGTTGCATCGACTGATCATCTTACTTCTCGTTGCGCCTCGGAGCGGCGCGCGATGGCGCCGCGGAAATCGGGCATAGCGAGGCTGACGGTCGTGGTGCGGGAGGCCGTGTCCCTCACAGCATGGAGCTTGTGCTCGGCCGCGGCCATGGTGGTCTCGATAGCGGCACTTCACCCATCCAGCCTTGTTCTTTGGCCTCCTGCAGACGATCGGCGAGGGCGCCCGCGCGGACGCTGCTGCGGCACCGGATTGACCAAATGCCCCTCGCCGAGCTCGATCCAGAACTCGTAGAACGACCGCAACACCGCGTTGCTGTGCCGGATCGTGCGCGGCTGATATCCGTCGCCCAGGCACTGCTTGCGGGTCACTGCGTTCACCGACCCCGCCGTGGTCACCGATCGGGTGCCTCGGCCCGCGACCGGCTTGCGGGCCCGCATCAGCTACAGCACGAAGTCTTTCGTCTCTGTACTCGTCGCTGGGTCCCACGGCACCTCGATCACCTGCAGAAATCGCCACCAGCGATGCAGGTCATATGCGTAGCTACGCACCGATCTCGCTCTGTTTCCCCCGGGCGACGAAGTCACGCAAGAACCGGAGAACCGGGTCCACCGGCGTGCCCTGCGAATCCACCACCAGCCACGGCACCACACCGTCCGACTGAACCACCCGACCCCACCGAGCCAGGTGGATCTCATCAACGCCTCGGCCACCCTCGTACACCGGCATTCGCCCTCCCCAACGGTCGGAGAAGAACTAACGGCTGGTGCAACGACACACCGAGGTCGAAGTCTTAGTCCGGTCAACAGCTCCGGGTCTATACGCCGGGCTGGGTGGCGGCGGGTTCGTGTTACCCCAAGAGGACTGAGTCGGCAACCGTCCTGCTCCCATAGTGCTGCGGTTCGGCACCCGGATCGCTAGGGTCCGCACAGAGTCCGCCCCGATTCTCGAAGACGTCACCCCACCGCTTCGAATCAGGGAGTTCCGCCCATGCGCCAGCGCCACCTCACCGCAGTCCTCGCCGCCGTCGTTGGTGTTGCCCTGACCGGCGCGCTGGCCGCGCCCGCGCAGGCTGCTCCTGCTTCCGACAAGCAGTCCACGACGACCGCGGCGCACGCTCCGGAAGGCCGCGGGCCGGGCGGCAGGGGGCCGGGTGACGGAGGCGGCCGGGACGGGCAGCGGCCAGTCGAGGACCGCGGCCCGGCCGACGAGGACGACAGTGCGAGCGAGTTCCGCGCCGGCGGCACGGTCACCGCGGTCGATTCCGCGGCCGCGACGATCACCCTCAGCCACCCGGGCGCCAACGGTGCCGCCGAGGAAGAGACCATCGCAGTCGCCGCCGACGCGACCGTCACCGTTGACGAGGACGACGCCGCGCTGGGCGATGTGCCGGTCGGGGCGCGGGTCCGGCTCAGCGGGACGGTCACCGTTGATGAAGAGGACGAGGACGCCGAGGAGGTACGGACCGCCGACCTGGTCGAGGCCGTGACGAGCTGGGACCTGCGGCTGGGTGGCACGGTCAGCGCGGTCGACAGCGCGGCCAGCACACTCACCTTGGTTCCGCCTGCGGCCCGCAAGGGCGCGAAGGCCGCCACCGCGAAGCCGGTCACGGTCACCGTGGGGTCCGGCGCCAAGGTCACCCTCGACCGCAAGACCGCCACACTCGCCGATGTAGTCGTGGGTGCCACCGTTCAGGTGAGCGGCACCGAGGGCATCACCGGGCAGACCGTGACCAAGGTCGAGGCCAAGTCCGCCGTGACCGTCAAGAAGAGCACCCGCAAGGCCAAGAAGAAGTCCGGCAAGCGCTGACGGTCAGCGGCCCGGTGCCCGCATCGCCCGGGTGGCGTCGCCGGACGCCGGGCCGTACGCGGTGAGGAACTTGTCCCGGAACTGGTCCATCCGCCACACCGGCGCGTTCGGGGCGGGCTTGAGCCCGTCGGTCCAGTTCCAGCCGGCCACCCGGTTCAGCACCGACTTGTCCTTGGCGACGATGGTGATCGGCACGTCGCGGCTGGCGCCCTCGCCGACCACGATCGGGGCTGGCTGGTGGTCGCCGAGAAACACCATGACGGTGTCGTCGTCGCCGAACTTCTCCAGGTACGAGATGACGGTCGTCAGCGTGTACTGGATCGAGCGGCTGTACTCGCGTTTGACCTTCGCCGGGTCCTGCCAGACCGAGCCGGACTTCTTGGCGTCCTTCTTGATCTGGTCGTAGACGGAGCCGTCGCCGACGTCGTCCCAGTCGATGAAGCTGGGGATCGGCGCCCAGGGCGTGTGGCTGGACACCAGGGGCATCTCGACGAACAGCGGCGCGTGGGCCGGGCCGTGCACGTTCTTCTGGAACCAGGACAGCGTGTACTGGTCCGGCTGCGGCGACCAGCTGAACTTCGGGCCGGCGTAGCCGGTGTTGCGCGAGTCGAAGACCCGGTCGTAGCCGTAGAAGTCGCCCTCCGGCCAGGCCCGCTTGGCACCCGGCATCACGCTGACCGTGTCAAAACCGGCTTTCTTCGACAGGCTGGTCAGGGTCAGCCGCTCACTGGCGGTGAGGTTCCGGTAGCGCTGCTGGTTGTTGATCCAGAGACCAGACAGCAGGGTCGAGTGGGCGAGCCAGCTGCCGCCGCCCGCGGTCGGGGAGGTGAGCCAGCCGCTCTTGGCGGCATACCCGGCCTTGCTCAGGTCGACCATGCCGTCGGTCAGCACGTCGACCGTACCCGGGGAAAGGGCTGGATCTTCGATCGCCGAGCGGCCGTAGCTTTCGACGAAGGTGACGAAGACGTCCTTGCCGCGCAGACCGGCGAGCAGCTGGTCCGGCGGCGTCGCCGCAAACGCGTCGACCTTGACCTCGCGGGCGAAGTCCTTCTCGTCGTTCAGGCCCGCTTGGACCAGACGAACCCGGTCCCATGCGTACGTGACACTGGCGCGCGCCGCCACCGGGATCTGCTCGAACACCTGGACACCCAGCACCAGGCAGACCACCCACACCGCGATGCCGGAAAGCGTGGCCCGCGTCATGGCCGTCCGGTGTCGCACGGTCACCTTGGCGATCCGCCGGAACGCGAGGGTCATCAGCGCAAGCACTGCCACGATGATCACCACGATGCCGATCACCGCGCCGGTCGCGCCGGCCTGGCCGTAGGAGTCCTGGACGAACGAGTGGGCGTCGTCGAAGAGCTCCCAGTCGAGCACCGGGTCGAAGGGTCGGGCCAGGACCTTGCCGAAGCCCATGTCGAGGCCCTTTTCCAGGACCAGGAGGCCGAGTCCCGCGCCGAAGACTCCGGCGGCGATCCGCTGCCAACGCCCGCGGGCCAGGAGCAGGACGCCGACGGCGAGGAAAAGCTCGATCGGCAGGCGGACGTAGGTGCCGGGCCGTTCGAGGCGGCCCACCACGTTCGGCATGATCGTCGCCGCGAAGATCAGGACGATGGCGCCGGTGGTCAGCGCACCGCCGGCGATCCGCCGCAACCGGCTCGGCGCGGCCGCTTCCGGTTTGTCAGACTTCTCGCCCTCGACGGACATCTCTGTGGCGTCGGACGACGACGGCACTGTCTCGTCCTGCGGCGGCTCCGCCGTCGATCCCGACGTCGCCGGCGCTGCGGCAGCGCGCCGGCGGAAGCGGGAGACCAGCGCATCGCGCAGTGAACCAGACAAAACGACGTCCTCCTCCTTCGACATTCCTTGGGGAGGAACGGATCTCGGCCGGCCGCAGTTCAATCCCGGGCCGGGCCGCCGGGAAATCCACACGTTATCCACAGGCTGCGGAGTGGGGAATTTCGGTGTTTCCGCCGCTCGGGAGTGGCACTCGGAAGTTTGCGGGTGTTCCGGCTGGATACGGTGTCAGTCCGGGGAGCCACCCCGCCACCGCCGACGGGAGCCGCGAAAAGCCCATGCCGCCGCCTGCCGAACTGCCTAGCCTCCTGCAACCGGTGGCGCCGATCCTCGACCGCTGGGGCTACCTCGCCCTGGCCGGCGTCATCGGGGTGGAGAGCTTCGGCGTTCCCGCCCCCGGCCAAACCCTCATGATCGCCGCCGCGATCTACTCCACCTGGGGCCGGCTGGACATCTTCGCGGTAGCAGCGGTCTGCTTCATCGCGGCCGTCCTCGGCGACAACATCGGCTACTGGATCGGCGTCCGCGGCGGCCGCAAGGCGGTGAACCGCTTCGGCAAGTACATCTTCATCACCCCGCCCCGCCTGGAACGCGCCGAGCGCTTCTTCGCTCGCCGCGGCAACCGCATCGTCGTGGTGGCCCGCTTCATCGACGGCCTCCGCCAGCTCAACGGGGTCATCGCCGGCCTCACCAACATGCCCTGGAGAACCTTCCTCCTCTACAACACCATCGGCGCGGCGCTGTGGGTCGGTTGGTGGACCACGGTCGCCTACCTCTTCGGCACCCAGCTCGTGAAGATGGTCGAGGAGTCCCACCAGTACACCTTCTGGGTGATCGGCGGGATCGCCGTCGCCATCGCCGCCTACGTCGTCATCCACGTCCGCCGCCGCCGCGCCCGCGAAGCCGACCCCACCCTCGATGAGGAAGCCGCCGCCTGACACCGCCTGCCCGAGCCATCGGCGAAGTGCAAGGTGCTTGCGGAGGGCGAACAGCCAGGTTGCTCGTCTCCCATGCCGCCGCGATGGGTAGCCCCCGTGGGCGCCAAAGGCTGGCTCGACCGATTGGATCTCGCCCTCGACCAGCAGCCGAGCGGCTCCGGACTTTCGATTTGCGACGGCTTGGCTTTCGATCTGCGACGGCTTCGTGTTCGATTTGCGGCAGGTGGGCTTTCGATTTGCGGCGGCGCTGAGCGGGTGTACGCGGAGGTGCGGCGCGGCGATAATCGGACGATGGGTGCGATGGAGCGGTTTGCGTTCGCGGGGCGTACGTGTGTGGTCACCGGGGCGGCGAGCGGGATCGGCGCGGCGCTAGCCCTGAATCTGGCGAAGCGGCGGGCCGTGCTCGCGCTGGTCGACATCGACGGCGACGGCGTGGAGCGGGTCGCTGAGCAGGCGCGGCAGATCGGCGCCAAGGACGTCAGCACCCATGTCGTGGATCTGGGCGACGGCGGCGACCGGCTGGATCTGGCCGCCGAGGTGGCCGAGCGGCACGGCGGCACCGACCTGTTGATCAACAATGCCGGGGTGGCGTTGAGCGGCACCTTCGAGCAGGTCGGGATGAAGGACTTCGACTGGTTGATGGAGATCAACCTGCATGCGGTGGTCCGGATGACCAAGGCGTTCCTGCCTCAGCTGCTGGAGCGTCCCGGCGCGCACGTCGTCAACGTGTCCAGCCTGTTCGGCTTGCTCGCACCGCCGGCGCAGGTGGCGTACGCGACCAGCAAGTTCGGCGTCCGCGGCTTCTCCGAGGCGCTGCGGCACGAGTTGGCCGGCCGGGTCGGGGTAACGGTCGTGCACCCCGGCGGCGTACGCACGAACATCGCCACGAGTGCGCGGATCAGCGGCCCGGACGTCGACGGGGAGCAGGCGGAGCAGATCAAGCGGTTCACGGAGCTGGCGCTGACCCTGCCACCGGAGGAGGCCGCCCGACAGATCATCGCGGCGGTGCAGGCGCGCAAGCCCCGGCTGGTGATCACCGCGATCGCTAAGGCGGCCGACCTGCTGGTCCGCTTCGCTCCCGCCCGGTACTGGTCCTTCCTGGCCCGGGGCATTCGCACCAAGGGCCTGTAGCGCCCGTGTCGGTGGCGTGTCGGTGCCGTGTCAGCGGGCCGGCACAGACTTCTCACCATGACCGCAGAACTCGTGATCGAGGCCGAGGGCCTCGTCAAGCACTTCGGTGCGACAAAAGCGTTGCAGGGGGTCGACCTGGCTGTGCCCCGCGGCACGGTGCTCGGCGTGCTCGGCCCCAACGGCGCGGGCAAGACCACCGCCGTACGGATCCTCTCGACCCTGCTGACGCCGGATGCGGGCAGTGCGCGGATCGCCGGGTTCGACGTCGTGAAGGACGCTGAGCGGGTCCGCCAGTCGATCGGCCTGACCGGCCAGTACGCCTCGGTCGACGAGGATCTGACCGGCCGGCAGAACCTGGAACTCTTCGGCACGCTGCTGGACCTGGGCCGGGCGGGTGCCCGAAGCCGGGCGGCGGAACTACTGGAGTGGTTCGACCTGACCGGGGCCGCCGACCGGATGGCCAAGACGTATTCGGGCGGCATGCGGCGCCGGCTGGACCTGGCCGCGAGCCTGGTCGGCTCCCCGGACGTGATCTTCCTGGACGAGCCGACCACCGGCCTCGACCCGGCGAAGCGCGAAGACATGTGGGACGTGGTGCGCAGCCTGGTGGCGGGCGGTGCGACGGTGCTGCTCACGACGCAGTATCTGGAAGAGGCCGACGCGCTGGCTGATGCGATCACCGTGATCGACCACGGTCGGGTCATCGCCCACGACACCCCGGACGGGCTGAAGCGGGTGGTCGGCGGGCAGACCCTCGAGGTACGCCCCACCAACCCGGCCGACCTGGCCCGGACCACCGCGATCCTGTCCGAGGTGTCGTCGGGTGCGGCGGCCGACGAGATCCGCAAGGGCGTACTGGCCGTACCGGTGACCGGTGACGCCGCGCTGACCGAGGCGGTGGCGCGGCTGGCGGGTGCCGGGGTCGCGGTCACCGAGTTGTCCCTGCACCTGCCGAGCCTGGACGAGGTCTTCTTCTCGCTCACCGGCAAGGCTGACCGTGCGGAGGTCGCGGCATGACGATGCTCGCCGAGAAGCCCCGTACGCCCATCGCCAAAGTCGCGGCCGCTCCGCAGCGCCGCCCCTTCCGGCTGGTACGGCACTCGCTCGCACTCGCGAAGCGCAGCCTGATCAAGACCTGGCGTACGCCCGAAGCGCTGATCGACGTGACCCTGCAGCCGGTGCTGTTCCTGGTCATCTTCGTCTACATCTTCGGCGGGGCGGTGGCCGGGTCGACCCACGACTACCTGCAGTTCCTCCTGCCGGGCATCCTGGCGCAGACGATCGCCACCGGCTGCATCGCGATCGGTGTCAACCTCAACACCGACCTGCAGAAGGGCATCTTCGACCGGTTCCGGTCGCTGCCGGTGCCCCGGTCGGCGCCGCTGGTCGGTGCCGTGCTGGGTGACGTGGTGCGCTACCTGATCGTCACGCTGGTGACGGTCGGCATCGGTTACGTCATGGGCTTCCGGATCACCACGGACCCGTTCAGTGCGATCGCCGGCTGCCTGCTCGCCGTCCTTTTCGCGCTGTGCCTGAGTTGGCTGCCGGTCTTCGTGGCGATGAAGGTCCGTACCCCCGGCGCAGTCCAGGGTTTGATGTTCGCCTTGATCATGCCGCTCAGCTTCGCCTCCAACGTGTTCGTCAGCACGAGCACGCTGCCGGGCTGGATGCAGGCGTTCGTCGACGTGAACCCGCTGACCCACCTGGTCGGCGCGGTACGCGGCCTGTTCCTCGGCACGCCGCTCGACAATCACGTGTGGTGGACGCTCGCGTGGTGCGCCGGATTCGTGGTGTGCTTCATGCCGCTGGCGCTCCGGGCGTACCGGAAGAAGGTCTGAGCAGTCGGTCCATGAGCTCGCGGATCTGCGCGGCGGTCGCCGCGACGGGCTCGTCACGACGCTCAGCCAGCAACTGTTGACGGCGGTCCTCGGTGCCGAGGGCCGCCGTCAGGCGTTCGTTCCCGCCCGGCGGCAGCATCATGCTCAACGAGGCCCCGGAACGCATGGCGCGCGCCCACAGCTCACGGGCGAGCTGGTCGTCACCGCGCTGAGCCGCACACACCGCACCGCCCAGCGCCCACGCACCGGCGAGCGGAGCGTCGTTCGTCTTCAGCACTTCGTCGCGGGCCAGCGTGAGCTGGGCGACGCCGCGGGCTTCCGACTCCTCGGCCATCAGGTAGAGCACCGCCACGGCGATCCGGAAGACGACCCGATGTTCGGCCAGCGGCGCGGGCAGACCCGCGGTCGCCCGCAACACCGCGTCGGCGTGCTCCACCACCTCAGCGAGATGGCGGCGTTCCCACGCGATGTGGGCCAGGCCCAGACTCGCATGAGCCACGTCGCCGTCATCCGATTGCGCGGAGGACGCCGACTCACGCAGTCGCCGCTCCGCGCCGGCATCGCCTTCGAGCGCCAGTTTGGCGTCGAGCATCAACCGGACCGAGCGGGCATCCTGCACGGCGCCGACCAGGTTCATGTGCTGCAAGCTGCGCTGCAACCACTCCACCGAGTTCTCCCGGCGAGTGCCGAAGGAATGCCCCATCGCCTGCGCAGCCATAGCCATCCCCCAGTGGTCACCCGCCGTTTCGAACATCGCGTACGCGGCTTCGGCGTCCACGACAGACTGGTCCGGCATGCCACTGTTCTCCCGGACAACCGCGCGCGCGAACAGACCCAGTGCTCGCACGAACGGGTCCGGATGGGCGATCAGCTTCGCGGCGTGCCGCATGGTCTCCTCCGGAGCGAACCGGTCAAACCCCGGCAACGCTTCGGCCATCGCAAGGTGCCGCGCGGAGATGTCAGCGGACCGCTCCCTGACCACCAGACGCAACGCTCGCCCCGCCAACGCGGTCAGCCGGGGCGGTCCGGTGATCGACCCGTTCACCCGGGCCAGCAAGCACACTCCCGCGAGCCGGTCCGCGTTCGGCAACGGCCTGCCGGACGCCTCGCCCCGAGCAACCGCCGACCTGGTCCGAGCCGCGGGATCGTCAGCCCTCAGCACGGTCCGGCTCCACGTCGACACCTCGACGTGCAGTCCCCGTACGGTCCACAGCTGGAACAACGCCGCGGCCAGGTCGACCATGGCGGGCTCGTCGTCCTGGGCTGCGCTCCACCGCAGCGCCGCAAGCAAGTTCTCCTGCTCCTTGGCGGTGGCGGCGAGGGCCTCCAGCTGCTTTGGTCCAATGTGGTCGGCGCCCAGCGCCACCGCCTGCTGCCTGGCCCATGTCACGAGGCCGGTCATCGCCGCGCGGCGGTCGCCCAGGCGCGCCTCGCCGTATTCCCGCACCGTCTCCAGCATGCGGTAGCGGGACGGCCCGCCGTCGCCGTCCTCCAAGATCACCAGCGACTGCTCGACCAGGATTGCTAAGCCACGACGGACGTCGGGCTGCCTACCCGCGCGGGCTGCCCCTCCTGCAACCGCGACGGCAGCTGCAGCGTCGGCGGTGAACGGCGCGGGGATGACGGCCAGGCGTTGCAGCAGGTCCCGCTCGGCCGGGGCCAGCAGCTCCCGGCTCCAGTCGACCATCGCCCACAGGCTGGCATGCCGCTCGGGCAGCCCGCGCAGCGCCTCGTCCAGCAACGCGAACCGGTCGGACAGCCCGGCCAGCACATCGTCGATCGGCATATGCCGCAACCGCGCAGCGGCCAGCTCGAGCGCGAGGGGCAGATTGTCGAGCCGGTGACAGAGGGCCAGTGCCCGCTCGACATCCCAGGTCATCGCCGCCCCGCCGGCCCGAGCCCGGGTCTCCAACAGGTCAAGCGCCTCCGCATCGGGCAACGCCGCGAGTCGATACACCGACTCGCCCGCCAACCCCAGCGGTGCCCGGCTCGTCGCCAGCACCGCCAGCTCCGGACCCGCCGCAGCCAGGAGATCGGCAACCACCGTGGCCGCCGCATCCAGCACATGCTCACAGTTGTCGAGCACCACCAGCCCGGCCAACTCCGGCGCCACCGCCCGCAACCGCTCCTCAGGTGTCAACACCCGCCGCTCGACGGTGAGCCCCGGTGTCGTGGTCTCCGCTCCGCCCAGCGCCGCGAGCACCACCGACAACACCTCATCGGAAGACCGCAGACCCGCAAGCTCAATCACACGTACGGCGCCAGGCGCCCGTCTCGCCACCTCGGCGGCCAGGCGAGTCTTCCCGGCACCCCCGGTTGCCACCACAGTGACCAGCGGAGCCTCGGCAAGCTGCCGAACCACCTCCGCCACATCGCCATCCCGCCCCACGAACGCTGTTCCCGGCCGCAGCCACGACGCTGGCATGGCAACCAGCGCCGACCGGCGCGGCGCACTTCGCGGCTTGAGCTCCCCCCGCAGCAGGGCGAGATGGACATCGGCGATCACCGGCGACGGATCGGAGCCGTACCGGTCGGCCAGCTCGGCGCGCAACCGCTCGACGACCTCGAGAGCTTCCGCATCCCGGCCCTGAGCAGCCAACACCCGGACGAGCAGGGCCACCGCCGGTTCATCAGGCGGGGTCCGGCCGGCCAGCAGCCGCAGGTCGTTCTCCGGCCACGAGGCACCAGCGCCCAACGCGGCCTCGGCACCCACGGCGGTGACATCCGCGAACAGACGGGCCACCTCGCCGTCGACCAGGTCGGGCACCTCGGGAAACAACGCCCGCGCGGCTTCCGCCGCCCGCCGAGCACGCTGCGGATCACCATCCCGCAGCGCCAGCCGCGCCTGGTCAACCGACGCCCGAGCGGCGGCGGCATCGGTCTCCACCTGCTCGGCAGGCACCCGGTAACCGCCCGCAACGGCCACGACAGGAAGCCCGAGCCGCCGCGCCCGAGAAACCAGCGCCTGCACCGCCCCGGCCGCGTCCTCGGGCGGATCCCCATGCCACACGGCATCCGCCAGCGCGTTAGTAGAGACAGCCCGGCCCCGCGCCCCGGCAAGCTCCCGAATCACGGCGGCCAGACGCTCGCCCCGCACAACCTGCCCGTCGACGGCCAACGGCGCCAGAGTGGTGATCCGCACCCGCCCATTGTGTGCCACCCACCCCAGCCCACCGTCACAGGCATCGCGCGCCGAGATCGTCGTTGCCCGCATCAAGCTCCTCCTCGGTGCCACTCGCGAATCCGGCATTTCTGAATAGATGTCGGCATCGTGCGCGCCCCATGCCCAGCCACGACCGAATGTCGAGAGCGCTGTTGCATATACAAGTAGCTTATGTATTCTTCCTGCCATGCGATCAACTGCTCTGCGCGAGCCGTCGTACTTCGTCCTCGCCGCGCTTCTCGACGGGCGACTGCATGGATACGCCGTCGTCAAGCAAGTGGAAGACCTCTCCGGAGGGCGAGTAAAGCTCGCCGCCGGCTCGCTCTATTCGGTCATTGACCGGCTGCTCGGCGAAGGCCTCGTCGTCGCCGACGGCGAAGAGATCGTCAACGGTCGGGCCCGTCGCTACTACCGCCTCACCGAGGATGGGCACGCGGTGCTGGCCGAGGAAGCGGACCGGCTCGCCCGAGCCGCCCGCATCGTGCACGACCGGCTGCCAAGAACCGCCATCGCCTAGGGCGGCCCCATGGATCACGACGACCCGCGCCGGGCTCGGCGTCGCCAGGATCCACGGACCGCGCCCTGGTCGAAAGCCGGCAGATCATCCGTGTTCGACCACCTGCAGTAACCCGCCAACACCCGACCGCGAGTCGGCCGAACGTCTGTGTTCGACCGGCTGCCGCAGCCTGCCAACGCCCGGCCAGCCGACCGTCTACCTGGAGGACCCGCCAGCATGAGCCACGAAATCCTCGAGCGCCGCTACCGCGCGCTGCTCCGGTCCTACCCCGCCCCGTACCGTCGTGAACGCAGCGACGAAATGCTCGAGGTCCTGCTCGGCGACGCCCCGACCACCCGTCGGTGGCCCGAACTCCATCAGGCGATCGCCCTGGTGCGCGGCGGCCTCCGGGTTCGCGGAGGCAGCACGGCGGGTCGTCCGGCGGCCGTGCTGCTCTGGCAGGGCATGCACCTGGCGGCCGTGGCCGTCCTCGCCGTGAGTGCGCTGTTCGGACTGGACTTCTTGATGTTCTTCGTCGTGCCGGACGGAATCAGCCAACTCTGGGAACGGTTCCCGGTCCACACGCTGAACCTGGTCCTGGTGCTGGCGACTCTGGTGACCCTCGTTCTCGGTTGGCGGCGTACGGCGCTGGCCTTGGTGGTGGCGGCAATGGTCGCGCCGAACCTGGGTGCCGTGAACATGTTCACCTCCGGCGCGGCACCCGCGTGGTGGGGACCGTTCGTGGCGGCGCCCCTGATGATCGCCGGCTTTTTTCGTCCCGCCGACGTGCCGCCGGTCGGGGTGGGCGACGCAGCCCTGGTCACAGCGCCCGTGCTCGTCCTGCACCTGGTCAGTCTGAATACTCTGGACTGGTTTGTGGAACTGCCGCTGCCGGCTCCGACAATGATCGGCCTGCTGGCGGTGCTGGCCGCCTTCCTCTGGATCGCGACGGCCGACCCGCGCCTGCTTCTCGCGGCCGCGCCCACTTTCCTCCTGGTGACGCTGAGCGAACTCAGTGCTTTCCCGTACGCATCGATGCTCCTCCGCCCCATGGCCGTGCCGTCCCTGTTGCTCGGCATGGCGATGGCACTGGGCGCCGTGATGGCTAACCGCAGGCGCCGGGTGCGCGCCTAAATCCTGTGACGATCTGCTGCGACGCCGTCGGAGAACTCACCGCGACGGCGTCGCAGCAGCACCCTTAGAGTCACGTCGTGAGAAACCAGTCGGTCCGCGACGCCTACTCGGGCATGTCGAAGCAGTACATCGACCTGTTCGCGGATGACTGGCAGGCCGACGTGGACGACACGGCTCTCCTTCGAGATCACCTCGTCGGCCTGGCCGGCCCGGTGCTCGACCTCGGTTGCGGCCCCGGGCATTGGAGCGCCTACCTGCATTCGCTCGGCGCCGACGTGACCGGCGTCGACCTCGTCCCCGAGTTCATCGACTACGCCAGGACGAACTTCCCCGGACCGACGTTTCGATTCGGATCGATGACCGACCTGAACCTTCCCGACCGGTCGGTGGCCGGCATCCTGTCCTGGTACTCGACCATCCATCTACCGCCATCGGAGCTGGACGGGGTACTTGCTGAGTTTCGCCGGATGCTGGTTCCGTCCGGGAAGCTGGTGATCGGCTTCTTCGACAGCGATGACCGGGTGGCTGCGTTCGACCACAAGGTCCATCGCGCCTACCGCTGGCCCGTTGACGAGCTCTCCGCCCGCCTCACGAAAGCCGGCTTCACCGAACGTCAGCGCGTCAGGCAACAATTCCCGGACCGCCCAGACCGTAAGTACGCGGCAATGGCCGCAACAACCACTGCCTCATGATGGCCGAACGAAGGAGCCCGGCCCCCGTACGGGAACCGGGCTTCTTCGGGTCAGGTCAGCGGAAGGATGCGTACCGTTTGCGGTTCTGGCCGCCGATGGTGGTGAAGTCGCCGCCGGCGCCGATGGCGCCGCGGTTGCGGTCGGTGACGAGGGTGCGGACGCCGATGACGCCGTTGGCTTGGGGGGCCCAGCCGGTCAGGGCGCCGGACTGGGAGACCGCGGCGAGCTTGACGCGGGAGATCGAGCCGTCGGTGCAGGTGCCTTGGGCGCCGTTGTTGAGGGTGGTGCAGGCTCGGTCGAAGTGGCCGCCGACATAGATGGTGCCGCTCAGCGTGGTGACCGCGGTGGCGTCGCCGTCGAAGACTCGTTGCCAGCGCGGTTTGCCGCTGGGGGTGAAGGCGAGGAGGCGGCCGCCCTGGCCGCCGGTGGCGGCGTAGACCCCGTTGGAGTCGGTGGCGATGGCGTTGACCTGGGCTTTCGCGGATGGGCGGAAGGCTTTGTCGACCGATCCTCCGGTGGGGGTGACGGCGGCGATGCGCAGGGTGCCGCTGACGCCGCTGACCTTGTGGAAGGAGCCGCCGAGGTAGACGCGGCTGCCGGTGACGGCGAGGCTGTGGATCGCGTCGTCGGCGCTCGGCTTCCATTTGCTGTCGAGGGAGCCGCTGGACAGGGAGAAGGCGGCGGCGTTGCGGCGGGTGCTGCCGTTGATGGCGGAGAAGCTGCCGGCGGCGTAGAGGCGGCCGTTGCCGGTGGCTAGTGCGTACGGGGTGCCGGTGACCCGGTGGGAGAAGGCGCTGACGTTGCCGGTGTTCGCGTCGAGGCGGACGAGGTTGTCGCGTTGCCAGCCGGAGACGGTGGTGAAGCTGCCGCCGGCGTAGACAGCGGAGCCTTCGGCGGCGAGGGCGCGTACGGTGCTGTTGGCCTTGGGTGACCAGTTGAGCAGGGCGCCGGAGCGGGTGTTGAAGGCGGCGAGCCGGGCGCGCTCGTAGCTGCGGCCACCCCAGGCGACGCTGGTGAAGGAGCCACCTACGTAGACGGTGTCGCCGCGGTAGGCGATGGCGTAGACGGAGCCGTTGAAGAGGGGGGCCTTTTCCGGGCTGTTGCCGACCGCTAGTGCGGGGGCGGCGCTGGTGGCGGCGACGAGGGTGGTGGACGCGACGGCGGTCAACAGGACGCGGCGCACAAAAGGGATAAAACGCACATTTCAATCAACCATCTCGGCTGTGCGAAAGTCGCGCCGCCGCGCCGTCCCGGCCTTCTGGGACCGCGTCACTCCCCCGGCACGGTCAGCCGCGGCGACGGGCCACGGCCGACGGGTCTAGCGCGGCCGACGGGTCGAGCGCGGGTGAGGAGGCGGGCGACGAATCAAGCTCCGGCGAGGAGGCGGGCGACGGGTCAAGCGCGGCCGACGGGTCGAGCGCGGGTGAGGAGGCGGGCGACGAATCAAGCGCCGGCGAGGAGGCAGGCGACGGGTCAAGCGCGGGTGAGGAGGCGGGCAACGGGGCGGGGGCGCGCAGGTCCAACAGTTCCAGCCAATCGATCAGCTGCCGGTGTACGGCGTCCGGCCCGTTCAGGTCGCCCTGGGTGATCTGCCAGTCGGCGGGGTGGACCAGCATGCCTTCGGTCTGCCAGCCGCCGAGCCCGCCGTGCGAGCCCACCAGTTCCTCGAAGGCAGACACCTCGCTGGTGAGCGGGTCCAGCGCGCTGATCACGACCAGGTCGCCGACGTGGGCGGTCTCCTGGTGGCGGAGCAGGTCGGTGCGGGCCTGCGGGCCGTACGGAAGCAGCGGGTCCTGCCCGGTCACCGTGCCGTCGGTGAGCCGGTGCGAGCCCGCCGGCCCGTACGCCACGGGTCCGTCGCCTTCATGAACCACGACGAGGCCGATGCCGGGGTGGCCGGCCAGGCCACCGATGAGCTTGGGATAGGTCGCGTCGATGCGGGCGCGGTCCAGGCGGCCGGGGTGCCGGGTGAAGTAAATGAGAGCGAGGTTGCCGGAAGAGACGACCAGCACCGGGGCGACGGGCGGCTGCGGGAACTCCGGCTCGCGGGTGGCTTCCTCTTCGGCGGGGACGCTCGGGGCGTCGGCCGGGTCGGGGGCGGAGAACCGTTCGACCGCCTCGTCGAGGGTCTCGCCGTGGCGTTGGCGGAACGTGGCGCCCTGGCTCTGGCCGTGGTCGGAGAGGACGACGATGCGGTAGTCGCGGGCGGCTTCCTGGCCGAGGCGTTCCAGGACGCCGAGCATCTGGTCGAGGCTTTCGAGTTGGCGCAGCGATTCGGGTCGGGCCGGGCCGGCGTGGTGGGCGACCTCGTCGTAGTCGACCAGGTCGCAGTAGACGGCGGGGGCACCGCGGGCCATCTGTTCGGCGATGAGGGAGACGTTGACGTCGCGCAGCAGGATCGAGGCGGGGCGCAGGGCGAGGAAGGCGCCGGAGCGGCTGACGCGCGGGTGCAGGTCGCGGCGGCGTTGCAGGCGGGCCTGGTGGAGTTCGGCGAAGACTTCACCGATGCCGAGGACCAGGGCTCGCGTGAAGCCGAACGGGCTTGCCATGAAGGCCGCCCACCCGCGGGCCGAGCGGCCGGGCAGCGCCGCGTGGCTGACCGTGAGCAGGGCGATCTTCGCGTCGCCGGAGAAGGCGTTGCCGATGCTGACACCGTCGTCGCGCAGCAGACCCTGACCGTCGGAGAGGCGCTGTTCGATCACGGCGGCATCGCGGGGCCGGTTGGAGACCATCAGCCGGCCGGTGTCTTTCTCGAACCACCGGAAAGCGGGAATCTGCCGGGCGGCGCCGTGCAGGATGCCGGCCTGCGCGGCCGGGGTGGTCGAGGGCAGGCCGGTGTGCCAGCCACGCATGGTGTGTGTGCCGGAGCGCAGCCAGCGGCCGATGGTCGGCAGGTTGCCGGCGCGTACGGCCCAGCGCAGCACCGGCTCGCTGACCCCGTCGAGTTGAACGATCAGCAGGCCGGGATCGGTGCCGGGGCGGGGGCGGCGCAGCTCGAAGATCCGGCCGCCGGCTTGCCGGGCCTGGCGCCGCCTGATGCCGCGCATGAGCCGGGTGGCTTCGTTCTGGAAGGTGTCCTCGGTGCCACTGTCGATCATCCAGTCGAAGATCGCGGCGCAGACCACGGCGAGCAGGGCGGCGACGCCGACGGTGGGCCAACCGCTGAGCCGTTTCGACGGGTCCAGTTCCAGGGCGACGGCCATGACGATGACCTGGGCGGCGACGCCGAGCAGCATCGCACCCCAGCCGCCCAGCGCGATCACGCCGAAGAGCAGCAGTGGACGGAGTACGGCGCCGACGACCGCGACGAGGACGACGAGGCCCATGGTGTCGACGACGTCGGTGGAGCGCACGCCGGGCATCAGCCAGAGGGTGAAGGAGAGCACCACGAACGTGGTGATGCCGTTGCGGAGGACCGCGCGCATGCGGGCGAAGACGCGACGCCAGGTCAGCAGGGGGCGCAGCGCTGACTCCCCGCGTTGTCCGGCCACCAGGAAACGATCGCACAGTCGCGCGGTCACCCGCCGGGCGGAACGGTGCTGTCGCCGTACGCGTCTGAAGGTTTAGCGTCGATTCCCGTGGAGGGTCCTGTGCGTCGTCTCGTCTCCTGTGCCGTGCTCGCCGTGCTGCTGAGCGGGTGCGCGAACGCCGAACCGAACGTCATGAACGAGCCGCCGACGACCTGGTCGGTGCCGGCGAAGTACGTCTTCACGTTGACGTCTGATTGCGGGGAACGTGCCCTGCTCGGGAAGTTCCGGGTCACCGTCGAGGGTGACGAGGTGGTCCGGACCGAGGGGCTGGACGATGCGGCTCGACGGGCGCTGATGTTGCGGTTGGCGAATCTGGTGCCGACGTTGCAGCAGTTGGAGGCGGAGGCGGAGAGCGCACGGCAGAAGGGCGCGAAGGTCGAGGTGGAGCGAGACTTGGGGGACGCTCATCCCACGCGGATCACGATCGACAAGTCGGCGACGGTGGCTGACGACGAGTCGTGTTACACGATCCAGGACTACACGATCGGGTTAGCGCCCGAGCCGTCGGCGTCGCCGTCGAGGTAGGTTCGCCGGACCTGCGAGGGATGGGGAGGCCCGCGTGCGGGTCGTACCCGTCTTCGTCGCCATGATCTTGCTGCTGTCCGGCTGCACTTCTGCCGAGCAGGAGCAGCCGGCGGCGCCGCAAGGTCCGAGGGTGGTCGCCTACTTCACCGACTGGGGCGTTTACGGCCGCAATTTTCAGGTGCGCGACGTCGACTCCAGCGGGGCGGCGGCCAAGCTCACCCACCTTGTGTACGCGTTCGGCAAGGTCACCGACGGCACGTGCGCCACCGGCGACGCTTGGGCCGCCTACGAGAAGCCTTACGAGGCGCAGAACAGTGTGGACGGTGTCGCCGATGTGCCCGGCCAGGGCCTGCGCGGCACGTTCGGGCAGCTCCGCAAGCTCAAGGCGAAGCATCCTCAGCTGCGGGTGACCTGGTCGTTCGGCGGGTGGACAGGGTCGCGGGGATACACCGAGGCGGCCCGGGATCCGGTGAAGTTCGCCCGCTCCTGCGCGACGTTGCTGAAGGACTCCCGGTGGGCCGGCTTGTTCGACGGCATCGATGTGGACTGGGAATATCCCAACGCGTGCGGACTGGCCTGTGATGAGAGCGGCCCGCAGGCGTTGCCGGGGCTGTTGGCGGCGCTGCGAACCGAGCTCGGGCCGGACGCTGTGCTGACAGCCGCGGTGCCGGGCGACAAGGGGAAGCTGGCCGCCACTGACTATGCGAGCGCGGCGCGGTCGGCGACCTGGCTCAGCGCGATGACCTACGACTTTTTCGGCACCGGGGACACTCCGGGACCCACTGCGCCGCATTCGCCGCTGACGGCGTACCCGGGAATTCCGCGCGAGACCGCGACCACCGAAACGGCCGTGCGGGAGCTCTTGGCGCTGGGGGTGCCGCCGGAGAAAGTCCTGCTCGGGGTGGGTTTCTATGGCCGCGGTTGGCGGGGCGTCGCCGCGGCCGAGCCGGGCGGGCGCGCGGCGGGCGCGGCCGACGGTTCCTACGACAAGGGCATCGAGGACTACGACGTGCTGCGCACGACGTGTCCGCCCACCGGCATGGCGGGCGGCACGGCCTATGCGTTCTGCCGCGGCCAGTGGTGGAGTTACGACACCCCCGACACCATCAAAGCCAAGATGGCGTACGCCCGAAGCACCGGCCTGGGGGGCGCATTCGCCTGGGAGTTGTCCGGTGACACCCCGGACGCACAACTGGTGGCGGCGATGGCGGCCGGGCTGGGCGGTTAGCCGATCCGCACCCAGACGTCGTCGAGGATGCCCTGGAACTGGTCGTTGTCGGAGTAGGCGCCCTTGCCGCCGATGCTGAGCGGGCGGTTGTTGGTCACCGACAGCCGCGCCGAGATCGTGCGGCTGCCCCGGACCGCGCCGTCGACCAGCACGCTGAGCGTTGTCGGGCTGCGGCGGCACTCGACGGCGTGCCAGTGCCCGTCAGCGACCGTGACGGTGCTGCGCGCGACCTTGATCCCACCGGAGGCGCCGACCAGCACACAGCTCGGCCGGCCGGCGCTGCCGTCGATCTGCAACTTCCACTGGCTGCTCGTCGAGGAGTAGCCCTTCTGGACGACGTTCTGGCCGCGGGTGGTCTGGCTGGGGGCGAGCAGCACTTCCGCCCCGTACGCGATGGGTCTGGTCCCGGGGTTGAGGTTTGCGGAGCTGGGGCTTTGCAGCGCAGCGTGCGGGCAGCGGCTCGCGGTCCGGCATTTGGCCGGGAAGCGCACGGCCTGGCCGCTGCGGTGCGGCACCGCCCGGACTCCGCCGCCGTTGCCGGCGATCAACCGCAGCGTGTGCCCGTTGCCGCTCTCGTCACGGATTCCGCTGGTCCGGCCGCCGTCGAAGGAGTACCGGGCGACGAGAGTGCCACTCGCGGCGGATCCCGCCAGCGGCGCAGCGTGCGCCGCGGGGGTCGCGACGGTTCCGGACAGCAGCAAGGCAACGGTCACTAGAGCGAGCTTCATGTCCGAAATATTACGTGTTGTGGAATTTGTCGGGCGGCAAACAACCTCGGTCGGCCGGTCAGCGATGGCCGCCAATAGGACCAACTGTCCGAATTTCCGCAGGTGAATCGGCTGCCCTTCCGGGGTATGTAACGAGGTCATGGCGTTGCCCATCGAGGACTACGCGATCATCGCCGACACGCAGACCGCCGCCCTGGTGGGTCGCAACGGCTCGATCGACTGGCTGTGCGTGCCCCGCTTCGACTCCGGGGCGATCTTCGCCGCCCTGCTCGGCTCCGCGGACAACGGGCACTGGACCATCGCGCCCGCCGACGAGATAGTCGCCGTCCGGCGGCAGTACCGGCCGGACACCATGGTCCTCGAAACCGAGTTCGAGACCGCCGACGGTGTGGTCCGCCTGATCGACTTCATGCCGCCCCGCGACGAGGCACCCGTCGTCATCCGCATCGTCGAAGGCGTCCGCGGCCACGTCCGGATGACCATGCGCCTGCGCCTGCGCTTCGACTACGGACACGTCGTGCCCTGGGTCTACCGCGAGCAGGACGACCTCGTGGCGGTCGCCGGGCCGGACGCCGTCTGGCTGCGCACCGACGTGGAGACGCGCGGCGAGAACATGTCCACCCATGCGGACTTCACGGTCGGACCGGACGACCGTACGCCGTTTGTCCTGACCTGGCGGCCCTCCCACCTGCCCGCGCCGGACCCGATCGACCCGGCCCACGAACTGGGCGTCACCGAGGGCTACTGGCGCGGCTGGGTTTCCGCGTGCACGTACGAGGGTGAATGGCGCGACGCGGTGGTCCGGTCGCTGCTGACGCTCAAGGCCCTGACCTACGCACCCACCGGCGGCATCGTGGCCGCGGCCACCACCTCGCTGCCGGAGAAGCTGGGCGGCGTCCGCAACTGGGACTACCGCTTCTGCTGGCTGCGCGACGCCACGATCACCCTGCAGTCGCTGCTCTACTCAGGATTCCAGAGCGAGGCTCTGGCCTGGCGAAAGTGGCTGCTCCGCGCCATCGCGGGCAACCCCGCCGAACTCCAGATCATGTACGGCGTCGCCGGCGAACGCCGCCTCGACGAGTACGTCGCCGACTGGCTCACCGGCTACGACGGCAACCCGGTCCGGATCGGCAACGCGGCCGCCGAACAGTTCCAACTCGACGTGTACGGCGAAGTCATGGACGCGCTGCACCAGGGCCGCCGCGCCGGGCTGAAAGCCGAAGACCCGGCCTGGGGCCTCCAGGTCAAACTCATGGACTTCGTCGAGGACCACTGGACAGACCCCGACGAGGGCATCTGGGAGGTGCGCGGCGGTCCGAAACAGTTCGTGCACTCCAAGCTGATGGCCTGGGTCGCCGCCGACCGCGCGGTCAAAGCCGTCGAAGAGTTCGGACTGCCCGGCCCGGTGGAACGCTGGTGCGAACTGCGCGACACGATCCGCGCCGACATCCTGGAGAAGGGGTACGACAAGAAGCGCCGCACCTTCACCCAGTTCTACGGGTCCGACGAGCTGGACGCCGCACTGCTCATGGTGCCGCTGGTCGGCTTCCTGCCCGCCACCGACGAACGCGTGGTCGGCACCGTCGAGGCGATCGAACGGCACCTGCTCGAAGACGGCTTCGTGCAGCGTTACACCCAGCACCCCGGCACCGACGTCGACGGCCTGCCGCCCGGCGAAGGCGCCTTCCTGGCCTGCACGTTCTGGCTCGCCGACAACTACGCGTTGATGGGCCGGCACGAGGAGGCACGCGAAGTGTTCGAACGCCTCCTCGCCCTGCGCAACGACGTCGGGCTGCTCTCCGAGGAGTACGACCAGGACGCCCGGCGGCTGGTCGGCAACTTTCCGCAGGCGTTCAGCCACGTGCCACTCATCGACACGGCTCGCACGTTGGGCGCGACGCGGGCCCCCACCGAGGCCCGCGTCAAAGAAGGACTGAAGTAGGGACTACTCGTCGCCGCCCTCGTCCTCGAACACCTCGTCCATGACCTCACCGGCGACGTAGCCCGCGGCGAGACCGCCGACCACACCCGCCGCCACGCCGCCCATGCCCATGCCGCCGCCCCGGTGACCGTGGCTCTGGTGACCGTGGCCGTAGCCGTGACCCGGTTGGCCGTAACCGTGGCTCGGGCCGTGGCCGTAGCCGTAGCCGGGCTGGCTCTGGTAGTGGCTCAGCGCCTGACGGACCCAGCCGTCCACGACCTGCGCCCAGTCCGCCGAATCGGCGTCGCTGTGCGGGACGGTGTAACGGCCGTACGAGTCGTGGCCGCTGCTGAACATGCCGCCGCGCTTGTCGAACTCCAGCACGATCTCGACGGTGTGCGGGTTGGTGACGAAGGTCAGCTCAACCTCGTTGATGCCCTGCGCGTACTGCGCCGGCGGGTAGTACTCGATTTCCTGGTAGAACGGCAGCGTCTGGTGTACGCCGTGGATCTGGCCGTACTCGAGGTCGGCGTTCTTGAACTGGAAGCCCAGCCGGGCGAACGCCTCGAGGATCCGCTCCTGCACCGGCAGCGGGTGCACCGCCAACGGATCCAGGTCACCCTTGTCGACGGCCTTGGCGATGGCGACTTCCGTCCGGACGCCCATGGTCATGCCGCGCAGGTGCTGCCCGTACACCGCGGTGACCGGGGTTTCCCACGGCATCGTGAGCTGGAACGGCAGCGACAGCCGCTCCCCCTCAGCGAGCCGCATCGCGCCCGCGACGGCCACCCGGTGGAACTCGCCGTCCGCCGCGTATTCCCCGCCGGCGCTCTCGACCTCGACCCGGGTGACGAGCCCGAGCGTGACGTGCTCGATGCTGACGTCATGGTTGCCGCCGACCAGGTTCACCTGCCCGGTCAGCAACTCGCCGGGCCGCGTGTCCGGAGTCGCCAGCACGGTGTCCACGGTCGGTCCGCCCACGCCGAAGGCACCCAGCAGCTTCTTGAAGCCCACAACTCCCCCTACTCAGGACTGTCAGGTCGGACAGAAGCTAACAAGTCCGACTGAGTGCTTCCTGAAAGCGGCCGCAACCGTACGCCGGTGATCGCCCGACCCTCGACGCACGTGACCTCGGCGGTGTGCCCCTCCAACTCCACGACCTCGCCCGGCTGCTCCGGAATGTGCCCCAGCTTCGCCAACAGCAGCCCCGCCACCGTCGTGAAGTCCCCCTCGCCCCGATCCACGTCGACGCCGATATCCGGCAGGTCGTGAATCGGGAACGTGCCCGGCAACACCATCGCGCCGTCGTCCTCGTGCACCACCGACTGCACGTCCCGGTCGGTCTCGTCATAGATCTCGCCGACGATCTCCTCGAGCAGGTCCTCCATCGTGACGATGCCGTTCACCGCGCCGTGCTCATCCACCACGAGCGCAATCTGCTGCCGCTGCGACCGCATCTGCGGCATCGCATCCGAGACCTTCAACGTCTCCGGCAGGAACAGCGGCGGAAAGACGTAGCCGATGACTGGTCCTTCCGCAGCCACCAGATCCCGCAGATGCACCACCCCGAGCACATCGTCCAGTCCGAGCGGCCCGGTCACCGGCGCCCGCGACCGTCCCGCCTCCGCCAGCCGCCGCAACGCCTCATCCGCACGCAGCACCGCCGACAACGTGAAAACGTCCCGCCGCGGAACCAGAACCTCCCGCAGCGTACGGTCAGCGATCTCGAACGCCCCACTGATGATCGACCGCTGCTCCGGCGAAAAACTCTCCTGCGTCGCGACGATGTCCCGAATTTCCTCGCTGGAGACTTCCTCCCGCGCGGCAGCCGGATCCCCACCCGCCACCCGCACGACGGCATCACTCGCCTTGCCCAGCAACCACACCGCCGGCCGTGTCACCGTCGCCAGCAGATCCAACGGCCGTGCCACCGCCAACGCCCAACCCTCAGCCCGCTGCATCGCGATCCGCTTCGGCGCCAACTCCCCGATCACCAACGTGAAGAACGTCAGCACGATCGTCACCAGCACGATCGCCGCCGGTCCGGCCGCATTGCCCAGGAACCCCAGCGGTTCGATCAGCGGCTGCGCCAGCGAAACCGCAGCCGCGGCGCTCGCGAGGAAGCCCGCCAGCGTGATGCCGATCTGGATGGTGGCGAGGAAGCGGTTCGGATCCCGGGCCAGCCGGGCCAGGGTCGCGCCGGTGCGGGACTCACGCTCCAGGCGCTGCAGTTGGCTCTCGCGCAGCGACACCAACGCCATCTCGCTTCCGGCAAAAACCGCGTTCAACAGCACAAGGACCACGACGAGCGCGATCTGCCAGCCATAACCACCCATCGCCAACGACTACCCAGAACCCCTGGGGAAAATCCACCCACGGCCCGATCTCACAGCACCCTGCCAGCCGCCGCTCAGCTCAAACCCCCCGAGACAGGGACTTCGCAGCCCTAATCTGATCGGTGTGAGTTCAGCGCAGGCTCCGGCCACCCCGCGTGTTGCGGCAGGTGCGCTCTTCCTCGATCGGGCGGGGCGGGTTCTCGTCGTGAGATCCAGCCACGCGGAACATTGGGAAATCCCGGGCGGTTACGTGGAGCCGGGTGAATCACCGCGGGCGGCCTGCGCGCGAAAGATCCGGGAGGAGCTCGGCCTGTCGGTGCGGGTCGGCGCGCATCTGGTGGTCGACTGGGATCTCGCGGACGCCGAGGGCGACAAGCTGCTCTTCATCTTCGACGCCGGGACGCTCGAGACCAGCGATGGTGCGGACGTCCCCGGCGTCGATCGGGAGTTCGTCGATCCGGAAGAGCTAGTCGGCTGGCTGCCGGCTCGGCTCACCCGCCGAGTCCACGCCGCGATCGAGGCCAAGGCTCGCGGGTCGGCCGTCTACACCGAAAATGGCGACGAGGCCTAGGGGAAAAGGTTGCCGCCGACCGCGGCGCGGGCGGTTGCGGCGTCCGGGGCCGCGAGTGCCCGCTGTGCGGCCGCTTGACATTCGTCCATTGTGTACGACTGCAGCTGGGCGCGAACTGCGGGCACCGCAGCAGGCGCCATCGACAGGCTGGTTATACCCAGCCCCGCGAGGACGACAGCGAACGCCGGATCGGCCGCTGCTTCACCGCATACTCCGACCGGGCGACCTGCGGCCGTACCCGCCGCTGCGCACATGGCGACCAGGGACAGCAATGCGGGTTGCCACGGGTCGAGGAGGTCGGCCAGTTCCGCGCTGCGCCGGTCAGCGGCGAAGGCGTACTGGCTGAGGTCGTTGGTGCCGATGCTGAGAAAGTCCACGGCTTGCAGAAGCTGGCCGACGCGAATCACCGCCGCCGGTACTTCGATCATGGCGCCGACCGTGCGAAGGCCGACGCGATGGCAGCGGGCGGCGAAGTCTTCCGCTTCGGCGACCGTGGTGACCATCGGGGCCAGGACGGAAACCCAGGCTGAAGTGCCGTGGGCCGCCGCGGCGATAGCGCTCAGTTGGGTATCGAGGATGGCACTGTGGCGACGGGCCAGGCGCAGGCCGCGCAGACCGAGAGCCGGGTTGGGTTCGGGGTGGCCGCCCAGGAACGACAACGGCTTGTCGGAGCCGGCGTCGAACGTCCGGATGACGACCGGGCAGCCGGGCACAGCGGCAAAGACCTCGGCGTACGCGGCGGCCTGCTCGGCTTCGCTGGGCGGGTCGAGGTGCTGCGGGAACAGCAGCTCGGTGCGGAAGAGGCCGACACCTTCGACGGACACGCCGGCGAGGTCGGCGGCGCAGGCGATGTTGGCGAGGAGTGCGACCGGGTGGCCGTCTGCCGTACGGCCACGGAGGTCAGCGGTCGATGCCACGGGCGGAGTCTCACCTCGAAGCTGGGACGGACCGTCACCAAGGCCGCGGCGAGAACGGGGAACGAGCGGGACACGGCCAACCGTGACGCAGCCGGTCGTGCCGTCGACGGTGACCGGGGTGCCGTCCGGGATGTCGAGGGCACCGGTGCAGGCGACGACGGTCGGTAGGCCGCGCGCTCGGGCGAGAATCGCCGTGTGGCTGAGGTAGCTGCCTGCCGAGGTGACGACGGCCAGCACCCGTTCCGGATCCAGCAGGGCGACGTCGGCGGGGGCGAGGTCGCTTGCCAGCAGGACATAGGGGCAGCCGGGTTCGGGCAGCTCCGGCATCGGCAGACCGAGGCAGTGCGCGACGATTCGGTCGCGCAGGTCGTCGAGGTCGGCGGCGCGCGCGGCCAGCGGGCCGCCGGCGGCGATCAGGGCGGCACGGTGCTCGTCCAGCACCTCGGCAACCGCGTGCGGCGCGGCGAGGCCGCCGTGGACAGCTCGGGCCACCAGGTCGTGCAGGGCACGGTCCGCCACCAGTGCGGCCTGGACGTGCAGGATGTCCGCTGCCGTCTCGTCGGCGACGGCAGCGGCCCGCCGCTCGATGAACGCACCGACAGCGTCGATGGCCGCAAACGCCCGCCGCTCCTCGGCTCCCGCGTCCAACGAGGCTCTCGCATCCAACGAGGCAGAAGCGGAAGGGGTGGCGAGACGGGGTGGATCGGCGAGGCGGTAGACGGGGCCGGTGGCCGTTCCCGCACTGACGCCGAGACCGGAGAGCAGCTCAGGCACCAGCGCTGTCCAGGTCGTGCGCGAAGAGGTCGGCCAGGTGGTCCAGGGCTTCGACGGACTGCCGCCCGTACGCTTCCAGAATCAGTTCCGTGCCGCACAGCGCACCCAGGCTGAGCAGGGCGAGGATGCTGTCGGCGGGGACCGCCGGGCGGTCCGGGGTGCGGACGGTGACCGGGACCGGTAGCTGGGCTGCGGCCGCCGCGATCCGGGCAGCGGCGCGCATGTGCAGTCCGGAGCGGCTGGTCACCAGTACTGTCCGGATCATTCGTGTTCCTGGAACAGGGCAATGACCGTCGCGGGGTCGTCGGCCTCGCGCAGGGCACGGGCGCGCGCCGGGTCGAGCAGGATCTGGGCGAGGGCAGCGAGCAGCGCCACGTGGCCGTCACCGCGAGCAGCGATGGCGACGCAGACGGTGACGGTTTCGCCGTCCCAGTCGACGCCGTCGGGAAAGCGCAAGACGACGATCGAGTCGTGCCGGACCAGGGCGCGGGACATGTCGAGGCCGTGCGGGATGGCGACGCCCGCACCGAGGTACGTGGACATCGCCCATTCGCGGTCGAGCATCGCCTCGCGGTAAGCGGGATGGACGGCGCCGATCTCCTCGAGGACGTCGGCGCAGCGGTGGATCGCCGCGGCCCGGTCGGTGGCCCGGTCGTGCACACGGACGTTGCGCGCATGCAGCACGGGCCGGATGTCGATGCTCATCCAGCCAGCCTCACCAGCGCACGTGCCAGCACGCCGTCATTGTCGTCGGGATCCCCGGCGCCTACCAACACGGTCAGCCTTCCCGGGTGCCGTCGACCATGCCACCCTGCTGGACGGCGGCGATCACCCGGGCCACGGCCGGGTCGCCGAGGAACATGCGGAAGCCGACCACGACCGAGCCTGGTGCGGCGGTCCGGGCCCGGGCCACCAGCCCGGTCTGACACAGGATCACGTCGGCGTCGGCGGGCACGGTTGCCACGGCGTGGTGCTCGACGGTCACGGGCAGGCCGCGCAGCTCGCGCCGGAGTTGGCTGGCCAGCATGACGCTGCTACCCATCCCGGCGTCGCAGGCCACCACGAGCTTGCGCACCGCGCCGCCCTCGATCCCAGCCATGTCATTCCACCCCTTCGGCACGAGCGGGCCGGCCGAAGCCGAGCAGCAGGGAGCCGACCACGAACGACACGGCGGTCGCCACGACGACGCCGGCCAGGACGCCGAGGTGGTCGCCGCGGGGAGTCTCGGCTAGGTAGGCGAAGATGCTGCCGGGTGACGGCGTCGCGACCAGTCCCACACCGGTCACCAGGAACGTCGAGATTCCGGCGGCACCACCGCACACCGCCGCGAGCACCATCGTCGGTTTCATCAGGACGTACGGGAAATAGATCTCGTGGATGCCGCCGAGGAACTGGATCGCCAGCGCCGCGGGCACGCTGGGCCGTAAGGCCCGCGGGCCGAAGCAGAGGTAGGCCAGCAGGATGCCGCAGCCGGGCCCGGGGTTGGTCTCCAGCATGAACAGGATCGACTTGCCGGTGTCGGTGGCGCCGGCGATGCCCAGCGGGCCGAGGACGCCGTGGTTGATGGCGTTGTTGAGAAAGAGCACCTTGGCGGGCTCGATGAGCAGCGCCGCCGCGGGCAGCAGGTGGTTGTCGACGAGGAAGCGAACGCCGGCGCCAGCGCCTTCGGTGCAGACTCGCAGGACCGGGCCGATGCCCCAGACCCCGGCGAGCGCGGCGAGAGCACCGACGATGCCTGCGGTGAAGTTGCCGACCAGCATTTCGAAGCCCGGCCGAATCCGGTCGGCGGTTCGACCGTCGACCAGCTTGAGCACGTACGCGGCCAGCGGCCCGACCGCCATCGCGCCGAAGAACATCGGCGACTCGGCCCCCACCACCAGCCCGATCGTGGCGACGGCGCCGACCACCGCTCCCCGCTGAGCGTGCACCATCCGCCCGCCGGTGTATCCGATCAGGACCGGCAGCAGCACGTGGGACATGGGGTCGATGAGAGCGGCGAACTTCTCGTTGGGCAGCCAGCCGTGCTCGAAGAACAGGGCGGTGACAAGCCCCCAGGCGATGAATGCGGCGATGTTCGGCATGACCATGCCGGCGAGGTATCCGCCGAACCGCTGCACCCGCGCCTTGACGCCGGTGTCCGGACCGGCGGGGGCGAACAGGTCGGCCACGACAGGGCTCCTCAGCGGCGGGATACGTCGTCTCGTTCTACCGACGAGATCATCGCCGGTCAATCGAGCATGGTGACGTCCGCCCGGCTGTCGGCGCAAATCCGGTGCGAAGGTGCAGGCCGCGTGATGGAGCCCACGGGGCGGATCGGCCCGGATGTGGTCGCCTCGCCCGCCGGAGGATGCGACGATCAAGGGCGATGGTGGACACGACCCCGCCCTGGTGGCGCCGCGGGCCCGTGGTGGCCGCGGTGGTCGCGCTCATCCTGATCACCGAGCTGATCGTCGGCTGGCGGCCCCTGATGGATGCGCTCGATCAGCTCAGCGCACCCCGCTGGAACTGGGTGGCGGGCGCCCTGGTCGCCGAGATCGCGTCGATGGGCTGCTACGCCCGGATGCAGCGGGCCCTGCTCCGCGGCGCGGGCACCAAGGTGCAGGTCCGCAAGCATGTGGCACTCGCGTACGCGGCGCATTCGCTGAGCGTGACGCTGCCGGGCGGCCCGGTGTTCTCGACCACCTTCAACTTTCAGCACATGAAGCGGTTCGGCGCCTCGTCGGCGGTGGCCTCGTGGTGCATCGCGCTCAGCGGCGTGCTGTCGGCCGGGGCGCTGGTCGTGATCGGAGCGGTGTTCGGCATCCTCACGCGCAGCACCGGGAGCTGGCAGACCCTGGTCACCTACATGGGTGGGGCGCTGCTGGTGGCGCTGGGCGTGCGGCTGCTGGCACAGCATCCGGAGTGGCTGATCCAACCGGCCCGGTCGCTACTCAGCCAGGTAAACCGACTGCGACGCCGACCGCCGCAGGCCGGCCACGCCAAACTCGCCGGGTTCGTGCACCAGTTGCGCTCGGTGCGGGTGCGGCCGCTCAATTTCGCGTACGCCGTGGTGCTGGCCGTCCTCAACTGGCTGCTCGACGCGCTCTGCCTGTGGATGTGCTGCATCGCGGTGGGGGCGGGTGACATCGGTCCGGCGCAGCTGGTGATTGCCTACTGCGCGGGGATGGCGGCGGCGAGCGTACCCATCGTGCCTGGCGGTTTGGGTGTGGTCGACGGCGCGCTGATTCTCGGCCTGGTGGCCGGGGGGCTCACCACCGGGTCAGCGGTCGCGGGCGTGGTGCTCTACCGGCTGATCAGCTTCGGCTTCATCATCGGGACGGGTTGGCTGGTCTGGTGGGTGATGCGGGCTAGGGCCGGTACTCCTCAGGCCGCGACGGCCCGCTAGCCGCGTCCGACTTACGGCCGAACAGCTTCCAGCCGCGCTTCTTCTTCTCCGGCTCGCGGATGACTTCGCCGTTGAGGACGGCGAGCCGGTGCTGGGCGACCGGGTTCTCCGGTTCCAGCTTCAGCGAGACCAGGAAGGCCTGTCGGGCCTGGTCTGTGTGGCCGAGCGCGTCCAGCGTCACGCCGTGGGTGAAGTAGAAGTGCGCTTCCTTCGGGTCGAGCCCGACGGCGGTCCGGGCGGCCTGTTCGGCGTCGGCGTACTGCCGGTCGGCCGCAAGCAGGGACCAGGCCACGCGGTCGTGCCAGAGCGGGTTCTTCGGCTCGACGATGATCGCCCGGTAGGCCATCGTGACCGCTTCCTCGTGCCGGCCCAGCAGGGTGAGCGCCCGGCTGGCCATGGCGAGCGGGCGGGCGTCTTCCGGTGCCAGGTCGATGGCTCGGTTGGCCGCGTCGAGGGCCTTGTCGACCTCGTCGAGGACGAGCCGGATGCGGGCCAGCAGGATCCAGCCTGCGGCGGACTGTGGGTCGGCGGCCAGCACCGGATCGAGGTGCTGGGCCGCCGCGGCCGGGTCGACCCGCTCGAAGAGGGCAGCCGCGCGGGCGACCCCGATCTCGGTGGGCGTGGTCAGCCCCTCGGAGCCGATCTGCTGCGGGGGACCTGCCGGGGCGCCCGGCGCGGCAAGGCCGGGGGCTCCCGGCGCCACGCGCGGACGGTTCGCGGCCGGCGTCTCGACGTCGGTCATCGGCTCTGTCCCGCCCGCGCGAAGGTAAAGATCACACGGTCATCATCGGCAGGTTCGGTCCCCTTTTTGAGCCGTTTTGCGGGAAAACCACTCCTAGCGCAGCTCGGCGATCGCTTCGACGAGCAGCCAGATGCCGAAGATGGCGAACAGAGCGGCGGCGCCGTACTTGATCACCTTTTCCGGCAGGTGCCGGCCGAGCAGCCGGCCGACCAGGATGGCGAGCGCGTCTGCGGCCACCATGCCGATGGTCGAGCCCAGCCAGGTGCCGAACCAGCCGTACTGGGTAGCCAGGGTGATGGTAGCCAGCATGGTTTTGTCGCCCAGCTCGGCCAGGAAGAACGCGCCGCCGACCGCCCAGATCGCCGAACCGGTCGAGCGCTCGGCCTTGGTTTTCTCGTCGTCGGTGAGCTTGTCGCCGCGCAGAGTCCAGGCCCCGAAGGCCAGGAAGGCGATGCCGGCGACCAGGGAGATCCAGCCGGTGGGCAGGGATGCGCCGAGGCCGTACCCGATGCCGACCGACACCGCGTGCACCACCGCGGTCGCGATCGTGATGCCGATCAGGACCGGGACAGGCTTGAACCTGGTGGCGAAGGTCATCGCCATGAGCTGGGATTTGTCGCCGAGCTCGGCGACGAAGATGACGGCGAAGCTGACCGCCGTCGCGATGAGGAAACCATTCATGCCGTGCTACTCCCGGTGCATTGTCCGACCGGGGCTCAGGCGCGGGGCGACCTCGACCCGGCCAGGATGTCGTCCCGCGCGCGGACGCGCGGCCTTGGCCAAGTCGAAGGTCTCGCTCGCCCCGGTTAACCGAGGCCGCGTGGCCGGACCCATCAGGCCGGAAGGCCTGGTGGATCAGTATGTCGACCACGACGTTGGGAGCTACTCCCCTTCGCAGCTCTCGAGCATAGCCGAACGCCGGCCTGCCGAGGCAGACCGGCGTTCGGGATCACCGTCAGTGCTCGGTGATCAACTTCTGGAGGTCGAGGCGGGTGAGCTGAGTGCCGCTCTCGCGCTTCGCGTCGGCGGCCGACGGGTCCGGTGCGGTCAGCGGCGCGCACCGCTTGTCGGACATGTTGGCCTTGATCCGCTTCGGCAGCTTGCCGCTGGTCAGGTACTCGGCGATGGTGTCGTCGACGCAGGCGTTGCCGAACAGCGAGCCCGAGTGGGTGGTGCCGCCGACGCCCTCGATCAGCGCGGACCGCGGGAAGCGCTTGCGCACCTCGAGGCTGCCCGTGTACGGCGTGGCCGCGTCCAGGGTCTCGCTGATCAGCAGGATCGGCGGGGCGTCCTTGCCGTTCACCTTGACCGGCACGCCGGGCTTGGCGGCCCAGTTCAGGCAGGGCGCGTTGAACCAGGCGTTGCCCCACGTCTCGAACGGCGCCTTCTTGTGCACCTTCCAGTTGTCGGCCTTCCACGTGGACCACGAGGACGGCCACTTGACGTCGGTGCACTGCACGCCGAGGTAGACGGCGTAGCCGTTGTCGGCACCCTCACCCTGCGGGTAGCTGCCGTCGTAGAGCGCCTTCAGCTCCTTGTGGTCGCCGTCGTTCACGAGTGCAGAGAACGCCCGGCCGACCGCTTCCCAGCCGAACACGTAGTAGCCGGCCTGGAGGAAGACGTCGGTCAGCTCGTCCGGGCCGATCACGCCACCCGCGGGCTTCTTGACCAGCTTGGCCTGCTCCTTGTAGAAGCGCTTCTCGACCGACTTGGCCGTCTTGCCCAGGTGGAAGACGTCGTGGTGCTCGGCCAGCCAACCGAAGTAGATCTTGATGTTGCGGTCGAAGGCGATGTCCTGGTCGAGGTTGGCGTCGTACCAGACCCGGCCGGGGTTCACGTTGCCGTCGAGCACCATCCGGCGGACCTTGTCGGGGTGCAGGGTCGCGTAGACCTGGCCGAGGTAGGTGCCGTAGGAGAAGCCGTAGTAGTTGATCTGCTCCGCGCCGAGCGCCTTGCGGATCAGGTCCATGTCCTGCACGGTGTCGGTGGTCCGCAGGTGTCCGAGGAGGTCACCGCCGGCCTTGGCGCAGTCCTTGGCGTACCCCTTGGCCTTGGCCCGCCAGGTCGCCTCGATCTCCGCGGTGCTGGGCACGTACGGCGGCCGGTTGTAGCTGGAGTAGTCGCCGTCGCACGCCAGGGCCGGCTCGCTGGAACCCACGCCGCGCGGGTCGAAGCCGATCCAGTCGTACGCGCCGCCCGCCCCGTTGGGCACGAAGTCGCCGAGCACCGAGAGGGTGAGGCCGGAGCCGCCGGGACCGCCGGGGTTGACCAGCATGACGCCTTGGTACTTCTTCTCGGACACGGTGTGCTTGATCCGGGACACTGCCAGCTTGATCCGCTTGCCGCCGGGCTCCGCGTGGTCGAGCGGGACGCTGATCCAGCCGCACTCGGCCTTGCGCGCCTGCAGGACCACGCTGTCGCACTTGCCCCAGTTGATCTTCGGTTGTCCGGCCGCGGCCCGGGGTGGCTCGGCCGTCGCGGCGGTGGCCGCGACCGCGCCGCACCCCACGAGCGCGAATGTGGCGGCGACCGCCAGAACTCTTCTCATGCCTAGCCCTTCGTGTGGTTTCGCCCCTTATGCTCCGGGGCGGAGCAGCGGATGACCGCTGTCCACGCCGGGGCACTACCACGAAAGAGCCGGTTCAGGCGGCGCTTTCCTCAGATCTGCCGGGCACACCGAATCCGCTGGGCAAACAAGGCGCAACCACCGAGCGCACCCCCGCCGCGGCCAAGACCGCGCGCAGCCTCACCGCGACGCTGCTGACCACCGCTTTGACCTGACCTGCGCAATCAGCGGCGTGGGCAAGAATTCGCCGATATTTCTTGCGATATGCACCCGTACGCGCCCGGGGAATATGCGCCGACTCGGGGTAATCGTGGTGTCACGATGCGGTGATGGAGTTTTGGGGCCGGCAGCCGTGCTGGCTGCACCCGCACATGGGGACGACCGTCGACGGCCGCGCTCCCCAGGCGTACATGGTGGCGTTGCAGCACGTCGTGGTGACACTGGACGCCGACCCGGAGTGGCTGCGGTGGTGGCGGGCGTCCGGCGTACCCGAGTGTGAGCTGGGGATAGTGGCCGAGGAACAGGTCGAGCAGCTGCGGCCGAGCGCCGACATCCGCAAGGTGACCGGCAAGGTCCGAGCCAACTTCACCTGTGCGGCCCCGACCACGCTGGACCGCCGCCCGGCCGAGTTGTTCCCGCTGGCCGTGCGCGAGGTCACCGGCATGTTCGAGGTGATCCGGGAGGCCATCGGGCTCGGCGACCTGCCCCCGGTGCCGGACCTGCCCGACCTGCCCGACCAGGTCGAGGAGCTCGAGGTGACGCGCAAGCCGCTGCAACCCGATGTCAAGCTGACCCAGATCCAGGAGTTCTTCGGCGACGGCGACGGGCCACCTAACGGTTGACCCGCTCCGGCCGATGCGCGCCCGGGGTGCGCGGCCGCGGCACCGATGCGGATGGCGGAGTCACCACGACGGCCGCACCATCGAGTCCGATCCCCGCATAGACAACCGGCCGCACGAACCGCAATGCCAGGCCATAGAGCGCGCCGAGCAAAGCGACACCACCCGCAGCTACGGTCAGGACCGGAAAGTCCACATAGGCCAGGTACGCCAGCACGCCCAGCGCTACGGTCGACACGGCAGGTGCCACGAACCGCCGCCATACACTCTCCCCTGCCGGATGACGGTTGAGGAACAGCAGCGCAGCGAGCGAGGTGGCCGTGAGCAGGAGCACGATGCCCAGGCTGCCACCGATCACGAGCCGACTGCCGAACGTTTCGACCGAGCGACCGGAGAGCACGCCGCCGCCGATGAACAGCCCAGCGGTCAAGCTCTGCGTCAGTGACGCCGGGCGGCGCGCGGCGAGTTCGGCCGACAGCACCCGCTCCCGACCCAGCACGACGAGATAGCGGACGACGGTGTGGTGCAGGGCCAGCATGGCGGCAAGCAAACCGGCCACCACCAGCGCGTGACCGAGCATGGCTGTCCACTGCGGCAGGCGGCTCGCTGACACCGTCCCGCTTGCTGCGGCGTACAGAATGGTCAGGACCAGGACCGCCCACCCGGCCGGACGGGCCGACACTCGGCGGGCTTCTGCGGCATAGGCGGTCGCCGTCTCGACACCCACGAAGGCCACGATGCCGACGAGCAGTTGCCGAGGTTGCCACCCTTCCGCGGCGACCGGGCCAGGGCCGGCGCTCAGCAGATCTGCGGCGCCCCAGGCGACGAGCCCGATCCCACCGAGCACCGGTACGGCCACCAGCCCCACGGTGAGCTGCGGATGCACCATCCCACCCACCGCGACGACGACCCAGCAGGCGGCAGCGACCGCCCACCAGGGCACGTCGATCAGCGGGGCGGCCGCCGCGCCGAGAAGACCGTAGAGCCCGATCTGCGCCGCGTTGTAGGAGACCAGAGCCAGGCAGGCCGCACCGACACCGAGCGGGCGGCCCAGCCCGTGCGCGACGAAGGTATAGAGCGCACCCGGGCCGGGCAGGCGCCGAATCATCGCCGCGCAGCCCACCAGGAAGATCAGCAACACCGCGCCGACGGCCAGGAAGAGCATCGGGAAGGCCGCATCGGTGCTGCCGGCGGTCAGCGGCGTGGCCGCGGCGAGCGCGAGACACGCGACGGACGCGCCACCGAGGCGTCTCGCCGCCGCAGGAGGCGGAGGCACCGCTCTAGCTGAACCCCCGGCACGCTGCGCCAGCAACCCTTTGTCATCAATTACTAACTGCACGTGCGGAAGTTGGCACGAGCCCGTCACCGGTACTTCGTCGCCACCGCATCGGCGAGCCGCTGTCCGTCGGTCAAGGCCTGATCGACGGTGGTGGTGCCCACGATGGCCGCGCTGATCTCCTGCGACACCTTGGTGCCCAGCTCGGCGAACTCGGGGATGCCGACGAACTGGATGCCCAACGCCGGACGCGGTTGCAAGCCCGGATTCTGCGGCTTCGCGTTCTCGATCGAGCCGAGCGTCACGCCGGCGAAGGCCTTCGCGGACTCCTGGTACTCCGGGATCGCATAGGTCGACTCGCGTTTGCCGGACGGGACCCGGGACCAACCGAGGGTCTTGCCGACCAGCTGCTCGTACTCCTTGCTGGTGGCCCAGGAGATGAACTGCCAGGCGGCGCCGTCCTTCTTGGTGGTCCGCGGCATGGCCCACGCCCACGTCCACAGCCACCCCGAATATTCGGTACGCGCCACCGGGGCGTACGCGTAACCGACCTTGCCGGCGACCTTCGATGCCTGTGGGTCCTCCAACGGGCCGGCGGCCGACGTGGCGTCGTACCACATGGCGGCCTTGCCCTGGCCGAACGTGTTCAGGCACTCGGTGAAGCCGGACTGGGCGGCGCCGGGCTGGCCGTACCGCTTGACCAGGTCGACGTAGAGGCTGGTTGCGGTGCGGAACTCCGGTGCGTCCAGCTTCGGCGTCCAGTCCTTCTCGAACCAGGTGCCGCCGTAGGTGTTGACCACGGTGGTCAGCGGGGCCAGCATCTCGCCCCAGCCGGGCAGGCCGCGCAAGCAGATCCCCGCCACGCCGTTCCTCTTGTCGTCGAGCTTGCGGGCAAACCCGACGACCTGCGCCCACGTGGGCTTCTCCGGCATGGTGAGCCCCTTGGCCGCGAACAGCTCCTTGTTGTACATGAGAAAGGACGACTCGCCGTAGAACGGCGCGGCGTAGAGCTTGCCGTCGTCACCGGTCAGCGACTGCACCATCGGCTTGATCAGATCGCCGGCGTCGTACCCGGAGTCGGCGGCGGCCTGCGTCGACAGTTCGTGCAGCCAGCCGTTCTTGGCCCAGATCGGCACCTCGTACGCCCCGACCGTGGCGACGTCGTACTGCCCGCCGGCGTTCGCGACGTCCCGCGTCACCTTTTCCCGAAGCTCGTTCTCGGGCAGCGTGGTGAACTGCACGGTGATGCCGGTCTGTCGGGTGAAGTGCTCCGCGGTGAGTTTCTGGATGTCCGCCATCTGCGGGTTGCCGACCATCAAGGCGGTGATGGTCTTGTCGGCGGTGGTGTCATCGGGCACATCGTCGCCGGTGCACCCGGACAGCGCGAGCACGCCGAGGGCCACGCCGGCGATCGACAGGGCGAACTTCCTGGGTTTTTGCACCGCGAAACCTTCATGGGAAGACAGGTAAAGGACATCATGTCATCGCCGGATAAATGTGGACGAACTTTCGCGGAGGAGATCACCACCGGGAAAAGCTCAAGTCCCGCCGGGCCAGGCCGACAGACGACGTCATGGGCATGCTCGCTACTCAGCAGCAACTGACGGCGTTTCTCTCCGCCGTGGCCGACCGGCCGGACGGACCCGCGGCACAGTACGCGGCCGTCGAGTGTGCTGCGCGTGCCCTGGACACGGACGCCGCCGTCCTGATCATCGACGGCGGGGTGGTCGCCTCCGTGGGCCTGCCCGCCGAACAGGTGCCCGTCGCCGCCCTGCACCGGGCCGCCGACAACGGCAGCGGCACCCTCGACCTGGCAGGCACCACCTACGACATCGCGTACGCCCAGCTCAGCGGCCCGGCCACCGGCATGCTCGTGGTCGGCCGCTACCGCAACCCGTTCTCCGAAGCAGACGTCTCCCTGCTGCGCGGGATGGCCCGGGTGCTCGAACTGGGCCTGCAGGCGTTGCACCTCACCGAGGCGGAACGCCGGCTCGCCGACTCGCTGGACGAACGGCAACGGCTCTTCGAGAACCTCAGCCGGATCCAGCGCCTCATCGCCCGCCGCGCCCCGCTGCAGAAGATCCTCGACTCGATCACCACCAGCGCCACCGACCTGCTCGGCCTCGAGATCGCCTCGCTGAACGTGTTGGAGAAGGACGACCCGTCGCTGGGCAGCATGATCTCCAGCGTCGGCTTTCCGCCCGACATCCTGCCGAAGATGAAACGCGTCCCCTTGGGCTCCGCGGGCGCCGCTGGGCAGGCCGTCCTGACCAACGAACTGATCCTGGTCGAGGACTACGAGAACAGCCCGTACGCCATCCCCGAGGTCGTCCGGTCCCGGATGCGGGCGGTCATGGCGATTCCCGTGCACGAGAACGGGGCGGTGGTCGGCTGTCTCACCGTCGGCACCTACAAGGGCACGCGGCAGTGGGATCAGCACGCACAGGAGATCCTGCGGGCGTTCGCCGAGCACGTCAGCCTGGCCCTGACCGACGCGCAGACCCTGGAGGCGATGCACCAGGCATTCCACGACTCGCTGACCGGGCTGGCCAGCCGCGCCCTGTTCCTGAACCGGCTCGATGAGGCGTTCCGGGCGGCCCAGGAGGCCAGCACCGGGCTCGCGGTCCTCTTCGTCGACCTGGACCGTTTCAAGGTGGTCAACGACTCGCTCGGCCACGCCGCCGGCGACCTGCTCCTCGCCGGGGTCGCCGACCGCATCACGGCCTGCCTGCGCCCCACCGAGTCGGCGGCCCGGCTCGGCGGCGACGAATTCGCGGTGCTGCTCCCGACCGCGGACGACATCGACGAGGCCGTGCCGGTAGCAGAGCGGATTCTCGAGGCGCTGCGGGAGCCGTTCGACCTGGCGGGCAAGGAAACGTACATCAGCTGCAGTGTCGGCATCGCCTACAGCGCGGCTGCCGACATCACCGGCGCGCAGGACCTGATGGTGCAGGCCGACCTGGCGATGTACCAGGCGAAGAAGACCGGCAAGGACCGGCTGGAAATCTTCGAGCCGGCGATGCAGGCCGCATTCCAGGCCGGGCTCCAACTCGAAGCCGACCTGCGCCGCGCGGTCGTACGCCACGAGTTCGCGTTGCGCTACCAGCCGATCGTGCACCTGCGCACCGGGGACATCACCGGCCTCGAAGCGCTGGTCCGCTGGCAACACCCGGACCGCGGCATGATCCCGCCGCTGGACTTCATCCCGCTCGCCGAGGAAACCGGGATGATCGTCCAGATCGGCGAATGGGTGCTCCGCGAAGCCTGCCGTCAGGCCGCCGACTGGAACTCCCGGCGCGCAGGCCTGCGCCCGCTCAGCGTCAGCGTCAACCTGTCGGCCGTCCAACTCGACCAGGCCGACCTGCCCGAGATGGTGGCCGCCGCCCTGGCCGACAGTGGCCTACCGGCCGCCTGCCTGGTGCTCGAGCTGACCGAGTCGCTGGTCGTGGACCACCGACCCGCCACGCTGCGCCAGCTCACCCGGATCAAAGAGCTCGGCGTCCGGCTCGCCATCGACGACTTCGGTACGGGCTACTCGTCGCTCGCGTACCTGCGCCGTTTTCCCGTCGACATCATCAAAATCGACAAGAGCTTCGTCGACGACGTCGGCGACGTCCCGGCCGCGGCCGCCCTGACGCTGGGCATCATCCAGCTCGGCCAGGCCCTCAGCCTCTCCACCGTCGCGGAAGGCATCGAGCACGCCGGACAGCTCAACGAGCTCGCGGACGGCAACTGCGAGCTCGGCCAGGGCTACTACTTCGCCGAACCCCTCACCGACCAGGCCATGAGCGACCTCCTGTTCCCCGAGCAGTCACCCCGCTGATCTGCCGCTCAGTTGGCCGCCCGGGCGATCAGGAAGCCGAGCGTTGCCGCGCCGAGTCCGGTGAGGACACTGCCGAGGGCGTAGAACAGGGCGAGGAAGGGCTTGTTCGCACGGGCCAGGTCCAGGGTCTCCAGGCTGAAGGTGGAGTAGGTCGTCAGCGCTCCGCACAAGCCGGTGCCCAGCAGAGCGCCGAGCGCCGGACTGACCGGCAGGCCGACCAGGACACCGAGCAGCAGCGACCCGGCGACGTTGACGATCAGCGTGCCCCACGGGAACGGCGATTGCTGCCGGGCGCGGAACCATCGGTCGGTGAGGTATCGCAGCGGTGCACCGACTGCCGCGCCCGCCGCGACCAACAGCACCGTCACCGACGCACCGCGACCTCAGTGAGGACGGTGCCGAGCCACACCGCGACGAGCGCGCCGACGAGGGTCGCGGCAAGGTAGCCCACGGCGATGCCCGGGCTGGTGCGGAGAACGTCGACGGTCGCGGTGGAGAACGTCGTGTAGCCGCCGAGAAAGCCGGCTCCCCAGAACGGGCGGATCAGGCGCTGGTGCGGGCGGAAGCGGGTGATCAGCGCGACGAGCACGCCGATGAGGAAGCAGCCGGTCACATTGATGGTCCACGTCGCCCAGGCGAAACCGTCCGGTGCGGCGGGCCAGGCGACCCCGATGCCGTAGCGGGTCAGGGCGCCGAGCACCCCGCCCGCCGCGACCACGACGACCGGCCACAGCTTTCCTGGTGGGTGCACGGTGATCACGCTAGCGCGAGGCGGCCCGCCCGTACTGACGGATCGCGAGGGGCATGAAGATGACGAGGGCGGCGGCTATCCAGATGAGGCTGTAGCGAACGGGGTTCTGCAGAGCCCAGGTGTCGGGGACCAGAACCGCCGGGCTGGTGTTGCCGAAGAGGTCCCGGGCGGCCTGGGTCACCGAGGAAACCGGGTTCCATTCGGCGATGAACTTGACCACCGAGGGCAGGTTGCCGGTCGGCACGAACGTGTTGGCGATGAAGGTCAGCGGGAAGATGACGATGAAGCTGGCGTTGTTGACCACCTCGGGCGTACGGACCGAGAGGCCGACGACCGCCATGATCCAGGAGATCGCGTAGGCGAAGGCCAGCAGCAGCACCACGCCGAAGATCGCCTCGGGCACCGACGAGCGGATCCGCCAGCCGACCGCCAGGCCGGACAGGGCCATGACGACGAACGTCACCAGGTTGATGCCGACGTCGGCGGCTGTGCGGCCCAGCAGCACCGCCGAGGCCGACATGGGCAGGGTGCGGAACCGGTCGATGATGCCCTTCTGCAAATCTTCCGCGAGACTGGCGCCGGTCCAGGTGGCGCCGAAGACGACGGTCTGCACGAAGATGCCGGCCATGAGGAACTCGCGATAGTTGATGCCGGGCACCTGGATCGCGCTGCCGAAGACGTAGGCGAACAGCAGGACGAACATGATCGGCGAGAGAGTCGAGAAGACCAGGACGTCGGGGACCCGCTTGATCTTCAACAGGTTGCGGCGGGTGATGACCGCGCCGTCGGACAGGGCGGAGAGCAGCGGATTCATGCCGTGACCACCTTTGCGGCCTCGGCCGCGTGGCCGGTGAGGGTGAGGAAGACGTCATCCAGGGTCGGCCGGCGGACACCGACGTCGAGCACCGCGATGCCGTCCTCGTCGAACCGGCGCAGCGAGTCGACGAGCACGGCCGCAGCGGGCCGACTGCCGTCCACCGGCGCGGACAGTTTGCGGGTGTGATCGTCCACGCTGACCCGGCCGCCGCACACCGCGCCCAGGGCGTTCATCGCGTCGCGGATGCGGCCCGGGTCGGCGATCACCACCTCGATGACCTCGCCGCCGACCTGCGACTTCAACTCGTCCGGGGTGCCTTCGGCGATGACCCGGCCGCGGTCGACCACCACGACGACGTCGGCGAGGCGGTCGGCTTCCTCCAGGTACTGCGTGGTCAGCAGCACCGTGGTGCCGCCGGCAACCAGCTCGGCGAGGGTGCCCCACATCTCGGTACGGCTGCGCGGATCGAGGCCGGTGGTGGGCTCGTCGAGGAACAGCACCCGCGGGCGGGCCACCAGCGCACCGGCCAGGTCGAGGCGCCGCCGCATGCCGCCGGAGTACGTCTTGACGGGCCGGTTGGCCGCATCCTCGAGCCGAAACTGTTCCAACAGCTCACGGGCTCGGGCCGCGGACGGCTTCCGGCCCAGGTGGTAGAGCCGGCCCACCATGTCGAGGTTCTCGAAGCCGGTGAGGTATTCGTCCACCGCGGCGTACTGGCCGGAGACGCCGATGCGTTCGCGGACCCGTTTCGGCTCGCGCAGCACGTCGATTCCCATGACCTGAGCGCTGCCGGAGTCGGGGCGCAGCAGGGTTGTCAGCACGCGTACGCACGTGGTCTTCCCCGCGCCGTTGGGGCCGAGCAGACCCAGCACCGTGCCCTCGGGGATCGTCAGATGCAGCCCGTCCAGGGCCTTGACCTCGCCATATGTCTTTACGAGGCCGTCCGCTTCCACCGCCATCGTCGTCATGGGCCCGACGCTACGCCCGGCCACCGACAAGTTCCGCCGAATACGACTCGAACGTGGACCAGGAGGCCGGGAGCGGTCGTGGCGGCGCCCACTCCCGGCCTCGTTCCAGACACGCGGGCCGGCACACCCCCTCCGTGTGAACGGTCGCGTGGTCGTCCACTGTAGGCGAGCCGGCCGGGTGGCGCAGCGAGCTTGTCAGCCGACGGCCGTCGATGCGCGTGGGCAGCAAGGCTCGGCCGAAGAGACGCTTGCGGATTCGATGAGGTTGTTGCGGAGGACGACCCCGTCCGCTCGTTCGACGACGATCGGAGCCCAGGAATCGCCGGTGCCGGCCCCGCGGAGGCGGCAGTCGCGGATCGTCGTGTCTCGGTAGTGGAGTTCGCTGACCTGGCCGTCGACCTCGCTGCGGCCCCAGCCGGCGATCCGCACGGCATAGCGGGGGCCGTGCCAGCGTACGCAGATGTCGGAGATGTCAATGGCGGTGCCGATCACGCCGGCGTCGGGGACGAACCGGTCGGTGTTGTCGCCGGGTAGCAGCCGGAAGCCCATGTCGACGTCGCGCAGGCAGGCGCCCGTGACCCGGACGTCGTGCACCGAGCTGAGGTAGAAGCCTTCGACCGCGTCGCTGACCCGCAGGTCGGTGAGCGTGAGCCGGTGCGGGTGGAAGGTGGGGCCGGTAATCGTCGAGACGTCCGCACCGACCGCACCCCAGTGCACGGCAACGCCGGTGTAGCCGCCGCGGATGGTGAGATCGTGCAGGGTGACGTCGTGCACCGCACCCATGAGCGCGACGCAGTTGGCGTGTTTCTCGTCGGTCCGTTCGATGTGGACGCGGCGGATGTCGACGCGGGTGATCCACTCGGGTGGTGCGGCGTAAAGGTAGTCGCCGACGGTGATCGCTGTGCCGCGGTCGCCGCCGTGTTCGCCCGGGTCGGCCGGGGGCGGGCGCAGGCCGAGGTCGCTGATCGACACGTCGGAGCCGGCGACGTGCAGGACCGGGTGCCCGGTGCTGCCGGTCGACGCGAGCCAGGTGCCGGGCGGGCCGCCGTTCGCGCCGGCTACCTCCGTGCCGCGGATGGTCCAGCCGCCGGGCACCCGCAGTCCGTCGTCGATCGCATAGGTGCCGGGTGGCAGTTCCAGCTTGCCGGGCGCGGCCGCCAGCGCGGCACGCAGCACATGCCGGTTGTGGCCGGGGTCGCTGCCCAGGGTCGGCCGGTGGATCATCGGGTCGCGATCCGGCAGGACAGCTGCCGGTTGGCCCGCGCAAGGCCGATCAACACCGGACCCCGGGCCGGGTCGGTGCGACGCAGCTGCAGGGCTCCCGCTTCGCGACCCACCACCTCCACCGCCACGGGTACGCCGGTCAGCAGGTCGATCGCCTGGACGGCCGCACCCGGGGCGGGCCGCAGCACGGTGGAGCGCATGGCGAGGGTACGGATCGCAGCGCGGCGGGCGATCCGGAGCACTTTGAACCCGGCGCGGGCGGGCTTGCGACGGGTCCACCTGTTCGACGGCGAGCGCGGTACGGGCGGCGCCGGCGGCACGGGAGTCGTCTCGAGCCGGAACTGCTCGGGTCCGTCGGCGGGCAGCAGCGCCAGGTCGCAGCCCGTGAAACCGGCCGGCACCGGGCTTGCGGTTGTGGGGGGCTGCGGGCGTACGGAAATGTGGTCTATCCGGACGCCAAGGGCGGGCCGCGCGGCGATCCGATCGTGCACCCACTCGGGTCGCGGGGGTTCGGCGAGCTCGACCATCAGCAGGCCGTCGCCGTCGAGGTCCGCCGCGGCCAGGTCGAACTCGACCGTGACCTGGGCGCCCGCGGCGTGGCGGAAGCCCTGGTGTCGCGCCAGCAGAGCGGCGCCGCGGAGCTTGCCCTGGGCGCGGACGAGGACGAGGCGGGGCAGTTCGGGGGCGAGCCGGGGCGGGCGGACCCGGTCGGCCCACCACCGGGTGGAGGTCTCGTCGAGCTGGATTCCCACCGAGACCCGGGTGGCAACGCCGGGGTCGCGCAGTTTCAGGCCGACCGCACCGTGGTCGCCGGTGACCCGGCCGAGGATCGCGACGCCGCGGACCACCTGGTCGACGATGCACACACCGGAGTCCTGACCGCTGGCGACCTCGATCGGCAACCCGTCGAGGACCTGCGCGGGCTCGTCGAAGTCGGTGCCGAACCAATCCCCGATCATGGGAAATCCGTCCGGGTGAGCATCGGCTCCTGCCGGGTCCACATCCGCTCGACCGCGGCGAACAGCGGGTCGGCGTCGGCTTCGATGTGCCGGAATGCGGCCCGCATGGTTTTGAACAGGGTGTCGGCGGGCCACACTTCCCACTGCGGGACGAGCGGGGTCACCACGTCGGTGCCGCTGCGGTAGAGCCACAGCCACAGCCGCGCCCGCCGTACCTGTTCCTCGCTGACCAGGTCGGTGCCGTCGGCGATTGCGGAAATGCTCTGGTCGAGAGTTTTCCAATATGCGTCCTGATCCTCGACGACCGTCGACAGCCCGCACGAGCTCCACTCCGACCAGCCCGCCTGAATGACCGGGATGCCGTACGCGGGCAGTTCGTTGCTGACGCTGCCCCGCACGGTGACACCGAGGTCGGTCAGGCTCCACAGCGCGTTCTTGCTCAGCGTGGCGCTGGGTCGGAACGCCAGGTGCCGGACGCCCTGGTGGCGCTTGGCGACCGAGTCGAAGAAGCGGGTGGAGTCGTAGAGCGCCTGGCTGGGGTGATCGAGGAAGATCCACTGCGCGCCGGTGTGCTCGGCGGCGTAGGCGGCGGTGTCCGCGAACCAGTCGGCGAGGCTGGGGAACAACTCGCGGTTGGTGCCGAGGGCGTCGGAGACGGCGTGGTTGAAAACGGTCACCACCGGCCGGTCCGGGTCGAAGCCGAGCCGGTCGACGACGTGTTTGCGCAGCCCGGCCCGCTCGGCCGGGTTGTTCAGGTCGACGGAGGCGGCCACTCCCCCGCGCCACCAGCTCGGCCGGCCGAGGTTGACCTTGGCCCGCCAGGCGACCAGTTCGGCGCTGGACCGCAATTCGTCGCGCTTCGGCCAGACCTGGCTTTCGAAGACGTCACCGATCTGCCGGGTCAGTTCCGCGCGGAACGTGCCGGTCTGGGTGTCGTGTTCGGGGAACAGCCCGTATGCCTTGAGGCAGCCGGTCTGCTGGGTGTGAATGATCGGGATGCGTGCCCGGCGGGCCGTCTCGACGGCGAGCCCCCACTGGTCGTAGTCGACGTGGCTGGTCACCAGGGCGACCACGTTGCGCCGCATCAGCTCTTGATAGAGATCGAAGAGCCTGGTCGCGTACGCGTGCCGCAGCCGATAGTCGGACCGCACCCGATAGGAGTCCGGCAGCCGCGGCACTTTGGCCAGCCGGCAGTAGGTCGCATCGGTGTACGCGACGATCGTCTCGTCGTCCCGGGCCGGGGTGTCCTGCCGGCGGACCCGGTCCCAGACGTCGATCACCTCGGTGGCGCCGTACGCCTCGGCCACTTTGCGGACCACGCCGACGTCGAAGCCACTCCACAGCGTCTTGCGCCACTGGTCTTCGACGCCGGTCAGCACCACCAGCCGTGCCGGCCTGATGCGCCGGATGGCGTTGGCGAACGCCAGGTTGCGCAGGTTCACCCGGATGTCCTGGTGGAACGCCTCCACCACGACCACCGCGTCGTCAGCGGGTTGCGGGAGGTGCTTCTCCCAGTACACCGCCGCCGAGTCGAGGAACCACTGGAATTCCTTGCCGTTCGCGTTCAACCACACCGGTGTTCGTGCCTCTCAGATCAGGTCCCAGGACAGCGGTGTGCCCTTGGCCGCGTCCCGCTGGAAGGTGCGCCCGAGCACCGTGCCGATCGTGTCGGGGGCGAGGCCGCCGGCGGGGCGGATGGACCGGACGTTGTGCTCGGTGAGCCGGTCGCCCGCCCGTACGTCGGCCACCACGTAGAGCGAGCGGCGGAACCGTAGGCCCTCCCGTTCGACCTCGGTCGCTCCGATGGTCGCCGTACCCAGCGCCGCCCAGGCCCGTTCGGTCTCGACGACGAGCTCGGCCAGTTCGAACGGTTCGAGGGAGAACGCCGAGTCGACGCCGCCGTCGGTGCGGTCCAGCGTGACGTGCTTCTCGATCAGGCAGGCGCCGAACGCCACGGCCGCCACCGGCACTCCGATGCCGAGGGTGTGGTCGCTGAGCCCGACCGGCACGCCGAACGTCTCGGCCAGCACCGGAATGCGCCGCAGGTTGGTGTGCTCGGGCGGTGTCGGGTAGGACGCGGTGCAGGACAGCACGACAAGGTCGGTGCAGCCGGCGCCGCGTGCGGCGTCCACGGCGGCGGCGATCTCGGCGACGTCGGCCATGCCGGTGGAGATGATCAGTGGCTTGCCGGTGCCCGCGCAGAGCCGGATCAGCGGCAGGTCGGTGATCTCCGAGGAGGCGATCTTGTACATCGGCGCGCCCAGCTTCTCCAGCAGCTCCACCGCAGTGCGGTCGAACGGGCTGGAGAACGGCGTCAGCCCACGCGCGCGGGCGCGGTCGAAGATCGCCTCGTGCCAGTCCCACGGCGTGTGTGCGCGCAGATAGAGGTCATAGAGATACTCATCGCCCCACAGCTCGTGACCCTCGGAGATCCGGAAGCGCGGCTGTCTGACGTCCACGGTCATGGTGTCAGCCGTGTACGTCTGGATCTTGATGGCGTGCGCGCCGGCGTCCGCGGCCGCGTCCACCAGGGCCAGCGCCCGATCCAGCGAGCCGTTGTGGTTGCCGGACATCTCAGCCACCACGTACGGCCGCCGGCCCGCGCCGATCTCCACGTCGTCGACGATCACTGCTCGGTTCCCCTCTCGGTCCACACCACGGTCCGCGGTGTGCCGTCGATCAGCCGTTCATAGCGCCGCTTCTCGACGAAGCCGAAGCGCCGGTGCAACGCCAGCACCTGCGTGTTGCTGGCTAGCGTCTCGCCGCCCAGCCGGGTCAGGCCCAGGTCGTCGAACGCGTACCGGACGGCTGCCTGCTCCAGCCGCAGCCAGGTCGGCAACAGCTCGCCGCCCAGCCCGGCCACGTCCAGATAGAAACTCCAGCTGGGCGGGTCCGCGCGCAGGTCGAAGAGCACGACGCCCTTGTCGTCGAAGATCAGCACGTGTCGCCACGGATCCGTGGTGGCGGCTTCCCACCACTTGGCGTGCTCCTCCGGCGTGATGACGTGGGTGGTCAGGCTGACCGCGCGCACGTCGGGGTGGTTACGCCAGGCCAGTACGGTGTCGCGATCGGTCTCACCAGCAGCACGCAGCACGCGCGTCACCGTAGGGTCGCTGTCGAAGCCGGTTGTGGCGCCGAAGCGATCGCCGGGCGAACCTCAGGTGACGGCTCGGGGTGGGTCTTGGTCAGTCGGTACGCCTGCCGCAGCCCGGCGTACAGCGGGTAGCTGCCGACCCGGACCAGGCGGTGCTTGAGTCCGGGGTGGCCCGGATAGCCGGCGGGCAGGTGCCGGCGGTAGTGGGTGACCATCCGCTTGAAGAACGCCCGGCGCCGGTTCGGGTGCAACCGGCCGTCGTTACCCGCGACCACCAGCAGGTGGTTGACCATCAAGGTGAACAGCTGGTGGACGAGCCACGGCTCGGGGTTGCGCGCGGCGACCCAGGACAGCATCCGGTCGTACTGGTCGAAGGCCTCGAAGTGGCGGTCGCTGCGGGTGGCGGTGATCGCGCCGAGCCGGCCGACCCGGTAGTGGTAACAGACCCGGTCGAGGACGGAGATCCGCTGTGCCGCGATCAGGACCGGATTGCTGAACGGCAGGTCTTCGTACCAGCCGGGGAGGAAGCGCAGGTTCAGCTCGTCGAGCAGGCCGCGGCGCACGATCCGGTTCCACGCCGTGTGCTGCAGTTTGATCAGGCTGGCGAGCTGGGGATCCTTCAGGACGCCGCTGCTCGCGTCGGGCTCCAACTGGCCGTTCTCGTGCACCCGCAGGTGGTCCACGAGCAGGACATCGGGGCGATCGGAACGCAGTCTGGCGAGAACCTCGCGAACTGAACCGGCGGGGAGCCAGTCGTCACTGTCGACAAACCAGACGTATTCGCCCTGCGCCTCGGACAGGCCGGCGTTGCGGGCGAGGCCCAGGCCCACGTTGTGACTCAGGTGCACGACGCGGACGTGACCGTGCCGGGCGGCGTACGCGTCGAGCATGTCTCCGCAGCCGTCCGGCGATGCATCGTTCACCGCGACGACCTCGACCAGCGCCGATTCCTCAGCGGTCAGACCAGCGCGTATCGACTCCAGGCACTGATAGAGGTAGCCCTCGACCCGGTACACCGGCACGACCACCGAGAGCAGCGCGGTATTCATGCCGATCACGCTCGACCCCTTAGGTGACGGGCGTGGAAACAAGGGTTGGCCGGAGTACGTCGGGGGTGAGGCGAGGCGCAAATTCTCACGCCCGGCGCGCCGCGACCGATGGAGGCGTTGTCGGAGCGCATATCTGGGGGGTAGGGACTGTGGGCACAACGGACCGGCTGCTACGCGCCTCAGGCGTCAGTGCGCTGGCGGCGGCCCTGTGGTTCCTGGTCAATCTGGTGCAGCCGGTGGGCCCGCGCTTCCTGCTCTGGGTGCCAGCGGTCGCCGGCGTCGGGCTCGTCATCGCCGGGTTCTGGCGTACGGCGCGGACCGAGACCCTCTCCGACACCACCCGGCGCTTCTGGGGTCACCTGACCGTTGCCGCGATCTTCATCGCCGTGGGCGTCGCCTCGCAGGCCGTCGACGTGCTGGCGCAAGAGCGGCCGCACGGGCCGCAGACCGGCCCGGTCATGCTGGTCACCTGCGGCATCGGCGTCCTCATCATCATGTACGCGCTGTTCCGACTCCCGCTGGACCGGCAGTCGCACGGCGAGCTGTTCCGGGTCGTGCTCGACGCCGGCACCCTGATGCTCGCTGCCGCCGTGTTCTTCTGGCACTTCTCCACCCGCGCGGCGCTGCGCGGCGGCGAGGAGAAGGACCTCTACCTGTCGCTGTTCGTCACGATCATCGCGCTGCTGGCCGTGTTCGCGGTGTCCAAGTTCGTGCTGTCCAGCCACGCCCACATCGCCAACGACGCGCTGCGGCTGCTCGCGGTCGCCATGTTCATCGGTGCCGTGGCACCGATGTTCCGCGCGCCGTTCGAGGCCGTCGACCCGCACCTGTTCCCGGACATGTGGGCCAACCCGGTCGTCTACTTCCTCGCCCTGCTGGCCGCCGCCAAGCAGCGCACGGCGCAGACCGGCAAGCGGCGTGGCGTGGCCGCACCCCGGCGCCGGACGTTCAGCTTGCTCCCCTACGTGGCCGTGGCCGCCGTCGACTCCCTGCTGATCTACGTCACCTGGACGGACGGCGAGGACGAGGCGATCATCGTCGGCTCCGCCGTGCTGCTCACCGCGCTCGTGGTGCTGCGCCAGCTCACCGCGTTCCGGGACAACAGCCGGCTGCTGGCCCGCCTGGACCACACCGCGACCCACGACGCCCTCACCGAGCTGCCGAACCGCATCCTGTTCCACGCCCGGCTGCAGAAGGCCCTGACCGCGGACGGCGACCGGCCGGTGGCGGTGGCGCTCATCGACCTCGACGACTTCAAAGAGGTCAACGACACCCTCGGGCACGAGGTCGGCGACCTGCTGCTGATCGGCGTCGCGAAGCGCCTGGAAGCCTGCGTACGGGTCGAGGACACGGTGGCCCGCCTCGGCGGCGACGAGTTCGTCGTGGTGCTGGACGACGCCGACCCGGCCGCCGCCGACCTGGCCGCCGACCGGATGATGCGCGCCCTGCAGCAGCCCGTCTACGCCGACGGCCACGAGCTGCCGATCCGCGCCAGCATCGGCATCGCCGACGGCCGCACCGGCGACCAGGCCTCCACCCTGCTGCGGCACGCCGACATCGCCATGTACGCGGCCAAGAACGTCCCCGGCACCGCCAGCCTGCACTACGAGCCGAGCATGTCGGTGACCGGCAACGACCTGGGCGCCGAGCTGCGGTACGCCATCGACAACGGCCAGCTCTTCCTGCTCTACCAGCCGATCGTGTCGCTGGACGACGGCCACATCATGGGCGCCGAGGCCCTCGTCCGCTGGGCCCACCCGGTCCGCGGCACCCTCGCACCGGACGCGTTCATCCCGGTCGCCGAGCGCACCGGCCTGATCGTCCCACTGGGGCACTGGGTGATGCGCACGTCGTTCGCCCAGCTCGCCGAGTGGAACGCCGAGCACGGCGACGCCTCCCCGCAGGTGCTCAACGTCAACGTGTCGGCCCGCGACCTGCGCGAGCCGGGCTTCGCCGAGCACGTGGCCGGGCTGCTCACCGAGTTCGACCTGAAGCCGGAGAGCGTGGTCCTGGAGATCACCGAGACGATGGCGCTGGAGCCGGGCCCGTCGGTCATCAACCTGCTTCGGCTGCGGGCCATGGGTGTACGCGTCTCGCTGGACGACTTCGGCACCGGCCACTCGACGCTGACGCTGCTGCACGACTGCCCGATCGACGAGATCAAGCTGGACCGCTCGTTCACCCAGTCGCAGGTCGACGACCGCCCGCCGGTGTCAGCCGCGGTGATCCACCTGGCGCAGGCGCTCGGCCTGCACGCGGTGGCCGAGGGCGTGGAGACGGCGGACCAGGCGGAGCAGCTGTTGTCGCTGGGCTACATCGCGGCGCAGGGCTACCACTTCGCTCGGCCGATGCCGCCGGCCCGGCTCAGCGAGCTGCTGGCTGCCAAGCGGTCCCTGATGCCGTCCGCTTCGGAGACTGTGCCGACGGCCGGATGATTGGGCGGCGCGCACCGGGGTATGGGAGCGGTCGTAGCCAACACCCCACCCCCGGAGGTCATCATGGGCGCCGACGACAAGATCGACAACAAGGCCGAAGAGCTGGGCGGCAAGGTCAAGGAGGGCGTCGGCAAGGCGACCGACAACGAGCGCCTCGAGGCCGAGGGTAAGGCCGACCAGACCAGCTCGAAGCTCAAGCAGGCCGGCGAGAACATCAAGGACGCCTTCAAGAGCTGATGTTTTCCGTACGCAGGAAAGGGCGGTTGCCGATGCGGCGGCCGCCCTTTCGTCAGCTCTGCAGGTAGGCGAGCACGGCCAGGACCCGGCGGTGCTGCTCGGTGTCCGGAGCCAGGTCGAGCTTCGTGAAGATGTTGCGGACGTGCTTCTCGACCGCGCCCTCGGTGACCACGATCTTGCGGGCGATGGCGGTGTTCGACCGGCCCTCTGCCATCAGACCCAGCACCTCGCGCTCCCGCGGGGTGAGGTTGCGCAACGGATCGTCCCGGCGGCGGCGGACCAGCAGCTGGCCGACCACTTCGGGGTCGAGCACCGTCGCGCCGTTCGCCACCCGGCGCAGCCCGTCCAGGAAGTCGGCGACTTCAGCGACCCGGTCCTTCAGCAGGTAACCCACCGCGCCCAACCGGTCGGCGAGCAGGTCGTCGGCGTATTCCACCTCGACGTACTGTGAAAGCACCAGAATCGGGCTGCCGGGCACCTGCTTGCGTGCCTCGACGGCCGCCCGGAGGCCCTCGTCGGTGTGTGTCGGCGGCATCCGAACGTCCACGATGGACACGTCTGGCTTGTGCCGGGCGATCGCGTCGACCAGCGCGGGACCGTCGCCGACAGCCGCGACGACGGTGCACCCGTTCTCTTCCACCAGCCTGACCAGGCCCTCGCGCAAGAGCACGGCATCGTCAGCAATCACCACCCGCATGCCGACGAGCCTAGCTAAGCCGCGCTCCTACAGCGGCAGAGCAACCGTCAGGGTGGTGCCGGCTCCCTCGGGGCTGCGGACATCCATGACGCCACCCGCGGCCTGGACCCGGTCGGCGAGGCCGGCGAGGCCGTGCCCCTTGGCGAGGCTCGCGCCGCCTACGCCGTCGTCGGCCACGGTGATCGTCAGGCCGGTCGGCTCCCGCCGCACGCTGACCTGCACCTCGGCCGCGTAGCTGTGCTTGGCGACGTTGGTCAGCGCCTCGGCTACCACGAAGTAGGCCGTCGTCTCCACCGCGGGCTCGAGCCGTTCCATCGGCGGAGCGTCCAGGTCCACGGGGATCGTGCACCGCCCGGCCAGCGCTGTCAGCGCCGCTTTCAGACCGCGGTCGACCAGGATCGGCGGGGCGATGCCGCGGGACAGGGCACGCAGCTCGTCCAGGGTTTCCCGGGTCTGGGCCAACGCCTCGGCGACCGTGGCGCGCGCCGCTTCCGGGTCGGTGCTGAACTGCTGCTCGGCGCGACCGAGATCCATCGCCAGCCGGACCAGGCGCTGCTGCGGCCCGTCGTGGATGTCGCGCTCCAGCCGGCGCAGCGCGGTGGCCTCGGCCGAAACGGCGGCTGCCTTCTGCGCCTGCGCGGTGTCACGGGCCGCTTCCGCCTCAGCGACCTGCTCGCGCAATTCGTTCACGCCGCTGAGCAGTGCCCGGGCAAACAGTCCCTCGAGCAGGGCCGAACCGCGCAGCACCGGGTACAACGTGCCGGCAAAGAAGAAGCCGATCGCCAGGTGGAAGATGATCCGGGTGCTCATCGCGTCGCCCAGGCCGAGCAGCTCGGGCAGGTCCGAGTTGTCCGGGCCGGTCGGGATCGACCACGCCCACAGCGGGTAGCTCAGCCCGCCGAGAGTCCCGGCCCACCAGGTCACCCCGAAACAGAACGCGATCGTGCTCGGGATGAAGCGCAGGACGCCGTGCAACAGGTCGAGCCAGGCCTGGCCGTCAGTCAGCGGCGTCACCATGCGGCGCACGGCACCCGCGCCGGCGGGCACCCGCTTGTAGGCGGGATGCGGCATCCGGCGGCCGATCACCGGGGCGATCCGCGCCCGCTCGACCGTCGCGAGGCCCCGGGCCAGCATGAGCGTGCCGATCAGGATCGGCAGCCCGACCCAGATGACCACGGTGCCGATACCCACGGCGAAACCGGTCACGCACAGGATGACAGCGACCAGACCGAGCGGGAACCCGAGCAGGATGTACTGGGTGTCCAGCCCGAGCTGCCGGAATACGCGGCGGGCCGGGCTGCGCGGCGCCGCGGGCGCGATCGTGGTGGTCATGTCCTAGAACTTAGGCAGCCGGGGCTCGCACGCCGATCCCGCCTGCCGCCGGATCGACGGTAGGGATAACCCCACCTCCGCCGCCACCTGGGGCGATTCGGCCTCGCAGCGGCCCGCCGGTGCGCGATGCTGGACGACGTGAAGGACTGGACCGACCTCCAGCAGCAGGTTCGGCGGCAGGCCGAGATCCTGGTCGGCTCCGGCCAGGAAATGGGCGTGCAGATCGCCGCCTATCTGCACGGGCAGCCGATCGTGAACGTCGTGGCGGGTGTGGCCGACGAGTTGACCGGCACCCCGGTCACCCCGGACACCACCTTTTTCAGCCCCTCGGTGGGCAAGGGCATCGCCAGCACCGCCGTCCACGTTCTCGCCGAGCGGAACCACCTGCACTATGACCAGCGCGTCGCGGATCTGTGGCCGGAGTATGCCCGGCACGGCAAGCAAGACACCACGCTGCGGCACATCCTGCTGCACGCGGCCGGGGTTCCGGAGCTCCCGTCGTACATGACGGCCGAGGAACTCCTGGACTGGGACCGGATGTGCCGGACGATCGCCGGGGCCACTCCGGCCTGGCCGCCGGGCACCCGACACGGCGTGCACGAGTGGACGTACGGCTGGCTGGTCGGCGAGGTGGTCCGCCGGGCCGCGAACCGGCCGATCAGCTGGGTGCTCGCCGAGGACATCGCCCGGCCCCTGCACGCCGACCGCGAGCTGTTCTTCGGCGTACCCCCGACGCAGTTGCACCGGGTGGCCCGGCTGAAGGACCGCAACTGGACCGCCGCGCAGGACCTGTCCAGCGCCACCCAGCCTAACCTCGCCAAAGTCGTGCCGTCCGACATCCGTCCCGGCCCGGCCCTCGGCAACCGCAAGGACATCCTCCGGGCGGACCTCCCCGCCGTGTCCACGGTGAGCGCCCGCGGCGTGGCCCGCATGTACGCCGCCCTGCTCGGCGAGGTCGACGGCGTCCGCCTCATCTCCGCGGACCGCCTGGACCTGATCAGCACGGTCGCCACCCAGGGCCCAGACTGGACCACCGGCGGCGACCTGCCCAAGACGTTGGGGTACCTGGTCCAGCCGGACTCAGGGCGGATCGGCTGGGGTGGCAACGGCTGCGGCCTGGCCGGCTTCTATCCCCGGCTGGGTCTGACGGTCGCGGCGACGAAGAACTACTTCGGGGTCAGCGACCCCGACCCGTTGGAAGCCTGCGCCACCCTGATCCACGACTCCGTGGCTGCCAGCAAGGTGCCCTGACCTGCAAGCCGTCCACACTGTATCGACGCACATCCCCGTGCCTGCCAGGTGCGGTACCTCATCGGCCCCGGGTCAGTAGGAAAGAGTGGTCAGTCGGGTGAACTCGGCCGGCAGGTCGTAGCCATCCCAGATCGCGCTGAAGGTCAGGGCCGCACCGAACGGGACGATCCGGTCGACGCCGCGCCCGGCCAGGTCCACGGCGAAGGCGCGCAGGTCGGCGGGGGCGAACCCGAAATGGCTGACCGTCTGGTCTTGCCGTTGCAGCCCGGGCACCAGCTCGCCGAGGCTGGTCACGTGCGCAAAGGGAAACGCGCCTGCACCGATCCACCGGCGCGGAGCGGCCGACGGATCATCCAGCGTCAGAGCAGTGATCTCGTTGCTGGGGAACGCCAGCCCGGTCGACGCTCCGGTGGCCGCGAGGCTGTAGGCGTGGACGCGCTTCTCCACCGCCATCGCCGCGTCGACAGTCCAGCCGCGCTGGGCGACGACGGCACTCAGCAAGGTCAGGAACTCGGCCCGCGCTTGTTCGGCTGCGGCCGGCGCACCGCCGACGAGGAACACCGTGCGGGGGGAGGAGCAGGCGGCCTGGTCGAACCAGTACGAGTCGTTGGCGAACCCGGTCACGGCGGCGGTCCGGGTGGCCGGGTCGGCGGCGTGCCAGCCGGGCACGGACAGTGCCGCCCAGGAGGTCCGGTCGGGGAACGTCAGGTCGCGAGCGGCGGGACCCAGCGGGTGGCGGCGGATCGCTTCCACGGCCGCATCCCCGCCCCAGATCACTCGCAGATCGCACCACGCGCTCAGGTTTGCGGTGAGTTGGTCGTCCCGGCCGTAGGTGACCATCCGCTGGGTACGCCCGATCACCGGGTCGGCGTCCGTGGCGTTCAGCGCTTCGAGGACGACGTCGGCGGCGCCGGCCGAGCGGGACGAGATCCGCACAACGTTGTGGTTACCGGCGAGCGCGGACAACGCCCACGAGTACACGAAAATGGTATCTACATTGGCTGGTGGGACATGGAAGACGTTGCCCCGTGGGAAGATCCAGGTGTTGTCGTCGCGGCGCATGCGGTCGACGACCCGGCTCAGCTCGGCGGGACGCAGGAAGTAGCCGAGCGAACCGAGCTCCGGATGACGCCGGGCAACCGCGGGTGCGAGCAGCCGCCGGGCGAATCGGCTCAGGAAGTCCACGACCCGCGGGTCGCCGACACTCAGGCGCTCGCCCGAGGGCGCGGTGAGCTCACCCGGGGCACCGAATCTGATCCTCATGATGCTGTCTCCCGGTAGGTGTCGCTGCACCCGCGGGCCTCAGCGCGGGGCAGCCGACCCAGCACGGAGAACCGCTTACCGGGCCAGTCGCCGTCGTCGATGCCGTCGAGAACGCCCAGGTCCTCGGTGAGCAGCACGTGCCCGGGGTACGAGGTGGGCAGCGTGCTCACCACCTCGATCAGGCCCGGCTCCCCCACCGGCTGCTCGGCCCAGGTGTGCGGATTGCGGATGACGACGTCAGCGAAGTCGGGGCAGTGCAGCGAGCCGCCGGACGGGCCTTCCAGGAAGACCGTGCCGATCTGCTCGACCATGCCGTAGAAGTTGTGCATCCGGGTCAGGCCGGTGTCGTCGCGCAGCCGCCGCCGGAACTCCGCGGGCGGTACGGCCTGGTCGACCAGCTTCTTCCAGCCGCCGGAGTGGACAAGGATGCCGTTGCTCAGGTCGAGCGCATGCTCCCGGGCGACCTCATACAGGTGCAGCCACACCAGGTAGGTGAAACCGAAGATCAGGAACGGCGCGTTGCCGTGCTTCGCCAGAAATTCGCGCAGCGCCGCGACATCCGGCTGGCCGTCGGGGTCGAGCGTCCACGCGTGGTCCCGGCCGAAGGTCGCCATGCCGAGCACCCCGGCGCCGCGGGCGCTGAACGAGCGGCGGTCCTTCAGGATGCCCCGAGAGTCGGCGAGGATCATCGGCAGCCGCTGCGGGCCGAGCACGCTGTGCAGCGTGGCAGCGAGGTGCCGCGTCTGTGCTGCCGCCGCGGCCTTGTCGAGGAAGATCCGGCTCACGTCGCCGGTCGTGCCGCTGGAGGTCAGCACCTTGAAGACCTCGTTGTCCGGCACGCTCTTCAGTGCCAAGTTCTTGAAGAGGCGTACGGGCAGCCACGGCAACTCCGCCACGGTCTGCGCGGAGGTGAAGCCCTGAGCGGCAAGGATCCGGTCGTATTCGATGCAGTGCGCCCGGTGGTGTTCGGTGAGTTCGGCAAGCTCCTTGAGCAGCCTGGCTTCCCGTTCCTCCTGCGACAGAGTAAAGACACTCACACCAAAGCCTCCAGGGACCGGTAGTCGATCTTGCCGGTGGGCAAGAGCGGCAGGGCGTCGATGCCGCGGACGTCGAGGCCGGTGAAGTGGGTGTCGAGGAAGCCCGCGAGCTCGCCGCGGACCGAACGGGCCAGGGCCGCGTCGGCGCCTTCGACGAACACGTGCAGCTTGTCGTCGCCGGCAACCGCGGCAACAGCGCCGTGTGCGGCGAGGGTGCGTTCGACGTCGTCCAGGTTCACCCGGACACCGAACACTTTGCCGATCCGTTTGCGCCGGCCGGTGAGGAACAGGAAGCCCTCGTCGTCCAGGTGGCCCAGGTCGCCGGTGCGCAGGACGCCACCCAGGTCGTCGCCGCGGGCCAGATCGGCGGCGCTGTCGGCGTACCCGAGCATGACGTTTGGTCCTTTGTAGACAATCTCGCCGCCAGCGATCGAGAGTGACCCACCGGGGATGGGCAGGCCGGCGGAGCCGAGCTTGTCGGCGATCCGGTCGCTGGGGAGGACGGTCATGCGGGCGGTCGCTTCGGTCTGGCCGTACATGATGAAGAGCCGGCCGTCGACGGCGGCCATGCGCTGCGCGAAGTCCTCGACCAGCTCGGGTCGCAGTCGCCCGCCGGCCTGGGTGAGGGTACGCAGGCTTGGGTACACGGCCGGGTCGAACCGCAGCCGCCGCAACATCTCGTATTGATACGGCACCGCCGCCAGCGACGTGACGCCGTGCGTCTGCACCGCTGACCAGAAATCGCGTTGGAGCATGCCGCCGCGTTCCAGCACCACGGTCGCACCACGCAGCAGGTGGCTGTTCAGCACCGACAGGCCGTACGTGTAGAAGAGCGGCAGTGTCGTCGGCGCGACGTCGGCGGCGGTGATGCCCAGGCTTTCGCCGATCGCCGCCGCGTTGGCTTCGACGGCCGTGCGGGACAACCGAACCAGTTTCGGGTCGCCGGTCGAGCCGCTGGTGGTGAGCAGCAGAGCCAGCTCGGGGTGCGGCACCACCGCTGGCGTCTCGCGGATCCACGTGTCCGCCTCGGCGCGGTAGCCGGTCGGCGGCTCGGTGCTGACCCCGGTGACCTGGATCGGCTCGAACCGGGTGACCAAGGCGAGCAGGGCCGACCGGTCGATGCCGGGGTCGAGCAGGGCGATCGGCCGCTGCGCGGCGAGTGCGCCGAGGTAACGCGCAACCGCACCGACCTCGGTCGAAGTCAGCGCGAGGACGATGCCCGGCGGCAACGCCGCAAAGGCAGCCGCCGCGGCGTCGACCTGGCTGGTCTGCAGAACCTCGCCGGTGGCGGCGTCGACCACGCGGGCGCCCGGATGGAGCAGGTTCACAGCACGAGTCCTCCGTCGACGCCGAGCACCTGCCCGGTCACGAACCGGGCCTGCTCGGACAGCAGGAAAGCGACGACGTCGGCAACGTCGTCGGCTTCACCGAGCCGGCCGAGGGCGGTATCGGCGATCCGCCGGGCCCGGCCGTCGTCGTCGAGCGTGTCCAGCATGTCCGTGGCGATGAAGCCGGGCGCCACCGCGTTGACCCGGATGCCGCGCGGCCCGAGCTCCTTGGCGGCCGAGCGGGCGAGCCCGCTGACCGCGGCCTTCGACGCGGCATAGACAGCCTGACCCGCGATGCCTTCCGTGCCGGTGATCGAGGAGAGCAGCACCACCGCGGGTTGGTCACCCCGACGGAGCAGCCGCAGGCTTTCCTGCAAGGTGTACGCCGCGCCCGCCGCGTTGACGGCGAAGAGCCGCTGCACGGTCGCGGGGTCGGTCATGCCGAGCATGCCGCCGGCGTGGATCCCCGCGTTGACCACGAGCGCGTCGAGCCGCTTGAACCGTTCGAAGGCGATCCGCACCAGCGTCCGGCTGGTCTCCGGTTCGGCGATGTCGCCGTGGGCCGGTACGACGGTGCCGCCGTGCTTGGCGGCGAGCTCGGCAGCAGTTTCGGCGATCGCCTCGGGGCGCAGGCCGTGCACGACGAGGTCGTGTCCCTGCTCGGCGAGTTTGTGGGCGGTCGCGCGGCCGATGCCCCGGGAGGCACCGGTCACCAGCGCGACCCTAGGCATCGAAGTCCACCCCGTATTTACCTAGAATTCGCATCGCCTCACCGAAGCTGGACAGGTTGATGACGTCATCGGTGTCGATCATTACCGAGAATTCATCTTCAATGGCCGCAATGAGCGACATGTGCGCCAGCGAATCCCACTTGTCGTTGTCCTGGTAGTGCAGGTCGTCGACGGGCGCATCCGGTGGCAGGTCCAGTGAAGTGCGGAAAGTCTCCCGCAACCTGTTCAGCTCAATCACGTCGCCCACCATGCCGGAGCCGGCGCGACCGGGCGACAAATCGAAGCTGAACACCGCGTGAATAGCCCCTGGCAATTGTCGCGACCACTGGAATCAACGGCGTACGCGGTTATGCTCCGCTGGCGTTCGTTCGCACATTCCCCCTCGCCCGTGACACCCCCGGGAGCAATCACCCATGAGCGTCTTGAGTGGATCGTCGATCCTGGTCACCGGTGCGACCGGCTCGTTCGGCCGGGCCTTTCTCGGCCACGCACTGACCCACCTCGACCCGCAGCGCATCGTCGTGTTCAGCCGCGACGAGCTGAAGCAGTACGAGGTCCGCCAGATGTTCGGCGACGACCCGCGGCTGCGTTTCTTCCTGGGCGACATCCGCGACAAGGCGCGGCTGGACCGGGCCATGCACGGCGTGGACCACGTGGTCCACGCGGCGGCCCTGAAGCAGGTCGACACCGCCGAGTACAACCCGTCGGAGTTCGTGGCGACGAACATCAACGGCTCGCAGAACGTCATCGACGCCGCGATCAGCGCGGGGGTGCAGCGGGTCGTCGCCCTCTCCACCGACAAGGCGTCCAGCCCGGTCAACCTGTACGGCGCCACGAAACTGGTCGCCGACAAGCTGTTCATCGCGGGCAACCACTACGCCGCCACCCACCCGACCCGGTTCGCGGTCGTGCGCTACGGCAACGTGATGGGCAGCCGCGGCTCGGTGGTGCCGTTCTTCCGCAAGCTCAACGCCGAAGGCAAGAGCCTGCCGATCACCGACAAGCGGATGACCCGCTTCTGGATCACCCTCGACCAGGCGGTCCGGTTCGTCGTCGACTCGTTCGACGTCATGCAGGGCGGTGAGCTGTTCGTGCCGCGCATCCCCAGCATGCGCATCCATGACCTCGTCGAGGCGGTCGCGCCGGACGCGCCCACGCACGAGACCGGCATCCGGCCCGGCGAGAAGCTGCACGAGGAAATGATCGCCGCCGACGACAGCCGGCGGACGCTGCGTTTCCCCGACCGCTACGTGGTCCAGCCGGTCGTCGCAAGCTGGGGCTACCGGACCCCCGCGGGCGGCGAGGCGGTCGCCGACGGCTTCAACTACCGGTCCGACAACAACGACCTGTGGCTGGAGGTCGACGAGATGCGCGACCTCATCGGAGACAAATGATGCTTCCGTACGGGCGGCAGAACGTCACCGACGCCGACCTCGAGGCGGTCTCGGCGGCGCTGCGCAGCGACTGGCTCACCACCGGCCCGCGCGTCGACGATTTCGAGCGGGACCTCGCCGCGGTCGCGGGCACGGGGTGCGTGGCGGTCAGCAGCGGCACCGCGGCCCTGCACACCGCTTACGCCGCCGCGGGCATCGGCCCCGGCGCCGAGGTGATCACCACCCCGATGACGTTCTACGCCACCGCGGGCACGGCCTCGATGCTCGGCGCGACAGTGGTCTTCGCCGACGTCGAGGAGGACACCGCCAACCTCGACCCGTACGCCGTCGAGGCGGCGGTGACCTCGCGGACCCGGGCGATCGCGGCGGTGGACTACGCCGGACATCCCGCCGAGTACGACGCGCTGCGCAAAGTGGCGGACAGTGTCGACGCCGTGCTGATCGCGGACGCGGCGCACGCGATCGGGTCGGCGTACCGGGGCCGACCGGTCGGCTCGCTCGCCGACCTGACCACGTTCTCGTTCTTCCCCACCAAGAACCTGACCACCGGCGAGGGCGGCGCGGTCGCCTCGACCGATCCTGAACTGCTGCGTCGGGCCCGGGAGTTCCGCACGGTCGGGCTGGTCCGCGACCGGTCCCGGATGCGTTACCCGGACGAGGGCGCCTGGCATCAGGAGGTCCACGAGTTCGGGCTGAACTATCGGCTGCCCGATGTGCTGTGCGCGCTGGGCAGCTCCCAGTTGCGGCGGCTGGCCGCGTTCAAGGCCCGGCGGGCATGGCTCAGCGCCCGCTACGACGAGTTGCTCGCGGGAGTGCCGGGGCTGCGGCTGCCGGTGACGCGGGCGCACGTCGATCCGATGCGGCACCTCTATCCCGTACGCATCCTCGACGGTCGGCGCCGTGAGGTGTTCGACCGGATGCGCGCGGCCGGCATCGGGGTGCAGGTCAATTACATCCCGGTGTACTGGCACCCGGTCTACGAAGACCTCGGCTATCGGCGGGGCATGTGCCCGAACACGGAGGCCTTCTACGCCGAGGAACTGTCGCTGCCGTTGTTCCACGATCTCAGCGATGGCGACCAGGAACGCGTGGTCGAGACGCTGCGGACCGTACTGGAGAGCTGAGACCGTGCACCACGGGAACCACTTCTACGGCCACGCGCACATTCTGGCCGCGTACTGCGGGCTGGGCACCGATCCGCCCCGCATCAACGGGTACGTGCAGCACGGCTGGAACGTCGTGGACGGACTGGGGGCGGGCACGCCGTACGTGTCCGGCCGCCCGATCTTCGTCTGGTCGGAGCAGACCCGGCGCCGCGCCTGGTCTCTGGGCCGCCGGTACGCGACCACGATCGGGGCCCCGTTCCAGTACCTGCTGGCGATGGAACCGGATGAGGCGACACCGCGCGAGGGCACGATCTGGTACCCGTTCCACGGCTGGGAAGGTCAGCACGTCGCCGGCAATCACCAGCGCCTGATCGACGAGATCCGGGCGACCGAGGACGGCCCGATCACCTTCTGCCTGTACTGGCACGAGTTCCGCGACGACCGCATCCGGCGGCGCTACGAGCGGGCCGGGCGGGTGATCTGCCACGGCTATCGCGGCCTGCACTGGCACGACACGAACACCCGGTTCCTCTACCAGCAGCTCGCCGAGCTGCGTCAGCATCGCCGCGTTGCCGCCAACCGACTGAGCAGCGCGGTCCTCTACGGCGCGGCGGCCGGCTGTGAGCCCGCCGTCTACGGCGACCCGATGCAGCTAGCCGGCGAGGATCGCGCGACGGCCGGGCGCATCCGTCGCCAGTGGCCGGAACTGCACGGCACTCATCCCGATCCCGTGTCGGCCCGCGCCTCGGCCCAGGCCGAGCTGGGCGCCGACGTCCTCGCCTCCCCCGCCGAACTCCGCGCCACCCTGGGCTGGTCGCGATGACACTCCGATTCATCGGTGGCGAGATGGCCGGCTGGTCCGACCCAGCGCCCGCCGGCGGTGCCACATACCGCTGTCTCGTCCGCGCATTGCATCCTTTGCTCACCGCGGGCTCCCGGGTGCTCGTCGCCGGCCCACACCAGCCCGAGCTGATCGCGGCCCTGCCCGCAGCCGCGGACGTGACGTGTCTGATCCGCGGCGACCGCGACGCCAAAGCACTGCCACCCGACCGCAGCAATGTCCTGTGTGGATCTGTTGCCGAGCTGACCGATTCGTTCGACGTCATCATCGCCCTCGACGGGGTAGCCCGGCTGTGCACGGTCGAAGGGCCGCAGTACCGCTGGACCGAGAGCCTGCAGGTCTTGCGCCGGCTGATCCGGCCCGGTGGCGTACTGCTGCTCGCCGTGGAAAACGAGCTGGGTGTGCACCGGCTTGTCGATCGCCGCCCCGCCACTTCGGCACCCCAGGACGCTGACTGGCATCCCCTCGGCGACTACGACACCAAGCCGAGCAGCCCCGCCCGGCTTCGCGAGCACCTCGCCGCGGCAGGGCTCACTGCCTCCTGGCTGTCCACCGCCTGGCCGCTGCCCGCCACCCCCACGGTCCTCGTGGCCGAACCGGCACTGCGGACCGACGCGGCTGATCCGGCCGGCACGACGGGCGCCCTCGCCGCCACCGTGTCCGCCGCGACGGGCGCCGCCTTCGCCGGGCTCCCGGTCCTCAGCGATCCCCGGCGCCTCGCCGCCGCGGCAGTCCGCGGCGGAATCGGCCCCGAGCTGGCACCCGCTCTGGTGGTGCTCGCCTTCCACGGCCCCGCGCAGACCGTGACCCTGCCGACCGTACTCGTCGGCGACGGGCCGCCAGCCGCGTTACCGCCAGGCCGGATGTTGGAGGAGCTGCTGATCGGCGCCTGCCTCCGGCATGACCTGCCGACGATCCGGCGACTGCTGTCGGAATGGACTACCCGGCAGCCCGCGGCCACTGCCGACAACGTGCTGGTCGACGGCGACGCGTTCGCCGTGCTCGACCCGACCCGACCCGAACTCACGCCGGAGGCGGCGGTCCGGCGGTTCGCCGCGACGCTCCTCGAAGGCGGCTACGAGCATCCCTGGCCCGCCACGGACGACCTGGCAGCGATCCTGCTGGCGGCCGCCGGACTCGACCCTGCGCCATCCGGCGGACCCGCTCCCGTCCCCCATTCGTTGCGTGAGAACGGCGACCCGCTGCCTGTCCCGCATTCGTTGCGTGAGAAAGGCGACCCGCTGCCTGTTCCGCATTCGTTGCGCGAGCAAGGCGAACGGCTGCGGCGGCTGGAAGTGCAGCTCGCGGACTCGACCGCGCAACTACGACAGGTCGAGGCCGAGCTGACCGAGCGAGACGGCGAACTGCGCCGGGCCCGGCTGCAGATCGACCTGTTCCGCGACCGGGCCAGCTACCGCCTCGTCACGTTCGGGGTGCGCGCCGCCCGCAAGGCTTTCCGAACCCTCCGGCACCGATAGGACCCCGGCATGCGAAACCTCGGCATCATCCAGGCCCGGATGGGCTCCACCCGGCTGCCCGGCAAGGTGCTGCGCCGCCTCGGTGGGCGTACGGTCCTGGACCGTGTCGTCCGCGCCGCCCGGGACAGCGGAGTGCTGGATGATCTGGTCGTGGCAACCACCACCGAGGACCGCGACGACGCGGTGGCGGCCGAATGCGCCGCCCTCGGTGTGGCCGTCCACCGGGGGCCGGTGGACGACGTGCTCACCCGGTTCCTGGGCGTGCTGGACGAGCGGGACGACGAGGTCGACGCGGTGGTGCGCTTCACCGCTGACTGCCCGCTGCTCGACCCCGAGCTGGTCATGCTGGCCGCCGACGTGTTCGCTGCCACGCCCGGCCTGGACTACCTGAGCACCTCGATCGCGCGCACACTGCCACGCGGCCTGGACGTGGAGATCGTGCGCGCAGAGGTGCTGCGGGAGATCGACTCGCTCGCCACCGCGCACCACCGCACACACGTCACGTCGTACGTGTACTCGCACCCGTACGATTTCGAGGTGCTGGGTCTGACTTTGCAGCCGGATCTTTCGCACCTGCGGCTGACCCTGGACACCGAGGACGACTGGCGGCTGATCGAGGCGGTCGTGGCGCACTTCGGGGACCGCCCGGTGCCGGTTCGCACCCTCGCGACCTGGCTCGCCGACCGGCCGGAGCTGGTGAACCTCAACTCGCACGTACGGCAGAAAGAGCTGGCACAGGCTTGAGCACGCGCATCCGCGTCGGTATCCGCTGCGACGCCGGACCACACACCGGAGTGGGGCATCTCGTCCGCTGCGTCGCGTTGGCCGAGGAGCTGACCGCGCGCGGGGTGGCCGTGCACTTCCTCGCGGACCTCGGCGGCTTGGACTGGGCGTTGCAGCAGCTCACCCGCCGAGGGCTGCCCCTGCACCCGGCGCCGGGCGACCCCACCGGGCTGGTCGCGGCCGCCGACCGGCTCGGGCTGGACGCCGTCGTGGTGGATTCCTACGTGCTGCCGCCGGAGCACTCGGCCGCGCTGCGGGCCGCCGCCCGCACGGTGTTCGCCATCGTCGACGGCGACCGACGCGGCCAGGAAGCGGATCTCTACGTCGACCAGAACCTCGACGCCGAGCTGAGCCCGCCCCCCGACCTGCCGCCCGGTGCGATTCGGCTGGCCGGGCTGGAGTATGCGCTGCTCCGGCGCGCGATCCGCGACCTGCGCCCGGCGGCACCGCCGTCCGCGTCGGCCTGCGCCGCGCCGCGGGTGAGTGGTACCGCGCGGCGGATGGGCGGCGACGTGCCGCGGGTGGTGGCGTTCTTCGGCGGCACTGACGCCTACCGGGCGGCGCCGGTGGTGGCCCGACTGCTGCGGGACACCGGCGCTGCCTTTGCGGCCACGATCGTGGCCGCGGACGCCGGGCTGCGCGCCGAGCTTCAGGCCGTGACGCCCGCTCCCGGCCAGCGTCTGGAGATCATCGACCCGACGGACGAGCTGCCGAAGGTGCTCGCCGACGCCGACCTGGTGCTCAGCGCCAGCGGCACATCGACCTGGGAATTGCTGTGCCTGGGACTACCCGCCGCGCTGGTGTGGGTGGTCGACAACCAAATCCTCGGGTACGAGCGCACCACCGCTCGCGGCCTCGCGGCCGGCCTCGGCCACCTGCCCGCACTGCGCGACTCAGCCGCCGGCGCCTCGGCAGCCGTGACCGTGCTGCGGGACCTGCTCACCAAGCCAGCCGACCGGGCCGCGCTGGCCGCCCGCGCGTGGGCCGCCGTCGACGGGCGAGGCTGCGCCCGAGTGGCCGATGCCCTCATAAACGCCGTCTCGTAGTTTATGCCCGGTTCACCGAGGTGGGTCGGGCGGAACCGCTAAGCGGTATGGCGGGCAGGCCGAACAGTCCTGCGAACCGGATCCCGGATGGAGGTGCAGCCATGGCGACCGTACTCATTGCCGACGATGACGTGGACCACCGCGAGCTGCTGACGCTCGCCCTGCACCGGCTGGGGCACGAGGTGGTCGCAGCCGCCGACGCCGAACAGGCTCAGGCGGCGGTGACGGCCGGCGGGATCGACGCTGCCCTGCTCGACGTCCGCATGCCCGGCGCCTCCGGTATCGACCTGTGCCGTGAGTTGCGGCAGGACCCGGACACCGCCCGAATGCCGATCATGCTGGTCAGCGCCGACGTTTTCAGCGAGCGGATCACCGCCGGGCTGGAAGCGGGCGCCGACGACTACCTGACCAAGCCCTACCACCGGGCCGAGCTGGCCGCCCGCCTCGACACCCTGCTGCTGCGCGCCACCCGGCCGAAGCCGGTCACGGCCGCCGCGGCGATGGCTGCTCTGGTCGCCGCCCGCGCCGCTGTCCGGTGCCCCGCGCCTGTCGCCGTACGTTCCGAGGAGCCGTTGCGCCGCACCGCGTAAGGTCGCTGGCATGGCTCTGGAGCTGGTGAAATATCGCAGCGCGACCGGCCGCTGGGTGCTCTTGGCAACCGTCCTCGGTTCCAGCCTCGCCTTCATCGACGGCACCGTCGTCAACATCGCGCTCCCGGCAATCGGCACCGAATTCGACGCGACCGCCGCCGGTCTGCAATGGACCGTCAACGGGTACGCCCTCAGTCTCGCCGCCCTGATCCTGCTCGGCGGCTCCCTCGGTGACCGATACGGCCGCAAGCGCATCTTCATGATCGGCGTGACCTGGTTCGCCGCGGCCTCCCTGCTCTGCGGCGTGGCCCCCTCGATCGAGCTGCTGATCGCCGCCCGGGTCCTGCAAGGCATCGGCGGCGCCCTGCTCACCCCGGGCGCGCTGGCCATCCTCGAAGCCTCGTTCGTGCCCGAGGACCGCGCCCGGGCCATCGGCGCCTGGTCCGGCCTCGGTGGCATCGGCGGCGCGCTCGGCCCGTTCCTCGGCGGCTGGATCGTCGAGGTCGCCGACTGGCGACTCATCTTCCTCATCAACGTCCCGATCGCGGCGCTGGTGCTGCTGGTCACCGCCCGACACGTCCCCGAGTCCCGCAACGCCTCGGCCGCCCGCTCCCTCGACGTCACCGGCGTGCTCACCGGCGCGGTGGGGTTGGGCGGCCTCACCTACGGCTTCACCGCCTGGCCCGCCGCCGGTCCGGGCAGCCCGGTCGTCCTGGTGTCCCTGGCCGTCGGCGTCCTCGGCATGGCCTGGTTCGTCGTCGCCGAACGGCGATCCCAGCACCCGATGCTGCCCCTGGACATCTTCACGTCCAAAGCCTTCACCGGCGCCAACCTCGTGACCTTCCTCGTCTACGGCGCCCTGGGCGGCGTGTTCTTCCTGGTGGTCCTCAACCTCCAGGTGGTGTCCGGCTTCAGCCCCCTCGCCGGCGGCCTCGCCCTGCTCCCGATCACCGTCCTGATGCTCTTGCTGTCCGCCCGCGCCGGCTGGCTCGGCGGCAAAATCGGCCCCCGCATCCCGATGACCGTCGGCCCCCTGATCTGCGCAGGAGCCCTCATCTGGATGTCCCGCATCGACGCAAGCGCGTCGTACCTGACGGACGTCCTCCCACCGGTGATCGTCTTCGGCCTCGGCCTGTCCCTGCTGGTGGCACCCCTGACCGCGACAGCCCTGGGCGCGCTGGACGACGCGCACGCCGGCATCGCCAGCGGCGTCAACAACGCGGTGGCCCGGGCCGCCGGTCTCCTCGCGGTCGCGGTGCTGCCGCTGGCCGCCGGCATCGGTACGGGCGACCTGACCGACCCGACCGCCCTCGCCCCCACCTACCGCACGGCCATGCTGATCGGCGCCGGACTGATGGTCGGCGGCAGTATCCTCGCCGTGACCATGGTCCCCCGCCGGATGCCCACCAAGGACGCCTCCCAGTAGTCGGCCGGTGATTCAATAACCGGATGCGCCCCGCCATGACCACCCCGCCGAAGCTCTCGCCCGGCGACCGCGTCGCGGTCCTCTCGCCGTCATCCGCCGCGCCCGCCCTGTTCCCCGCGGTGCACGAGCAGAGCCTGCGACGTCTGCGGGCGGAACTGGGCCTCGAACTCGTCGAGTTCCCGAGCACCCGGCGGCAGTCCACGCCGCAGGAACGGGCCGCCGACCTGACGGCCGCGTACGCCGACCCGACGATCCGGGCAGTCTTCGCGACCATCGGCGGCGACGATCAGATCACCGTGCTGCGGCACCTCGACCCGGCGCCGTTCCTAGCCGACCCCAAGCCGTTCTTCGGTTTCTCGGACAACACCAACCTGCTCAACTGGCTGTGGCACCACGGCATCGCCGCCTATCACGGCGGATCCACGATGGTCTTCTTCGGCCGCGCCGCCGGCCCCGGACCGCAGATGTCGGCGTCACTACGGGCCGCACTGTTCACCGGCGGCGAGCTGGAAATCGCTCCCGCCGAGACGTTCCGCGAAGAAGAGTTGGACTGGGCCGACCCGATCGCGCTGACCGGTTCGGTGCCGTCGTACCCGAGCCCCGGCCGACACTGGCACCGCCCGGACCGGGTGGTGAGCGGGCCGACCTGGGGTGGCTGCCTCGAAATTCTGCACTGGACACTCGCAGCCAACCGGTGGATGCGGCCAGTCGAGGACTACGCCGGCTGCGTCCTCCTGCTGGAAACCTCGGAGGAGATGCCGTCCGGCGCTGAGGTCTTCGACATGCTGCGCAACTTCGGCGAACGCGGCCTGCTGGAACAGTTCCCGGCCGCCCTCGTGGCAACCGCCAAGGCGACGGCGTTGTTCAATCCGCGCACGATCGAGCAGCGGACCGCCTTCCGGGAGGAGCAGCGGGAAGCCGTGCTGCGAGCGTTCGCGACGTACAACCCGGAGGCGATGGTGGTTTTCGGGGTGGACTTCGGCCACACGGATCCGCAGTGGGTGCTCCCGTACGGCGGTCGGGTAACCATCGACGGCCCGGCCCGGCGAATCACCGCTGCCTACTGAACGAGACATCTCGCTGTCGGCGCCGCCATCGGACAGCAACGGTGATGGCGGCTGCGCTCCAGATCACCGCGTGGACGATGAGCAGGCCGTGTAGGTAGTTCAGCGGCAGGATCGACGGGTTGTCCGGCACCCGTCCTCGACCCAGGGCCAGGGGCAGCGCCACGATTGTGACGGCGAGGCTGAGCACTGCGGCGACGCGGACCGGCGTACGGAGCTGGGGTGGGTGGAGTCGGTTGATGAGGACGCCGGCGCCGATGGCGAGCGGCAGGAGGAGAGCGTCGTGGGCGACGAGGACGGCGACGAGGAAGACCAAGGCGCCGGCGTCGAGGTCGGTGTCGGCTATTGCGCCGCTGAGGGCGTACGCAATAACGAGCGTGCCCGACCCGATCAGCATGCGTTGGACGGTTTTCATGGGGCGCTCCGGACCGTGATCCGGTTGACCCACTTGGTTTGCAGCACTCCGGGACGGTTCGGCGCGATGAGCCGGGCCGGGTAGCCGTGGTCGGGGTGCAGGATTTCCCCGCCGAGGCGCAGTGCGATGAGGGTGTACGGGTCGCGGGTGTGCGGCGGCGGCACGGTCGTGGACCGGTATCGGCCGCGGGTCTCGAGAGACTCGACGTAGGCCTCCGCGTCGTCCGGATCGACGTCGACGAGGGCGACCAGGTCTCGGAGCCGTACCCCGGTCCAGGTGCCGGTAGAGCTCCAGCCTTCGACGCAGCTAATCGGCAGGACCACCGTGTGTTGGGGTAGCGCGGCGAGTTCGGCCAGCTGCAGCGTCCGGCTTTGGGCCGGCCCGATCACGGTCAGGCGGTACGCGGTGGTGAAGATGGCGTCGCGGACGCCGGCCGCTGCTGCTGTCTTGTTGACCGGAAGGTGTTGGGGTCCGGTCCGCGGGCGACGTGGGGCGAGTACGGAGACGGGTGCGAGCGGGGCGACGGTCTGCCCGACGGTGGTGACAGTGATGACTCCGGCCGCCGCGGCGACGGTGCCGAGCAGACCACGTCGGCTGAGGGCACCGGGGCGGGTTCGGTCCGGGGTGTTGCGGGCGAGTGCGGCGCGGACGATCGGCAGTTTGACGCCGATGTGCGTGATCAGGGCGCCGACGGCGAGCCACGCCGACCAGTAGTGCCCGGCCGTGAAGAAGAACGGCATCGGGGTGTACCAGCGCGCGATGTTGAGGACACCGCTGATCAGCTGGAACAGGGCGGAGGCGACCAGCGCCGCGATGCTGGCCCGTTCGATGGCGTGGGCGAGGTTGCGGGCGGGCGGCCAGCCGAAGAGGCGGGGGTAGACCGACCAGAGTTTCGCGCCGAGCAGCGGCACCGAGGCCAGGCCGGTCGCGACGTGCAGGCCCTGGGTGACGCGGTAGAGGCCAACGGGTCGCGACGGCCACCCGAACCAGCCTGGTGGGTGCTGAATGAAGTGACTGAGAACCCCGGTTAGGAAACAGACGGCGAAGGCCACGGCCAGGGCCAGCCCGAGCAGGCTGGTCAAGCGGGGTGAGCGCAGCCGGGAGTCGAAAGCTCCCCGCTGCAGCGGACCTCGGCGCAGCGCCGCCGGCGGCGGAGGTAGCGGCGCCTGCATCCAGTGGTTGGCTCTTCTCGCCCACTCGGCGAGCCGGGCCGGCAGGGACTTTCCGGTCAGTGGCGAGCCAGCGTCGCGAACCATCGGTTCGCCTCCGTCCATTCGGTCAGGATCCGCAGAGCGCTCGCGTCGGCAATAGCCGCCAGGTCGCCGGCGGCCAGCTGACCCCAGCGGAACGGGGCAGGCGCAAGCCCGGCTCCGTCGCCGATTCGGGCCTCGCCACTCCAGCTCCGGGTGCCGGGTGGCGCCAGTTCGACATGGAGGCGACCGTCGGCGTGCAGGAGTTCCCGGCATCGGCGAAACAGCATCACTGGATCGCCGCCGATGCCAACGTTGCCGTCGGCCAGCAACACGTGTCGCCAACGGCCCTGGCCGGGCAGCGGGCCGAAGACGTCTCGGCGGAGGGCCACGGCACCGCGGGCGTGGGCGAGCCCGATCGCCGCTGCGCTCACGTCGATGCCGAGCGCAGGATGTCCCCGCCGATTCAACGCGCTGGTCAGCCGACCTGGACCGCAGCCGACATCGAGGGTGGGGCCGACGCACCGCGCGATGAGTCCGCGGTCGCCCGGCAGCTGGTCGCGACACCAGGCGGCGGCATCCACGCGATGATCGCGACCATGATCGTCGGTGAGTGTCAGGACGGCCGGCTGTCCCGCCCCGGCTTTGCCTAGGACAGCGTCGAAGATCGCCAAAGCGGTGGGTGCGGTCGCTGTTTTCACGCGAACTCCAGCGGTGAGATCAGTTCGGCGACCGTGCGCGCGAATCGGCTGTCGGGGGAACAAAGCTTGGCGACGGCGGACGCGTCCGCCGAGGTGTCCACGTCACGCTGGGCGGGCAGCTCGACGATCCGAAGCCCCCGGTCGGCCAGCGCGGCACGGGTCAGAGCGCCGGTGTCCGATCTGGACATGGGTACGTGGCGCAGCGCTCGACCGTGGGCAGGGTCACGCAGTCCCAGCACCCACCAGCCGCCATCCTCCGCGCAACCGAGCACCGCGTCGGCATCGTCTTCAGCCAGCCGCCGAGCGGCAGCGCTGAGCAGTCCCGCATCGACCTGCGGGGTGTCCATACCGATCAGCAAGCTTCCGGTGCCGCTGACTCTCGTGTCAGCGAAGGCGTGCGCCAGGCGCTCACCCAGCGACACACCCCGCTGGGCTACGCGATGCCATCCCTCCGGCGCCGGATGATCCCCCTCGACGACCAGGCAACGCCGCTTGATCGTCGCCGCGGTGCCGGCATCCAGCGTGTCCGCGAGCGACGCTGCGGCGATCCGTGCTGCCTGCTCGGGGGTGCACGGCGGGCAAAGCCTGGTTTTCACCCTGCCAGGCACGGGCGTTTTGGCTAGGACAAGCAGTTGCGCATTCACCGGGCAAGCACCACGCTCATGTCGCGGATGGCCCGGGCGGTGCCGCGCACGCTGCCGGTGACTTTGGACTTCGTGCCGACCGTACGACGCAGGTAGGTCACGTCGACCTCGGTGACCGTCCAACCCGCTCGAGCCGCTCTGATCAACAGTTCGAGTGGGTAGCCGAAGCGACGATCCTGGAGCTGAAGAGCGATCAGGTCGTTTCGGTACGCGGCGCGCATCGGCCCGATGTCGTGCACCGGAAGACCGGTGGTGTGGCGCAGCCGGTGAGCGAGCACGGCGTTGCCGAGGCGCGCGTGCGGCGGCCACACGCCACGACCGACCGGCCGGCGCCGGCCCACCACCAGATGCGCGGCGCCCGCCCGGATCGGATCGGCGACCAGCGGCAATTCCGCCGGGTCGAAAGATCCGTCGGCATCCATCACGCAGACCACCCCGTCCGCCGGGTCAGCAGCAACAATTCCCGCATGTACGGCGGCGCCATAACCCGGCTGCGGCACGATCACCACCCGGGCGCCGAAACTGCGGGCAACATCAACGGATCCGTCCGTCGAGCCGTTGTCGGCAACGACGGGACGATATCCAGCCGGCATGCGTTTCAGCAGCCAGGCCAGTGCGGGAGCCTCATTGAGGCAGGGCAGAACAACGTCGGTCACGGACAGAACCGTAGTCCTGTTCTTGCGGCCAAAAGGGCCCGAGAAATCTTACGAAGCTCTTACGAATAGCCAATTCTTACCATCTACTTACGAGCCTTATCGGCCCGCTGTCGACGTACCGTAAAGCGGTTAAGGTCCTTCGAATGACTCGCGTTCTTGTGACCGGTGGCGCCGGATTTATCGGCACCCAAGTGACCTTCGCTCTGCAGGAAGCCGGGCATCAGGTCACCGTTCTCGACCTCGGCCATCCGGCCGCCCACCGGGCTCCGCTGCCAGCTACCATTCACGATGCGCCAGTACGCCGCGCGGACGTTCGCGACCGGCACGCTGTCGCCGAGTCCCTGCGCGGGATCGAAGCAGTCGTGCATCAGGCAGCCATGGTGGGTATGGGCACCGACCTGGCCGACCTGCCGGAATACGTCGGCTGCAACGATCTCGGCACCGCGGTGCTCCTCGCCGAGATGACCCGCGCCGGCGTCCGGCGTCTTGTGCTGGCCAGCTCGATGGTCGTCTACGGCGAAGGCGCCTACGTGTGTCCCGTCGACGGCCCCACCCGCCCGGCCGCCCGCACCGTCGCCGACCTCGCCGCGGGACGATTCGAGCCCAGCTGCCCCCACTGCGGGCGTGAGGTCGCCTCGGCCCCGGTCACCGAGGACGCACCGCTCGACCCCCGCAGCGTGTACGCGGCCACCAAACTCGCCCAAGAGCACCTCAGCGCAGCCTGGGCCCGACAATCCGGCAGCGCGGTGGTTGCCCTGCGTTACCACAACGTCTACGGCCCGGGAATGCCCCGCGACACGCCCTACAGCGGAGTCGCCGCGATCTTCCGTTCGGCGTTGGAAGCCGGCCGCGCACCACACGTCTTCGAGGACGGCGCCCAACGCCGCGACTTCATCCACGTCAGCGATGTGGCCCAGGCAAACGTCGCCGCACTCCAGGCAACGGCCAGGGCAGAATTTCGGGCGTACAACGTGGCCTCGGGAACGCCCACGACGGTAGGCCAGATGGCGACGGCGCTGGCCGACGTCATGGGCGGCCCGGAACCCGTCGTGACCGCCGAGTTCCGGCCCGGCGACGTACGCCACGTGGTCGCTTCGCCGGCCCGCGCCGCTGACGAGCTGGGATTCCGGGCTGACGTCGACCTCAAGGCCGGGCTCACCGAATTCGCCCACGCAGCTCTGCGCGGATGACCCACAGCCCTCGGTCCACACGCGCCGACATCATCACCGCCGCCTCCGCATTCGGGCTGATCGCACTCGCCGCCGTGGTCGGTGCCGTTCTGTACCTCCTGGGAGATCCGGTACGCGCAACATCCGCACCGTTCACAGCCCAGTGGCTACCCCACGTTGGTCCCGGCACACCGCTCGCCATCGCCGTCGCCGCCTTAGTGGTGTGGCACGGTCCCCGCCTCACGAACGTGTTGCGGTGGCGGTGGCTGATGCTCGCGGCGTACGCAACGGCGGTTGCCTGGATCCTCTCCCTCGCCCTGGTGGACGGCTGGCAACGTGGGCTGGCAGGCCGGCTCACCACCCCCCACGAGTACCTCAGCGAGGTCGATGGCGTCACCGACGTACCCGCCATGCTGCGCGGATTCACCGACCGCATCCTCGACTTCCAGCCCGACTCGTGGACCACCCACGTCGCCGGCCACCCGCCAGGCGCCCTCCTGGTCTTCATCGGCCTCGACCGAATCGGCCTCGGCGGCGGGGCCTGGGCAGCACTGGCCTGCGTCGGAGTCGGTGCGCTGATCGCGGTCGCCGTACCCGCCACGATCCGCACCCTCGGCGACGAAGGCACTGCCCGCGCTGCTGTGCCATTCCTCGTACTGTTCCCCGGCGCGGTCTGGATCGGCGCCTCGGCCGACGGCCTGTTCGCCGGCGTCACCACCACCGGTGTGGCCCTGCTCGCCATTGCCTTGACCCGCCGGCGCATCTGGGCGGGCCTGGCCGCCGGAATCCTGCTGGCCTTCAGCGTCTACCTGTCCTACGGACTCGTCCTGATCGCCATTCCGGTCGTTGCCGTGGTGCTTCTTGCCCGCCGCATCGGCCCGCCAGCCTGGCCTGCGCTCGGTGCGGCAGCCGTCGCAGTCGTCGCCGTGGTCGGCGCGTTCACGCTTGCCGGCTTCTGGTGGCTCGACGGCTATGACCGCCTCGTCGTGCGCTACTACCAGGGCATTGCGAGCGACCGGCCGTACGCATATTGGGTGTGGGCGAACCTGGCTTTGGTCTTCGCCTGCGCCGGACCGGTCGCGGCGGTAATCCTGCGCCGAGCCATCCTCCGCACCGAGCCGATGATGCTCCTGCGGCATCCGTCGAAGCTGTTCACCATCGAACCGGTCGCGCTGCTGCCCCTCGCGGGCCTCGCGGCGATCCTGGCGGCGGACGTATCCGGCCTCAGCAAGGCTGAAGTCGAACGGATCTGGCTCCCCTTCGCCGTGTGGCTGCTAGCCGGTGCCGCTTTGCTCCCGTCGCAGAGTCGGCGGGGCTGGCTGGGTCTGCAAGCGGCCGTCGCGCTGGTGGTCAACCATCTGCTCTTCACGACCTGGTAACCAGCGGCCGCGCGCGGCCGCTGAACGACTAGCCTCCAGCCACGATGTTCGGACAATCCGGGTCGTGGGCGCCTCGCGCGCTTGGCGCATCACCGTGCTTCCCGTCTGGCGCTACTCAAAATCGGATTCTCCTCCCGGGCTGCTTCGCACCCAGCCGAGGAAGCGCTCGTACAGGTTGTCGACTCGACCCCACTCGTGGTCGGTGATGGCTTCACGGAGCGCGCTGTCCATGTAGGTGCCCAGGTAAATCGTCAAACCTGTTCGATTGCCGTGGAACTCCTCGGACAGCTCGACCTTGGCCGGGGCGCAGGGCCAGGGTTGATCGCATACCGAGCAGTCGAGGCTCGGCTGGCGAGGGGTGTGCGTCAGCTCGCGCACGACGGTTACTTCCCGCCGCGCGCACGCTGATCGCCGAGTCGGGTCAGGTAGCCCGCTTGGCCGATCTGCGCGGACGGCGTCGGGTCCGGCCATGCGCCGGTCCGACCATGCGCGGCGATCGACAATCGGATGCGCGCCAGTTTCGCTTCGTCGCACGGCCAGTGCACGCCGCACGCCGCGCAGCGCCGCTGACGCCACCAAGCCAGCCGTTCCCACCATGCATACGTTCGGGGGCAATGCATATAGATCACCTCGATCGCGACTCGAGCAGGTGAATGTTCCGCGCCAGAACAGGCCGCACAAAGATCGAATCCTGTCCATCGCTCGGCGATAGCAAGACCGTACGCATAGCAAGGTCTATCTGCAAGCTCGCACAGAGTGCAAACTCGAGAGAGGTCGACCGCGGCTTAAGGCCATCGACGGAATTTGCAAGACTGGACACCAAGTTGTGCAACTGGCGCAGCATGCACAGGAGGTGACAGTGGGTTCAGCAAGCAGCCGCAGCCTTGGCGCCGCCCTGCGCAAGCTGCGCACCGAGCACAATCCGCCGCTCACGCTGGACGACGTGGCGAAGCACATGGAGTGGTCGCAGTCGAAGGTGTCCCGCATCGAGCGCGGCCTCATCGGGGTGGCTGCCCGTGACGTGCGATCACTGACAGCTTTCTATGGCACCGACGACCAGGACATGGTCGACACCATGGTCAAACTGGCGACCGCCGGACGTCGTCGCAACGACTGGCACCAGTACACAGACGTCTTGCCCAGGCAGTTTGCGACCTACCTCGGCCTGGAACCGGAAGCCAAAAGCTTGCACTCGTGGGAGCCGAACTTCGTTCCCGGGCTCTTGCAAACGGAGTCATATGCTCGCGCCCTGGTCGCGGTCTACCGCAAGGGACAGACTGAGGCAGAGGTAGCTCGACGTGTCGAGGCACGCATGGAACGGCAGGCACTGATCAGGGGAATGAGCGCACCGCTGCTACACGCCATCGTCGGCGAGAGCGTTCTGCACCAGGTTGTCGGCGACCGGGAGATCACCCGAAATCAGCTCGACAGTCTGATCACGATCGCGAATCGCCCGAACGTCGACGTGCAGGTCCTACCCTGGGCGGCTGGGGCCGCCATGCCCACCGAGGGCGGGTTCCAGATCCTTAGGTTCGCCGACGACGCTGCCGGCGAGGTCGTATGCGTTGACCTGCGAACACAGGTGAGCTACATCGACAAGCCGGCCGAGGTAAGCGCCTACCGGGATGCCTGGGAGGATCTATTGTCGAAGGCCGCGCCACCGCAAGATTCGCTCCGGATGATCAGGGCGGCAGCCGAGGAGTTGGACCCATGAACGAGAAGACGTACGCCGAGACGTTCGACCGCGATGCGGTCACCTGGCGCACGGGAAGCCGTACCAATGGCGGCGGCAACTGCGTCGAGGTTACCGACCTGCCCGACGGCGGTTTTGCCGTCCGCGACAGCAAGGACCCCAACGGGCCGATCCTGTTCTTCACACCCGGCGAACGCGAGGCGTTTGTCCTGGGCGTCAAGGACGAGGGCTTGCTTGGTTGACATACTTGTCACAAGTCTACGAAAGCGCCCCGGCTACCAGCGATGCCAGCGGGGCGCTTTGCGTGATCTAGATCAGGCGCCGGACGCAGACGTATCCCAGGTCCTGCGCCTCGCCGAGAGCCCGGCCGCGGAAAGCATCGTGTCCTGATTTCCTTAAGCGGCCCGAGTATGTGGACGATCCCAAGGAAGTCGAGCAATATCGATACTTTGGGAAGGCGTTCCGGGTAGGGCACAAACCCTCCGCCATGAGGTTCGCGGCAGGCAAGGAGTTGAAGCAATGAACGACGAGATCAATCAAGGTCCAGTTGACCCGACTAAGGGATACGGGCACATCGACCCGAGCAGCCTGGCCTGGCGAAAAGGTGAACGCTCGAACGGGAACGGCGGGGACTGCGTCGAGGTGGCCGACCTCCCAAATGGCGGCTTTGCGCTACGAGACTCGAAGAACCCGTCGAGCCCGGCGCACTTCTTCACGCCTTCAGAGAAGGCGGCGTTCGTACACGGAGTGAAGTTCGAGGGTCTTCTCGACTAAGCCGCCGACGCGCTCCAGTCCCAACAAATGATCGAGAGGGCGGCCGAGGAGATGAAGCGATGAATACCATGGATCTCTCCCAGGCGGTGTGGCGTACGTCCAGCCGCAGTACCGATAACGGCGGGGCATGCGTCGAGGTAGCCAGGAATCTACCCAGCATCGTCGCTGTCCGCGATACGAAGGACCGCAAGGCGGAAGCTTGATCTTTACCCGCGAAGAGTGGGCTACGTTCCTCATCGGAACCAAGAACAGCGAATTCGACCTCTAGGATCTTCAGACCGAAAGTGCCCCGCTGGCAGCGCTGCCAGCGGGGCACTTTCGGTCTGAGACGGCAACCGCGACCGACTAAGACAGGTAGCGGCGCGGGACGCGGGCGCCGATACCCGTCAGGATCTCGTGCGGGTTGGTGCCGGCCCAGCCCGCCCACTCCCCCGCAGTCGGCTCGCCCTGATCGCCAGGACCAAACATGACGGCCCAGTCGCCCGCACGGACCGGCAGGTCGCCCACGTCCAGCACGATCTGGTCCATGCTGACCCGCCCGGCGATCGGGCACCGCACCCCGCCCACCGACAGCGCCGCCTGCCCTGCCGCCACCCGCGGCACACCGTCGGCAAAACCCAGCGGCACCAGCGCGAGCGTCGTCTCCCGGTCGGTGTAAAAGTCCGGCCCGTACGAAACGCCGGTGCCTGCGGGCACACGCTTGGTGAGCAGGATCTGCGCGCGTACGGTCATCGCGGGCCGCAGGCCGAAGGTTTGACCTGGCACCGGCTCGATGCCGTAGAGGGCGATCCCGGCTCGCATGAGGTCGTGGCGGGCCGGCGGCAGGTGCAGTGCGGCGGCCGAGTTGGCGAGGTGCAGGATCGGCGGGTCGAGTCCGGCGACGGCGGCGGCTTCCCGGCCGAGGTCGAATTCGCGGAGTTGGGTGTGCAGGCCGGGGTCGCTGCGGTCTTCGGCGTTGGCCAGGTGGGACCAGAGGCCGCGGATGTGCAGCAGCCCGGCGTCGGACAGCTTACGGGCCCAGGTGAAAAGTTCGGACCATTCTTCGACGGGGGCGCCGCCGCGGGACATGCCGGTGTCGAGCTTGAGGTGCACGTTGGCGACGAGCCCGGTGCGTTCGGCCGCGGCGGCGAGCGCTTCGAGGGCGGTGACAGATCCGGCGGATACGTCGATGTCGGCCTGGAGGACCTCGTCGAAGGTCTCGGCGGGTGAGTACAGCCAGCACAGCGTGGGAGCGGTCAATCCCTGAGCGCGCAGGGCGAGGGCTTCGGCGACGGAAGCCACGCCGAGCCAGGTGGCGCCGTGGTCGAGGGCCGTGCGGGCGATCTGCGGGGCGCCGTGTCCGAAGCCGTTGGCCTTGACTACCGCCATCATCCCGGCGGGGCCGGCGGTGGCGGCGAGGACGCGGGCGTTGTGGGCGATCGCGGCCAGGTCGATGACGGCTTCGGTCATCGCCGTCATCGGCGGGTTCCGGGCAGCGTTGACGTCGACATCCGGCGGATAGTGGCCGAATGATCTGCTCATTCTGAAGACCATTTACTGGTCAATCGGCAACACCGTCACGGACAGTTCCCAAACCGCCACGCGGTTGCCCTGCCGGGGCATCATGAGAGGTTCTGGCCTGCGCGGTCGCTCGCATGCGCGCGATTGACGAAAACCATACAGGCCGGCGGGAAGAATGGCGGCTATGTCTGGTCAGGAACGCGCGGTGACGCGGCTGGAGGAATATCTCCGGTCGGCACGCGATCGGGCATTCGTGGGCCGGACGGCCGAGCTGGGTGCTTTCCGCTCCGCCCTCACCGGCGAGCCCGTTTTCACCGTTTTGTTCCTGCATGGCGCCGGCGGTACGGGTAAGACCACCCTGCTGCGGCGCTTCGCGGTGGAAGCCGAGCGGGCTGGGCGACTCGTGGCTCGGGCTGACCGCTTCGAGCCCGGCGGCCTCATCCCGGCGCTGCTGGCGGCGGTCCCGCCGGTTGCCCCCGGACCGGCCGGCCCGGTCGTGCTCATCGACGAGTTCGACCAGTGGCAGCCGGCCGAGTCGTGGCTGCGTGAGGAGTTCCTGCCCGGCCTGCCGGTGGGCACTGTTGTCGTGCTCGCCAGCCGCACCCCGCCGGGCCTCGAATGGACCACAGATCCCGGCTGGAACGAGGTCCTGCGCGTCCACGAGGTCGGTGACCTGTCGCCGGCCGAGGCCGAGATGCTGCTCGACCGGTACGCGGTCCCTCGCCGCCGGCAGCCGTTCCTTCTCGAGCTGGCCGGCGGCAACCCGCTGGCGCTGCGGCTGGCGATGGAGGCGGCCGGGGAGGACGACGAGGTTCGGCTTTCCGTGGCGCAGGCCGTCGTGCGGCAGGTCATCGGGGAGCTTCCGTCGGCCGCGCACCGGCAGGCTCTGGAGGTCTGCGCCTACGCGGAGCCCACCACCGAGGCGATCTTGCGGGCCACGGTCGCCGACGCCGACGCGGTCGAGTTGTTCCGCTGGCTGTGCGAGCTGCCGTACGTGGAGTGCGGCGCGAACGGCGTTCAGGTGCGGCCTTTTGTGCGTACGGCGGTGCGGACCGAGTTGCGGTGGCGGGACCCGCAGCGGCACGAGGCGGCGCAGGCTCGGCTTGCGGAGGATGCGCCGGTTGTCGAGACGCTGCCTCGGCCCGAGTTTGACGTGGCTGTCCGGGACGCGTTGCGGTCCTGGCGCCGGCCTGACCTGCTCGCCGACAATCCGCTCGCCCACAGCCGGATGGTGGCCGCGGCGGAGACCGCGGCGGAGCCGGTGGAGGCGCTGCGCGGGGTGTTGCAGTCCACTCTGGACGCACTCGGTGAGGATCCGCGGCAGGGCAAACCGCATCGGGCGCTGATCGCCACCTATCTCGGGGGTGCACCCACCCAGGAGGCCGCGGCGGAGCGGCTGGGGCTGCCGTTCAGCACTTACCGCCGACACTTGAACCGCGGCCTTGAAGTGCTGTGTAGCCTGCTGTGGCGACGCGAGTCGACCGGTCTGGACCTGATTTAGCGGCTCCGGCAAGCGCGGTGGCGATCATCAGGTCCAACAGCTCCGGGTACGTCGTTCCGGCGGCCTGCCACATCCGCGGGAACTGCGACGCCGCGGTGAAGCCGGGCATCGTGTTGACTTCGTTGACGGTCAGCCCGTGCACCGGGTCGACGAAGAAGTCGACGCGGAGCAGTCCGGCGCAGCCGAGCGTACGGAAAACGCGGATTGCTTCGGCGCCGAGCCACTCGGTGGTGTCCGGGTCGAGGTCGGCCGGGACGACGAATTCGGTGCGGCCTTCGCGGTATTTGGCGTCGAAGTCGAAGAAGCCCTCGCCGACCATCCGGATCTCCAGCGGGGGGCTCGCCACCAGCCGGCCGTCCGGGAGTTCCAGCACGCCCACGTCGATTTCGCGGCCGGGTACGCCGGCCTCGACCAGCACTTTGGTGTCGCAGAGCTGCGCGGCTTCGAGCGCGGCGGGCAACTCGGCCCAGTCGTCGACGCGGGAGACGCCGATGCTCGACCCGCCGCGGGACGGTTTGACGAAGGCGGGCAGTCCGAGCCGGCTCTGCTCGGCGCGGGTCACCACGTCCTGCTCGCTGCGCAGCACGACGCCGGCGGCGACCTGGATGCCCTCCGCGGCCAGGATCTTCTTGGTGAACTCTTTGTCCATCGAGGCGGCGCTGGCCAGGACGCCGCTGCCGACGTACGGGATGCCGGCCAGTTCGAGCACGCTCTGCACCGTGCCGTCTTCGCCGTACGGGCCGTGCAGGATCGGCATGACGACGTCGACGTCGCGCAGGGCTTCCAGGGCGCGGAACAGGCTTTCGACGACGGCGGGGCGCGGGCCGGGCGGTTCCGGGGTCATCGCGCGCAGTGCGGCGTCGTCGACGGTGCCGGCGGCCTGGTCGGTGCCGACGATCCACTCGCCGTCGACGGTGATGCGGATCGGGACGACCTCGTAACGGTCACGGTCGAGGCTCTGCACCACGCTGGCCGCCGACTTGCAGGAGACGTCGTGCTCGGTGCTGCGCCCGCCGAAGAGAACCGCTACCCGGGTCTTTGGGGGCACGTCGCATCACTCCAGGCTCGAGGTCGACGCCCGCGGGCCGGGCTCGTCGTCAGCGTGGATCGTGCGCCATCCGGCTGCTCACCCGGAAGGTCAGTTATTGATCAATCGAGCGGACCTCGGCGGCGAAGAGCAGGTCGGGGTCGAGGCCCATGGACCGAAAGTTGCCTTCGATCTCCAGGCTCACCAGGCCGTGCAGGCGGCTCCACGCGGTGATCGCGCGCAGCAGCGCGGCGGGGTCCGTGGCCGCGTTGTGGGCGGCGAGCTGCCGGGCGAGCGCGGGATCCGGAGCAGGCCCGGGGCCGACTGCTTCGAGCAGCACGTTCATCGCCTGCTGAGCCGCGGTGACCAGGCGCGGGTCTTGCGCGTCGTAGCCGGGCAGCGGCGCGGCGAAGAGCAGCCGGTAGCGGTGCGGCTCGGCGACGGCCCAGGACCGGTATGCCGCGGCCAGCTCGGCGGGCCGGCGCGGCACGGCGGTGATCACCGCCGTCAGATCCGCGTACGCGTCCAGGATGAGTTCGGTGAGCAGCGCGTCCCGGCTGGCGAAGTAGCGGTACAGCGCGGGGCCGGAGACGCCGAGTTCCTTGGCGATCGCGTTGAGCGAGAGCGCCTGCGGGCCGCCCTCGGCGAGCTGGCGGAGCGCCGATTCCTTGACCTCCTGCCGCATCTGCGCCCGGAAGCGATCGCGGATCCCACTCGAAGCCATGCCACGACGCTACAACCCCTGCGTCAGGCGAGAACCTCTAGCGGTCGGGAGCGGTCAGATCATGCCGGTGCGCAACGCGTACGCGACGGCGTGTGACCGGTTGCGCAGCTTGAGCCGGTGGGTGAGGCCGTAGATGACGTTCTTGACCGTGCGCTCGGAGTAGCAGAGCTCCCCGGCGATCTCGGCGGTGTCGAGCCCGTCAGCCATCAGCCGCAGCACGTCGATCTCGCGGGGCGTGAGGCCGGAGGAGTTGAGTCCGTGCGGGGTGAGCACGTCGCGCTGCAACCGTTCAATGTGCTTGAGCAGCTCGCCCACGAGGTTCGGCGGCATGACACCGCCACCGGCGGCAGCGGCGAGCACAGAGTGGGCGAGCCGTTCGGGGGTGACCGCCGCGCGCGGCAGCACCGCGACGACCCGGCACTCGACCACGGTCAGCAGCTCGGTCTCGTTGATCTCGTTGGTGACGAGCACCACCGGGACGCCGATCTCGGCGGCGGAACGGCGCAGCGTGGCAACCACCTCAGTGGTCAGCCGGTCGGCTGCCACCACGAGGACCTTGGCCGCGGCGCGCTCGGCGGTGGGCAGCAGCACGATCTGGGGCCGGGACTGAAGAAGACTGGCCAAGCCGGCTTGACTGACCGCGTCCATCGCTTGCAGGGCGACGGTGACCTGCTCCACTGCTACCTCCTCGGCTGGTGTCGATGCGGGAGCAGTCTGCAGGAAACAACCTTCAGAAAAGCTTCACAGCCGGCGCGTGGACCTTCATTCTTCGCGTACGCCCAGGTCAGCACGCTTGCTGGCGCGGCGCAACGCCATGATGTACTTCGGCAGCTCGATCGCCGCCAGCTCCAGCTGGCCCGGTGCGAGCTGGTCGATGAAGAGTGCCTCGACGACGTCGTGCGCTAGTTCGTCCGGCAGTTCCCCGACCCGCCGCATCGGGGTCTGCTGCCAGATGTGCCGCACCCGCATCCGGGATCTGACCTGGTCGAGCGTGCGTTCCAGGTCGGCGATCACCGCGTCCGCCCGGTCCGGGTCCACGACGAGCCGCCCCTCGTCAGCCAGGGTGAGGAACAACTCCCCGGCAAAGTGAAGGGGAGAGGTGTCGCCGCTCATGCCTTCCCCTCTCGTACGGCTGCCCGCGAGTCCACCAGATACGGTGGCCGCTCGGGAACCCTCCGATGGTCGAATGTGCCCCGCTCGACCGGTAGCTCTGCCCGGGACCGCCGAATTATTAGCCCCATTGCCAATCATGAAGATCACTCACGACCGCCGCGCGCCCGACAAGTCGCGACGATATGCTTGCCCGCGCTGGCACGTGATCGGTTGCGGGCGTCGGCTAGAAAGTGACCCGTGGATCGGCGAGCAGCGGTTCCATCTGACGCGGGGGAACGTCGGCAATCCCACGACCACGAGATTGGGTGGCCATGTCGGGTGCGCGCGAAGGCATGGACCTTCGCCTGCTGGGTCCCGTACGAGCCTGGCGGGACGAAGCCGAACTCCCCCTCGGTTCGGCGCGGCGGATGGCAGTTCTCGCCGTGCTGGCCTTGCACGCCGGGCACGCCGTTTCTCGGCAACAGCTCGTCACCGCGCTGTGGGGCGACGATCCGCCGGCCAGCGCCATCGGCAACGTCTATACCTATGTGTCGACGCTGCGTCGCGTGCTGGAGCCGGCCCGTGACCGGTGGTCCGCCGGCCAACTGCTCACCTCCGGCGGCGGCTCGTATTGCTTGCACATCCGCAAGGAAGATGTCGACGTCTTCCGGTTCGAAGCCCTGCGCGAGGAGAGCCGCCGGCACCGCGCCGCGAACGACCGGCTCGCCGAACTGGCGGCGCTCGAAGTTGCACTGGGGCTGTGGCACGGCGATGCCCTGTCCGGCCTGCCCGGCCCGTACGCCGAAGCGCAGCGGTTACGGCTGGCCGAGCTGCGGCTGGCAACCGCCGAGCGGCATGCCGCGGTCCTGATCGAACTGGACCGCCACGACCAGGCCGTCGGCACCCTGCACACGCTCGTCGAGGCGTACCCGTTGCAGGAGAACCTGCACGGCATGCTGATGGCGGCGTTGCAGGCGACCGGCCGCCAGGCCGAGGCGCTGCGCGTGCACGACGACCTGAGCAAGATGCTCCTCGAAGAGACCGGCACCGAGCCCAGCGCGCCACTGCGAGCCATCCGCGACCAGATCCTCACCGTCAGTACGCGCGACCAGCAACCGGCGGCGCGGCCCAGCAGTACGAGCGATCCGGTGGCGCTGGTCGGCCGGGATGCCGAACTGGACCTGTTGCGGCGTGCCGTGGCTGACGTCGCCGCCGGAAACGGTGGCAGCATCCGGGTCGAGGGCGCCCCCGGCCTGGGCAAGTCGGCGCTGTTGACCGTGGCGCTGCGCACCCGCACGCCCCGGGGTTGCCGCACCGGCTGGGGCGCCGGCGACGAACTGGCCCGCCGCATGCCGCTGGGCGTTCTGCTGGAATGCATGGAGTCAGCGATGTCCGGCGACGCCCCGCCGGACGTGGTCCGTCAGCTCTTCATGGTGGCCGCGGACGCCATCGACGGTCCACACCCGCGCATCGTGGAACAAGCCGTCGACCTCGTCCGGCAGGCCGCAACAGCCGCGCCCCTGATCCTCGTCGCCGACGACCTCCAGCGCGCGGACGTCACCACGTTGCGGGTGTGGAGCGCGCTGCACGAGCTGACCCGCGAGTTGCCGCTGCTGCTGGTCGCGGCCACCCGGCCGGGCGCACCAGAACTGGCCGGCGTTCCGGCCAGCCTCATCGTCACACTCGCACCGCTGGCGATGGGCCCGGCAGGTGCCCTGGCCCGTGCGGTGGCAACGGGTCCGCGCGACCGGCAGGCACTGCACCGCCTCCTCACTGACGCGGGGGGCAATCCGTATTACCTGCGACTACTCGCCGCCGGCGGTCGCGAGACGCTCGCCCCCGAGCTCATCGCCGCGGTCAATGCCCATCTCGCGGCCTTCGGCGAGGGCGCCCGACAACTCCTCCGCGCCTGCGCGTTCCTCGGCGACAACTGCACGCTGGCCGAGGTCGCCGCGGTGACCGGACGGGCCGCCGCCGAGCTGGCCCGCGCCGTCGCACCGGTCCGCACCGCGGGCGTGCTCACCGCCGATGAGGAAACCCTGACCTTCCGGCATCACATCGTGGCCCGCGTCCTGCACGAGAGCACCCCGATGGCACTTCGCGTCCTGCTGCACCGGTCCTTCGCCGAGAAGATCGCCGAACAGGACGGCGCAGCGGACAAGGTGCTCGACCAGCTGCAGGCCGGCCCGGTGCCCCTCGACGCGGCGGTCACCCGCTGGCTCACCCGGTTCGTCGAACGGCTCGCCGGCCGTACGCCCCGGGCGGCGATCGACATGCTGCGCCGGATCCGCACGGACTTCTCCCTGGACGAGCCCACCCGCCTGCGGCTGACCGCATGCCTGGCCCGGTTGCGTTACGGCCAGGGTGACAACGCGGTCGCCGACGCCGGCTGGGTGGTCGCCCGCACCTCCGATGTGGACCTAGAGGCCGAGATGCAGTGGATCATCGCGTGCAGCCTCGGCCGGCACAACGACCACGCCGCCGCCGCGGACGTCGCCCGAGCTGCCCTGAGCAGCCGCGCCTACCCGGAGCCTTGGCTCGGCCGGTTCCGGCTGCTGATCGGCCGGCTTCGCCCGCACCTGCCCGGCCCGCCCACCGTGCCGCACCTGAGCAGGTCGGAGCTGTTCGGGGACTACGCCCCGGCCACCCGCTGATGGCGGGCACGCCGGCCGCGCAGCTCCGGGTCTCGGTGCTCGGCCCGGTCCGCGCCTGGTCCGGCGACCGCGAACTGCAGCTCGGCCCGGCCCGGCAGCGGGCACTCTTCGCGGTCCTGGCGGCCGACGCGAACCGACTGGTGAGCCGGGAAGAAATCATCGCGGCGGTCTGGGGCACGACGCCGCCCGCTACGGCGTCCGGCAGCGTCTACACGTACATTTCCGGGCTGCGCCGGGTGCTCACGCCGGGCCGGGACCGCAGCGCAGCGGCGGAGGTGCTCACCTCAGGTCCGAAGGGCTACTCGCTGCACATCGCGGCGGGCCGGCTCGACAGCGAACGGTACGAACAGCTCTGCGTCGAGGCAGCGAAATGCCACGACGCGGGTGACGTGCCGGGTGCGGCGGCCCGGCTCGACGAAGCCCGCCGGTTGTGGCACGGCGAGGCGTACGCGGGGCTCACCGGCGACCGTATCGAGGTGGAACGCACCCGGCTGGTCGAGCGCCGGCTGACCGCCGCCGAGTTGCAGGCCCGGATCGCCATGGAGTTGAACGACGACGGCCTGGTCGGCGACCTGGCCGGCCTGGTCCGGGACTACCCGCTGCACGAGCCCCTGCACGAGCTGCTCATGCTCGCGCTGTATCGGGCTGGGCGGCCCGCCGAGGCGTTGGAGGCATTCCGGGCGGCCCGCCGGACGCTCGTGGCGGAGCTCGGCGTGGAGCCCGGCGCCCGCCTGCGGGAACTGCACAGCCGGGTGCTGGCCGGCACAGTGGACGGCGACCCCACCCCGGCGCAGGGTGCCGCGGTCGTGCCGACCCAGGTGGCTCGGGCCATCCGTGAGGGGGTGGCGGAACAGCCGCTGTTCGGGCGTACGGTCGAGGTGACGCTGCTACGGGAACTGGCCCGCCGGGCAGCCGGCGGTCAGGGCGCGGCCGTCTGGATCGAGGGCGAGCCGGGTATCGGCAAGACCGAGCTGCTGACCCGCGCGCTGTCCGGTGCGAACGCGGAAGGCTGTCAGCTGTTCTGGGGTGTGGCTGACGAACTGGACCAACACGTGCCGCTGCAGGTGATCACCCGGGCGCTGGGTCTGGCCGCCCCGTCGACGGGTTTCGCCGGCGACTTGCACGCGGCGTCCCGCGGCGACACTGATGACGCGGGGCCGGGAATCGCCGCCGAGCGCATCCTGGCGTACCTGCGGACCGCTTGCGCTGCCCACCCGGTGGTCCTGGTGGTCGACGACCTGCAGTGGGCGGACGAGGCCAGCGTGCTGCTGTGGGACCGTCTGGTCGCGGCCACTCGGCACCTGCCACTGCTGCTGGTGGCGGCGACGCGGCCCGAGCCGAACGGGCGAGACCTGGCCCGGGTACGCCGCGTCATCCGGCTGGGCGACGGTCACGTGCTGGTGCTGGACGCGCTGCCGCCGGACGCCACCGAGGAGCTGGTCGCGGCGGTGGTCGGCGCCCCGGTCGGCCCGCATCTGCGCGCAGTGGTCGGCCACTCCGGCGGAAATCCGCTGTGCGCCCGGGAGATGGCGGCAGCGCTGGTCCGCCGCGGCGCGGTGACGGTGACCGACGGCCGCGCGGACATCGACGGGTCGGTGCCGGTGGAAGCCCCGGATTCGCTGCTGTCCGTCGTACGCACCACATTGGACTTCCTGGGCGAGGAAACTCAGGAAGTGTTACGGCTGGCCGCGTTGCTCGGCGCCGAGTTCGCCGTCGAGGACGTCGTGGCGGTCACCGGCCGTACGCCGTTCGAGCTGCTGCCGCACCTGGAGGAGGCACTGGCGGCGAACGTCGTGGTTGACGCGGGTCACCTCTGGGCGTTCCGACACCCGTTCCTGCGGGCAGCGCTGTACGACGGCATCCCGCGGCAGGCTCGCACCTTGTTGCACCGCCGCACCGCCGAGGTGTTGGACCGGGGTGGCAGTCCGGTGACCCGGGTGGCGGAGCAGCTGGCCGCGGAGACACCGGTGGTCGACGAGTGGGTCGTGTCGTGGCTCGCGGACCATCACGCCGAGGTGGTGAAGCGGGTGCCGCAGATCGCGTGCACGCTGATCCGGCGGGTGCTGGGCACCGAGCTGCCCAGCCCGACGCAGCGCGAGGCTCTGCTGATCGCCTTGGTGAAGCTCGACTTCCGGTACGAGCGCTATCCCGTCGAGGAGGCGCGGGCGGCGTACGGCATCGCCACCGATCCGGCCGACCGGGCCGAGATGCTGCATCTGTTGTCGGCCATGCGCTTCCGGCAGGGGCACACCGCGGAGGCCATCGACCTGTTGACCCAGGCGGTGGACGATCCCGGCTCACCGGAGATCTGGCGGACCCGGCACCGGGTGCTGCTGGCGAACTTCCGCCGGGGCGCCCTGGACGATCTGGACCGGGCTGACCGCCGCGCCCATCAGGTGTACACCGAAGCGATCGCCACGGACCACCCGTACGAGGCGGCGTTCGCGTTGCAGACGACGTGGCTGACGAACTCGATCCGGCGCGACCACGAACGGGCCCTCGAATACGTCGACCACGCGCTGGACATCATGCGCGATCACGCCGAGTTCGCCGGCATGTATTTCGACCTGCTGGACAACCGGATGTTCACGTTGCAGAACCTGGACCGGCTGGACGAGGCCGAGCGCACGTTGCGCGAGGCGGCGCTGTTCGCGATCCGGCACCGGTTGCCGGCCAGCCTGCAGGTCGCGTCCGCGGTGCAGTTCTTCTGGCTGGGCCGGTGGGATGACGCGACGGCCGAGGTGAGCGCGGTGGCTGAGGACGGCCCGGGGCTCACCTTCCTGGGCATGCGCGAGCCGGGTGCGGTGGGGATGCTGCTGCACGGCGTCGCGGCGCTGATCGCCGGGCACCGGCAGGACCAGGCGTTGGCCGCAGCGCATCTTGATGCGGCGAACGCGTTGCCGGTCACCGACGCCGAGCGGGAGAGCTGCGACTTTCTGCTGGTCGCCCGGGCACTGATGGCGGAGCAGCAGGGGCGCCCGGCGGATGCGCTGACGGAGATCGGCCCGCTGCTCACCCCCGAGTACGCCCCGATGATGTTGCGACACCAGTGGCTGCCCGACGCCGTCCGGCTCGCGTTGAGCACCGGTCAGCGGGACGTGGCCGAGGCAGCCGCGGCGATCTGCGCGACCGAGGCGGCCAAGGAGGTGCGGCCGGCGCGGGCGTTCGCGGCGTCGGCGCGCTGCCGAGCCCTGCTGTCGGATGATCCCGCGCCGGCGATGCGGGCTGCCGGGCATTACCGGGCGGTGGGCCGGGTCCCGGAGCTCGCGGCTGCGCTGGAGGACGCCGCGGTGCTGCTTGCCGCCGCCCGCCGCCCGCACGAGTCGGCTCGGGCCGGCGCCGAGGCGGCCGAGCTCTACACCGTGCTCGGTGCACAGTGGGATTTGCGCCGCGCGCGGGAGCGGCTGGATGCGTACGGCATCGACGTGCGTCGTGATGCGGTCGCGCCGCGCGGTCTCCGCTGAGGGCAGCCGCGTTCATTTCTGGTCGGTTACGACGTTAACCTTGACAGGAAAAGTTCGATAGTGCGTGAATGTGTTTCTGTATGGAAAGACTTCGATGTCAACCCCCACAGGAGCACATGCCATGAGCGCCATGTCCGGTCGCTGGAGGCCGGCTGTCACCGCCCTCGGGGCGACCCTGTTGCTGATCAGCGCCTGCGCGAAAGCCGAGGACAGCGGCGCGCCCGCACCCGGCAGCGCCAATCCGTCCGCGGGCGCGCAGGTCGTCCAGTCCGCCGCGCCCGGCGCCAAGACCTGCACGTTGACCCAGTTCGGCGGGCAAAAGGTCGATCTCAAAACCGCACAGATCGGCTTCTCCCAGTCGGAGAAGGAGGCCAACCCGTTCCGCATCGCCGAGACTCAATCCATCAAGGACGAGGCGGCGAGGCTCGGCATCCCGGCCGGCAACCTGCGGACCACGAACGCAAACTCACAGTTCAACAAGCAGATCAGCGACGTCGAGCAGATGCTCGATGCGGGCGTGCAGCTGCTCATCGTCGCGCCGCTGAACTCCGACGGCTGGGACTCGGTCTTCGCCAAGGCCGCCGCCAAGAAGGTCCCGATCATCACCATCGACCGCAAGATCAACGCCACGCCTTGCAAGGACTACCTGACCTTCATCGGCTCGGACTTCGCGGAGCAGGGCAAGCGTGCCGCCGACAAGATGGCCGCGGCGCTCGGCAACAAGGGTTCGGTGGCGATTCTGCTCGGCGCGCCGGGCAACAACGTCACGACGCTGCGTACTCAAGGCTTCAAGGACCAGATCGCCAAGATCGCGCCCGACGTCAAGATTGTCTTTGAACAGACCGGCCAATTCTCCCGCGAGGAAGGCCAGAAGGTCACCGAGCAACTACTCCAGTCCAACTCGGACATCAACGGCATCTACGCCGAGAACGACGAGATGGCCCTCGGCGCGCAGGTCGCCCTCAAGGGCGCGGGCAAGACCAAGGGCGACGTCAAAATCGTTTCGATCGACGGTACGCGCGGCGCCGTCCAAGCCATCGCCGACGGCTGGATCTCCGCGGTCATCGAGTCCAACCCGCGATTCGGCCCGCTGGCCTTCGCCACGGCCACCACGTTCTTCGCCGGCGAACCGATCGCCGAGGACATCGTCATCAGCGACCGCGAATACGACGAGAGTACCGCGAAAACCGATCTGAACAGCGCCTACTGAGCCTCCTTTCCCCGACAAGGAGAACCGCAGTGAGAGCATGCATTGCTGCCCTGATCTGCGCGGCGAGCACCCTCGTCGTCGCCGGTCCGGCCACGGCAGCGCCGAAGCCTCCCCCGCTCAGCACGCCGTGGACCGCTCAGGTGTCCACCACCAACCCGCTGCCGGAGTATCCTCGCCCGCAGCTCACCCGCACCGAGTGGCAGAGCCTCAACGGCACCTGGCAGTTCGCGGGCGCCAGCAACCTGAACAACCCGCCGGTGAACACCCCGCTCGGGGAGGAAATCCTGGTGCCGTACCCGATCGAGAGCGCGCTCAGTGGGATCGTGCGGCGCCAGGACCACTCGTACTACCGGCGTACCTTCACCGTTCCGGCCGGCTGGTCCGGCCGGAACGTGCAGCTCAATTTCGGCGCCGTGGACTGGCAGTCGAAGGTGTGGGTGAACGGCCGGCTGCTCGGCACCCACGAGGGCGGCTACGACAAGTTCTCCTACGACATCACCGCGGCACTGCGGTCCGGCGCCAACGAGCTCATCGTCGGCGTGTGGGATCCCACGAACAGCCAGGACATCCCGGTCGGCAAGCAACGCCTGCAACGCGGCGGCATCTGGTACACGCCGTACTCCGGCATCTGGCAGACCGTCTGGCTGGAACCGACGCAGGCCGCGCGGATCACCCGCCTCGACACCACCCCGAACCTCGCGGCGGGCGGCCTCGACCTGGTCGTGCAGACCGCGAACGGCAGCGGCCGGGCGGTCACCGCCCAGGTTCTCGCCGGCGGCACGGTGGTCGGCCAAGCCACCGGCACCGCCGGCACGTCGTTCCGCGTCCCGGTCCCGAACGCCCGGCTCTGGACCCCTGACCAGCCTTTTCTGTACGACCTGAAAGTCACCCTCGCCGGCGGTGACACCGTGGGCGGCTACTTCGGGATGCGCTCACTCGGCAAAGCCATGCTCGGCGGCGTCCTGCGGCCCACCCTCAACGGCAAGTTCGTCTCCCAGCTCGGCACCCTCGACCAGGGCTACTGGCCGGACGGCATCTCCACCGCGCCCACCGATGCCGCCCTGCGCTTCGACCTGGAACAGCAGAAAGCCCTCGGCTTCAATATGGTCCGCAAACACATCAAGGTCGAGAACGACCGCTGGTTCTACTGGGCCGACCGCCTCGGTCTGATGGTGTGGCAGGACATGCCCGCCCTGGCCAGCGGCCGCGAACCGTCCACGCTCGGCCGTCAGCGCTTCGAACGCGAGCTCAAAGAACTGATCGACGAGCACAAGGGCATCACCTCGATCGTCCAGTGGGTGCCGTTCAACGAAGGCTGGGGCGAATACGATGCCGGCCGCATCGCCGACCTGGTCAAGAGCTGGGACCCCACCCGGCTGGTCAACCACAACTCCGGCTCCAACTGCTGCGACTCCGACCCGGACCCGGGCAACGGCGACGTCATCGACGACCACATGTACGTCGGCCCCGGCATCACCCGCGCCCCCACCGCCACCCGCATCGCGGTCAACGGCGAATACGGCGGGCTCGGCCTGCGCGTCCCCGGACATGAGTGGCCGACCAGCGGCAAGTTCGCGTACGAGTGGCTGCCGACTCCGACCGCGTTGACCGACCGCTATGTGCAGATCACCAGCAAGCTCGTCGACCTGATCAACGGCAACGGACTGTCCGGGTCTGTCTACACCGAACCGACGGACGTGGAGGAGGAACTCAACGGCTTCTACACGTACGACCGGCGGGTGCAGAAGATGGACTTCGCCCGCGTGCGTGCGGTCAACCTTCGGGTGCTCGGCGCAGCCCAGGGCACGACTTTGCCGACGAACCGGCTGGCGTCGCTGCGGGTCACCACACCCGGCTACACCGACCGATATCTGCGGCATCGCGACGGCCTGGCCCGGACCGACGTGATCAGCCCGGCAAGCGGCAGCACCGACCGGCAGGACGCCACGTACTTCGTTCGGCCCGGCCTGTCGAACAGCGCGTGCTACTCCTTCGAGTCCCGCAACTTCCCCGGCCGTTACCTGCGCCACCGGGGCTACCGTGTCTACAGCGAGGCCAGCACGGGCGGCAGTTTCACCGCGGACGCCACGTTCTGCGCCCGGCCGGGCCTGTCCGGCGGCGGGACCTCGCTCGAGTCGGCCAACCTGGCCGGCTACTACCTGCGGCACCGCAACGCCGAGATCTGGCTGGACCGCGACACCGGCGGCTCGTTCCGCGACGATGCCACCTGGGCCGTCTCAGCGCCGTTGTGGCGCAGCGGGGCCACGCTCGCCACCGGGCAGAACCGGTCGTTCCGGGTCACCACGGCCGGCTACGACGACCGCTACCTGCGGCACTACGACGGGCACGTGCGCACCGACGTCATCACGCCCGCCAGTCCGGCCACCGATCGGGCGGACGCCACCTTCACCGTACGGCCGGGCTTCGCCGACACCAGCTGCTATTCCTTCGAGTCGGTGAACTTCCCAGGCGAGTACCTGCGGCATGCCGGCTATCGGCTGCAGCGGGCGGCGAACGACAACTCGCCGGTCTTCCAGCAGGACGCCACGTTCTGCGCGCAACCACCCCTCACCGCCGTCCCCGGCCAGGTTTCCCTGGAATCGATCAACTACCCGGGCTACTACTGGCGGCACTACGCGGAGGCGGTCTACATCGCTACCAACGGCGGCGGCAACGCCTGGGACAACCCGGTCAGCTATGCCGCGGACGTCACCTGGGCCGACTCCACCCCGCTGGGCTGAAGCGATGGCGCTGCTCGAAGTGGTCGACGTGACCAAGACCTTCCCAGGTGTCCGCGCCTTGGACGGCGTCTCGTTCACCGTGCAACCGGGCGAGGTGCACGCCCTCGTCGGCGAGAACGGGGCGGGCAAGTCCACGCTGATCAAGGTGCTGACCGGCGTATACCAGCCGGACAGCGGCGAGCTGCGCTACCGCGGCGAACCGGCTCGCTTCGACTCCCCGCTGGGCGCGCAGCGGGCCGGTGTCTCCGCGATCTATCAGGAGGTCAACCTCATCCCACTGATGAGCGTGGCTCACAACCTCTTTCTGGGTCGCGAGCCCCGCACCAGACTGGGGTTGCTCGACGAACGCCGCATGTTCCGCGAAGCTCACGACGTCCTCCGCCAGTACGGCGTCAGCACCGATCCACGCCGCCGCCTGGGCACCCTCCCGCTCGGCGGCCAACAGATGGTCGCCCTGGCCCGAGCCGTCATGATCGACGCCCGCGTCGTCGTGATGGACGAGCCGACCTCGTCCCTGGAACCCCGCGAGGTCGACACCCTCTTCGAGGTGATTCGCGCCCTGCACGCCCGCCAGATCGGCGTCGTCTACGTCAGCCACCGCCTCGACGAGCTGTACCAGATCTGCGACGCCGTCACGATTCTCCGTGACGGTCGGGTGGTGCACACCGGGCACCTCGCCGACCTGCCTAGGCTGCGCCTCGTCTCCCTCATGCTGGGCCGCGACATGTCCACGGTCCGCCAGCAGGGCTTCACCACCTTTCACCAATCGGCCGAAGAGACGTCGCCAGCGCCGGCCGACAGCGGCCCGGTGCTGCGGGTGAGCGGGCTCCGCAGCCGGCACAAGCTGCACGACATCGGCTTCGAGGTGCAGCCCGGTGAGGTGGTCGGGCTGGGTGGGCTGCTCGGCGCCGGACGCAGCGAGACACTGAAGGCGATCGGCGGTGCGTACCCGGTCGAGGCGGGCGCGGTCACCGTCAACGGGCACAAGCTGGGCCGGCTCAGCCCAGTCCGAGCCGTACGGGCCGGAATCGCGATGCTGCCCGAGGATCGCAAAGCCGAAGGGATCGTCCCCGGCCTGTCCGTCCGCGAGAACATCGCGCTCGCCGTCCTGCCGCGTCTGGCGCGATGCGGCCTGGTGTCGGAGCGCCGGATCGACGAGATCGTGCAGTACTACCTGACCCGGCTGCGCATCAAGGCGTCCAGTCCGAACCAGCGCGTCGGCGACCTCTCCGGAGGAAACCAGCAGAAGGTCCTGCTCGCCCGGTTGCTCGCCACCCGGCCGCGGGTTCTGCTGCTCGACGAGCCGACCCGCGGCATCGACGTGGGCGCCAAAGCCGAGGTCCAGGCCCTCATCGACGAGCTGGCCGCCGACGGCCTCGGCGTCGTCCTGGTCTCCTCCGACGCCGAAGAACTGGTCGAAGGCGCCGACCGGGTCCTCGTCCTGCGCGACGGCACCATCGTCGGCGAACTGCACGGCGATACCGTCACCACCGAAGCCCTGCTGGAAACCATCGCGGCCGCGGCGCAGCCCGCGCCGGACAGCGGCGAGGTGACCAGCCGATGAGGACAGAAACCACCGCGGTGCTCCGGGCCTGGCTCCCGAAGTACGGCGTCTACGCCGCGATCCTGCTACTGATCGCCTACAACCTGTTGTTCACGCCGAACTTCCTGACCTGGAGCAACCTGCGCATCCAACTCGTCCAGGTCGCCCCGATCGTCATCGTGGCGCTCGGGATGGCGCTGGTCATCGGCACCGAGGGCATCGATCTGTCGGTCGGTTCGGTCATGGCCCTGGCCGCCGCGCTGATCCCCCTCTACCTCGGGTACGGCGTCGGCGCCGCGTTCGCCGTAGCTCTGCTGGCCGGCATCGCGGTGGGCCTGGTCAACGGCGTCCTGGTGGCCCGGGTCGGCTTACAGCCCATCGTGGCGACGCTGGCCTTGTTCGTCGGCGGCCGGGGCTTGGCCCTGGTGATCTCGGACGGCCAGTTGAAAGACATCCGCAACGAGAGCCTGATCTTTCTCGGCTCGGGCGACCTGCTCGGCATCCCGGTCCTGGTCTGGATCGCCGCGCTGCTGGTCGGCGTCATCGCCTTCGTGGTCCGCCGGACCGTGCTGGGTCGCCGCCTGCTGGCCATCGGCGGCAATCGCGCTGCCACCACCCTGGCCGGAGTGCCCGTCACCCGGGTGCTGATCACCGTCTACGTGCTCTGCGCGGTCCTCGCTGCGCTGGCCGGCCTCCTGGCCGTGGCCCGGATCCAGTCCAGCGATGCCTCCTCGGTCGGCCTGCTCATCGAGCTTTCCGCGATCACCGCGGTGGTGGTCGGCGGCACGCCGCTGACCGGTGGCACGGTCCGCATCCTCGGCACCGTCGCCGGCGCCCTGCTCATGCAGCTCGTCATCGCCACGATGATCAAACACAACCTGCCCGCCTCCACCACGGAAATGATCCAGGCGGTCATCATCCTGCTCGCCGTCTACGCCGCCCGCGAACGAAAGACCGGGGACCGAAGGACCAGCGCCCGGGAGCGAAGAGCCACCGCCCGCCCACGCCGGCACGTCGCTGCCCCCGCGGAGGAGACGAGATGACCACGCTGGCAGCCGACGAGCGCCGGGCGCAGCGCGTCGACCACCTCGTTGCCCTGGTGCAGCGGCACGGCGCTGTGGCCGTACTCACCATGGTGCTGGTCGTCGGGGCGGCCGCGTTTCCGCACTTCCGCAGCTACGACAACGCGGGCACGATCCTGGTCGCCGCGGCGCCGCCCGCACTGATCGCGCTGGGCATGACGTTTGTGATCATCACAGGCGGCATCGACCTTTCCGTAGGTTCGCTGTATGTCCTGGGTGGAGTGACGTCGGCGTACGCCTCGCAGTGGGGTTTCGCGCCAGCCTTTCTCGCCCCGCTGGCCGTGTGCGGGTTGATCGGCCTGCTCAATGGATTGCTGATCGCCCGCACCCAGATGGCGCCGTTCATCGTCACGCTGGCCGCACTGCTCGGCGCGCGGGGGCTGATGCGGGCGGTCAGCAATGAGGGCTCGACCACCTATCTGGTCAGCAGCGACGCGTTCCGCCAGTTCGGGACGGGGGCATTCCTCGGCATCGGCTACCCGGTGTGGCTGGTGGCGGCGGTCTTCGGCGGGGGCATGGTGCTGTTGGCCCGCACTCGGTTCGGCCACGCGGTCTATGCGGTCGGCGGCAGCGAGGACACCGCGCGGCTCATGGGCGTGGCGGTCGGGCGTACGAAAGTGTGGGTTTATGTCCTGTCCGGTCTGCTCGCCGGCCTGGCCGGAGCGATAAATGCCGCCAAGCTCGGCTCCGGGGTCACCGTGCTCGGCATCGGCCTGGAGTTGGACGCGATCGCGGCCGTGGTCATCGGCGGGACGTTGCTGACCGGCGGCGCGGGCACGATCGCCGGAACGATCGCCGGGGTGCTCCTGCTGGGTGTCATCCAAAACCTGATCAATCAGGTCGGCTCGGTCCCGAGCAGCTACCAGCAGGTGATCAGCGGCAGCTTCCTCGCCGTGGTGGTCGTGGTCCAGACCTACCTCGCCAGGCTGCGCCGGATCACCTGACAGGATGCCTGCATGAGCAAGCCCACCTTTGTGTACGACGGCGACTGCGCGTTCTGCTCCGCCTGTGCCCAGTTCATCGAGCGGCGGATCCCGACCCGCGCGACCATCGTTGGTTGGCAGTTCGCCGACCTCGCCGCCCTCGGGCTGACCACCGCACAGACGGAACAGGCCGTGCAGTGGGTGGGCGAGGACGGCACGATCGCCGCCGGGCCGGACGCCATCGCGCTGCTGCTGCGGGACGCCGGCCGGTTCTGGGCGGTGCCGGGCCGGGCGCTGCAGACCAAGCCGGTGGGGCTGCTGGCCTGGCCCGCCTACCGCTGGGTCGCGGACCATCGGCACCTGATGCCCGGCGGCACCGCGGCGTGCTCCCTGCCGCAAGCCACCCGGGACCGGCTTTACGGATGAAGGCGCGCGGTGCCGAGCACGTGCCCTCGTTCGTCGGCGACGGCGACCGTGCTCACCTCGCCGAGCTGAATCGAGCTGGCGCCGGTCACCTTGGCGTTCCCGCTCGGCGTCGGCCCCCAGGTGGCCGCCTGCTCCACCGCGCCGCTGGCCTTGCGCACCTGGCACACGAACGGGCCGCGGCCGGCCAACTGTGACACCTGCAGATCGATGGACACTCCCCAGGTCTTGCCGGTGAGCACCGCCTGACCGGCAAGACCGCTGCCGGCCTCGGGCTGGAAGACCGCGGTGACCTGCCTCGCCGCGGACGGGCTGGGTGCGGCCTGCGGAGCCGGCGGGGGCGTCCGCTGGACCACGAGTCCCGCCGCAGCACCGCCCAGCAACACCACGGCTGCGGCGACAAGCCAGCGCGTGCCACTGCGGCGCCGCTGCCGCGATCGCTCCGCACGCATCCGGCCCAGCAAACCTTCGACCCGCTCCGAGCTGGGCCGCGCTCCGGGGGCCACCACCGGCTGCGGGGCCTCGGGCAAAGATCGCAACAGCTCGGGTACGGACCCCAGCCGCTCCAACTCGGCACGGCAGTCCGCACAGTCCACCAGGTGCGCGTCCAGCTGATCGGTGTCGGTGTCGTCGAGGCCGCCGAGCAGGTAACCACCGAGCAGCCGGCGTAGTTCGTCGTGGCCGGTGCTCATCGCAGCACCCCCATCTCCTCGAACGCCTGCCGCAGCGCCCGTACGGCGTAGTAGGCCCGCGACTTCACCGTGCCCTCGGGGACGGACAGGTTCCGGGCCGCGTCCGCGACGGTCCGGCCTTCGTAATACATGGCCTGCACCACCGCCCGATGATCGGCGGACAACCGTTCCAACGCCTCGGCGACGAGCCAGCCTTCGACCAACTGGTCGACGTTGTCGTCGGTCGGCGCCGCTGCCACCGCCGCATCGTCGGCGACCAGGTGCGGCCGTCGTTGCTCAGCCCGCCAGGCGTTGGTGACCACGTTCCGGGCGATGGTCAGCAGGTAGGACCGGGTCCGCCCGGGATTGGGGTCGAGGTGGTCGATGTGCCGCCAGGCCCGCAGCAGGGTTTCCTGGACGTGGTCTTCGGCCCGGTGCCGGTCGTGCACGTAACGCGAGACGAAGCTGAGTAGCACCGCGTAGTGCTCGGTGTAGAGCGCGGTCATCAGCTCCTCGTCGGGTCCGGCCCGTCGCCGCATCGCTGCCTCCCGTCGGGTGCCTCGCCCAGTTGTACCCCGGCTTGCTGTGCCCCGGCTTGCTGTGCCCCGGCTTGCTGTGCCCCGGCTTGCTGTGCCCCGGCTTGTTGTACCCCGGCACGGCCACTCTGGTTCGATCGCGCTCACGACGGCGCGGCCCGGTCCCCCGAACGGGACCGGGCCGCGGTGGGTGCTTCAGCGGCGACAGCTCAGCAGGCTCCGACGCCACCGAACCGGAAGGTGCGCTCGCTAAGTGCGTACACCGAGTAATGCGGGCTGGTGCTGCGAACATTCGCCCGCGGCTCCGGCCCGTTGGTCATCGAGATCGTGCCGATCCGCGACGCGCTGCCGTCCAACATCGGCAGGCCGTTGCCCATGTCGGAACAGGGGTCAGCGCTGGCCGCAGCGACCTCGCCGAACCACTGGGTGTACCCGCCCCGGGTGTAGGTGTAGTCCCAGAGCCGGTCCGGGAAGTAGCCGATCCACTCCGAGTCGTACGCGATCCACCACACGCCGTTGGCATGTTGGATGCCGAACCGCTTCTGCACCCCGGTCGGCAGGGTGTCGCCGGGCTTGATCGACGCCGTCTTGTAGACCTCGAATCCGCAGGCGTTGTAGCAGCTGGGCTCGCGGTTCTTCCAGTAGTACACGAACAGGTGCGGGTCGTCGTCGCCGTTGACCGTGCGGTCGACGGTCCAGCCGACCTCGACGATCTGCCGGCCATCCGCGGACTGCACCGTGATCTCGGCGAGGGTGTGATAGTCGTCGTGGTCCAGTTCGGGCTTGGCGATGCTGAGGTTCGCCCACGTGCCGTCGGTCTCGCCGGTCTGGCTGCCGACCGCGTAGTGGAAGAACACGTCGTTGGTCGGCGCCTTGTTCGTCTGCCCGGCGGACGGCGGCGCGGGCGGGACGATCGTGGTCCGCGCCCGGCTGAGGATGCCGGCTGCCCGCGAGTTGCGACCCTTCGGGGCGTATTCCGGGACCGGGACCAGTGATCCGCTCGGATCGGCAGATGCCGCATCCGCTCCGGCGGCGGCGACCGCGGCACTGCTGGCTCCGGCCCGCGCCCTGGTCAATTTCGACGGCCGCGCGCCCCACGGCAACAGCTTCGGCGGCGCGGGATCCTGCGCTGTTTCGATCTTGTCCAGCGCGGCGACAGCGCCGCCTGACTCTTTTTCCACAGAGTCGATCAATTGTTCCGTCGGCGCGGTTATCGCCGCGGTCGTGCCGGGTGATTCTTCCGCATTCGCATTGAGGGTCCAGACGATCCCCAGGGAGCCGACTACGACGGTGGCAAGGCCGGCGGCGAGCACACCGCGGCGGGAGTTCGACACGTGTCCGTCCTCGTTCTTCGGGGGGCCTCGGAGGCGTGGGACGAGGGGAAACCTCCGGGTTACCGGCTCTCGCAGGCGAGGCCGACCATATAACGCTGCGGATACTTGTGGCTGCGGTCAAAGCGCCATTCCGCCTGATCGGTTGAGGTCATGGGCCGATCCGGTGAATCCTCCGGCAATTCGGTCAACCGTGCGTATTCAACCCGTTGCTCCGAGCGCTTTTCCGGTCCTCATGTGAAAGAGGCAAACCAGCATGAGACTCTTTCGGGTAGCGCAGCGTGCAATGGGCCGGGGAAATTGCACGCCAGACCACCGTTGATCAATTTCTGGTCGCCTACCCGCGTCTCACATCGCGGAAGATCCGGCGCGGCGCGTCCACCAGGGCTCCGGTGACGCTATAGCCTATCTAACTCATAGGCTTTGTATGCGACAGAGGACCGACATCAGGGAGTAGCCCGTGACCGCCGTGGACATCCGCCTCGACCACCTCGCCATCGCCCAGCGCCTGGCCGCGCACCCGGAGTCCTGGCCGGTGACACCCCGCTTCCACGCGACCGAGCGGTGGTATCACCGGCTCGCGAGCGAGCCCGACTACGAGGTATGGCTGTTGACCTGGCTCCCCGGTCAAGGCACCGACCTGCACGACCACGGCGGCTCAGCCGGCGCATTCCACGTCTTCGCCGGCGCACTGATCGAGGAGACCGTCGCGGCAGCCGCCACCGGCACGCCCCGGGTCACCGCCCGCGAGCTCGGCACGGGCGCCGGCCGCCGGTTCGGCACCCGACACATCCACCGGATCACCAACCGCTCCACCCAACCCGCCGTCAGCATCCACGTCTACGGCCCCGCCCTCAGCACCATGACGCGATACCGCATCGGCGCCACCAGCCTGGACGTCGTCACCGTCGAACGCGCAGGAGCCCAGTGGTGACGGCGCACCAGCCACCACCCGGCTCCAAGGGCATCGACGAGCTGCTCGCGGAGGCACGGGCCCGGCTCACGCGCGTCGGTCCGCAAGAGACCCACCAGGCACTTGCCCGCGGCGCGGTGCTGATCGACATCCGCCCGGCCGCCCAGCGCGCCGAGTACGGCGACATCCCCGGCGCACTCGTCATCGAACGCAACGTCCTCGAATGGCGTCTGGACCCGCGCAGCGACGCCCGGCTGGAATTCACGCACTACGACCTCGAGGTGATCGTCACGTGCCAGGAGGGCTACACGAGCAGCCTGGCGGCGGCCGCGCTGAAGGACCTCGGCCTGCACCGGGCGACCGACCTCGACGGCGGCTTCAAGGCCTGGCAAGAAGCCGGACTGCCCACTGTGTAGCGCGCAGCCGCGTGCCGGCACCCGCGAGGAGTTCAGGTGCCGGCACGCGAAAACTCACACCGAGACGGTGGTGTACTGCTTCCCCGTCTCGGTGACCACCCGGACGGAGGCGACCTGGTCCGGCGGCACCAGCGCACTACCGTCCAGGGTCGTACCCTCGTCGGCACCGGCCTCGGAGACGACCCAGCTTCCGGCCAGGACCGACGTACCGTCCTTGGCTACGACCTCCAACCGGCACCGCTCGCCGCGAGGGATTCCGGATACCGCCGCCTTGACCCGCACCCAACCGGGCGCGGGCGCGACAGCGACCGAGATCTCCGCCTTGGTGTCCGGGTCCTGCGCCACCGCCGTCCGGGTGCCCGGCACGGACACCGGGATCGTCGGCAGTGCACGAGGCGGCGATTCCGGCGCCGTCGACCGGCCGACCAAGGCCCCACCCCCGATAGCCACCGCCATCACCACGGCCGCCGCGACGCCCACCAGAGCGGTGCGCCGCTGCCGCGTCCCGGCCGACTCCTTCCGGATCTGCCGCAGTGTGCGCTGCAACAGCAGATCCGCGTCATCCGGCGGGCCGTCCAGCAGCATCGCCTCGGGCACCGCTTCGAGCGCCATCGTCCACTCCCGCAGGGATTCCACCTCGGCCCGGCACTCGTCGCACTCGGTGAGGTGCTCCTCGACCGCGCGATTCTGTTCCGCGTCCAGCGACTTCGTCAGATAGCCGGTGAGGTCCACGTGTTCCGTCATCATGATGCAGACCGTTCCGTTCCGGCGGGGCGCAGCGTCTTCAGCTCGCGAAGCGCCCGGAGCGCATAGAAAGAACGCGACTTGACCGTTCCGGGTGGAATGCCCAGCGTCTTCGCCGCCTCTGACACCGTGCAGCCCTGCAGGTAGAGCTGCTCGAGGACCTCGCGGTGCTCGGCGGAAAGCCGGCTCAGCGCGTCCACGACAACCATCGAATTGACGACCTGTTCGGCGTGGTCGTCGTCGCCGACCACCTCGACCGGCGTCTCCCGCACCTCGGGGGCGCGGGCGTTGCGGGCGCGCACCTGATCCACGACGATGTTGCGGATCACGGTGAGCAGCCAACCGCGTACCGAGCCCTTGCCGTTGACCAGGCTGTCCGGGTGGCGCCAAGCGCGCACCAGAGCCTCCTGGACCACATCCTCCGCCGCCGCGCGATCGCGGGTCAGCTGCGTCGCGTACGCGAGCATCGCCCGGCCGTGTTCCTCGAATAACGTCCTGACCAGTGCCTCATCAGCCACCTCCCGGCGACGGTGGAGTCTCAACCCCGGCATCTCTTCCCCCCGGTGACGGCAACCACCCGCACACTCCGTTTCGTCGGTCCGACTCTCCTGACACGTACACCGCCGGGATGCGGTTCAAGAAAAGTTCCGTGAACCGGATCCGGCTCCCCTGCGTGTGGAGGACATCCGCTTCGCAAGGGGGAGAAATGAAGCGCACTACCATCGCCGTCGCGGCCCTCGCCGTGACCAGCGTTATCGGCTTGTCCGCATGTGCCCGACCGATCGACTCCGCGGCTGTCGCAGTCGCCGTCGCCGCCGAGCCCACCGCACCGCCCACCGTCGACGACACGCCGCCGGACCCCGAGCTCTCCGCAGAGCCGGAGACCGGCGGGGAGGCCGGAGTTGCCGTGGAGACACCGGCTGCACCGGCGACGCCGATTCCCGAGCCGACCGTCGCCAAGACCCAGCGGTGGGTGAAGATCTACAGCGGCCCGTCGCGCAAGGACATCGAACCACCCACCAGCATCCGTACGGGCAGCAAGACGGTCGAACTCACCGCGACCGAGAACGCGCAGATCGGCACCTACGTCACTGACGGGGCCGGGCGGACGCTCTACCGCTTCGACAAGGACAGCAACCAGCCGCCGCAGGCCACCTGCAACGGTGATTGCGCGCAGGCCTGGCCGCCGCTGCTGATCAAGTCGCCCGGCAAGATCTTCCCGGCGGGCCTGGACCCGAAGATCCTCGGGTACGTCGAGCGCGCGGACGGCACCTGCCAGGTCACGATCAACGGCTGGCCGGTCTACTACTTCGCGAAGGACACCAAGCCGGGCGACATCCTCGGCCAGGGCGTCAACGGCACCTGGTTCGCCGTGAACCCGAAGGGTGGCAAGACTCAGCCGCTGCCGGACTCGATCCAGCCCGCCCCGGAGGGCGCCGGCTCCGGCGACTGAGGCGTCCGGCATGGACTCACCATACGGACTCCGCGGGTCAGGCGGTCGGATAGACCACGGGCGAACGGCCGCTGTACGGGTGCCGCGTGCCGTCCCGTTCGTGCCCCGAGTCCGGCGCGTCCAGCCACACCACGTACGGAATCTTCGGTGTCAGCCCGCTGATCGTGGCCGTGACCGTGCACCCGCCGGTCGCGGTCACGGTCTGCCACGTGTAGGCGGGCTGGTTGCCGGAGACCAGCGGCTGCTTGACGGCGGTGATCCGGTAGGTGGAGCCGTAGGCGTTGGGCCAGGTCACGGTCAGCTTGCCGGCACCCGGGGTGACTGTGAGCGGGATGAGGACCGGGTCGACGGTCCACTCCCGTTTGCATTCCTCGGCCAGCGGCGGCGGGAACGAGACCGGCGGCAGAGCAGGCGCCCGGGTCCCGGAGTAGGTGACCTTGGGAGTCGGCGTGGGGCTACCGGCGGCGTACACCGTCCAGCCCTCGCCCGGCTCGGCCGCGGCACTCGCCGAGGTTGACGGCGTCCCCGGAGCGGAACCGAGACCGAGCGCACTGCAGCCGCCCAGAGCGAGCGGGACGGCGAGCATCGGGAGCAGCAGCTTCAGGATCCGCATGCCAGATGGTTCGGCCTGAGCGGCAGATCCGTTAGCCGCCGGCGTCACATGACCTTGAAAAGCTGGTGTCCGGCCATCTCCAGGCAGTACTCGCCCCGCTCGACCCGGGTCCGCAGGCCGGAGTCGTCGCTCAGCATCAGCCCGGCACCGTCGATCCGGTAGGTGCCCCGCGCGCCGCGGCGGCGTCCGGCGACTGCGCCCTCGAAGGACCAGTCCTCGGCCAGGAAGAGCCGCACGGTGTCGTCAGCGCTGCGCCAGTGGCCGGCGTATTCCCCGGGACGTCCGGTGGGCCGCGGGGCGGCCGTCGCGACGGCGTCCCCGGCCTCGCCCACGGAGGCGAGTGCCAGCAGGGATGCCGAGGTGAAGATGGTCGCGTCGAGGCTGTCGGTACGCATGATGCTCCGGGGGCGTGCGGGGGCGGGGGACCTCTCCCATCGGCCGCCTTGATCCGTTCTTGAGCTACCCGCCGCGCGAACCTCAAGCGGGCGTAAAGCTCAGACCGCGTCCGGCCGGGCCGATTCTTCGTGCCGACACCACCGTTATCGGCTCGCTCGAGGGAGGAGAGACCATGAAACAGCGCCGTGCTGCCGCATCTTTCCTCGCACCCGCCGTCATGCCGATCGCCGCAGGACTACTCGGCCAGGCTGCCGCCCGCATCCTGCGCAGCCGGCTCGACGCCGCCAACCTCGCGCTGCACCGCGCGGAGCTCCGCTTCCACCTGCTGACCCGCAACTCCACCGACGTCGTGACGATCACCGACGGCGGCGGAAAGTTTGCGTACGTCAGCCCGGCGGTCCACCGCGTGCTCGGTGCCGATCCCGCCGTGTTGACGGGTACGACGTTCGGCAGTCGGGTGCACCCGGAGGACTTGGCGGGTGCTGCCGCGCACCTGGCCGAGGTCGCCGCGCGCCCCGGTGCCAGTGCCACCTGCCGGCTGCGCCTGGCGCACGAGGATGGTGCGTACCGGACGCTGGAGATCATCAGCACCAACCTGCTGGACGAGCCGAGCGTGCTGGGCATCGTCAGCAACTGCCGGGACGTGACCGAGACGGTCCGGGCGCACGAGCGGCTGAGTTACGAGGCCAGTCACGACGTGCTCACCGGTCTGGCTAACCGGGCGCTGTTCGGCGCCCGGGTCGCGGACGGCGTCGCCCGAGCCGGGCACCAGCCGATCAGCATCGTGCTGGTCGACCTGGACGACTTCAAGACGGTGAACGACACCCTGGGTCACCACATCGGCGACGGCCTGCTGGTCGAGGTCGCCGAGCGCATGCTGGCCAACGTACGCCCGACCGACACCGTGGCCCGCCTCGGCGGCGACGAGTTCGCCATCCTCTTCGAGGGCCTCGGCGGCGAGGACGTCGACCGGGTGTTGGACCGGATCGCCGACGCGCTGGCCGTGCCGGTGGAGGTCGGCGGGCACCTGCTCGCCGTCCGCGCCAGCTACGGCGTGGTCGACGGCCGCGGCGGTGACGACGCCGGCGACCTGCTGCGCCAGGCCGACATCGCCATGTACGAGGCGAAGGAGCGCGGCGAGGGCGGCTTCCAGCGCTACCGGCCGGGCACCGAGGCGCCGGGCGCGGAGCGCCGCCGGATTTCGACTGCACTGACCGCGGCGCTGCAACGCAATGAGTTGGTGCTGCACTACCAGCCTGTGGTGGCGCTGCCGGAGGGCAAGCTCACCGGCGTCGAGGCGCTGGTGCGCTGGAACCACCCGGAACGTGGCCTGCTGGGACCGGGCGATTTCATTCCCGGCGCCGAGCTGACCGGCATGATCGTGCCGTTGGGCCGCTGGGTGCTGCGGGAGGCGTGCCGGCAGGCGGTGGCCTGGCTGGCGGAGTTCGGCGACCAGGCGCCCGGAACGATGTCGGTGAACGCTTCGGCGCGTCAGCTCAAGGAAGCGTCGTTCGCGGCGGAGGTCGCGGCGGTTCTGCGCGAGACCGGGCTGGATCCGGCCCGGCTGACGATCGAGATCACCGAGTCGACCGCGGTCGGCGGCGGCGCAACGCAGGAGACGCTGCGGGCGTTGCGGGCGTTGGGCGTACGGCTGTCGCTCGACGATTTCGGCACCGGGGCTTCCACGCTCAGCCTGCTGGCGAACTGCCCGGTGGACCAGATCAAGCTCGACCGGTCGTTCGCGCCGGTGCCCGGTCCGGATGCGATCGCCGGCGCGGTGCTGCAGATCGCCCAGGCGATGGGCGTCGAGGCGGTCGCGGAGGGCGTGGAAACCTCGGAACAGGCGGCGAAGCTGGGTGATCTCGGTTACGTCCGGGCGCAGGGCTTCCACTTCGCCCGGCCGATGATCCCGGAGCAGATCGCGCTGGCGATCAGCGAGCCGAGCTCCCTCGCAGCGCCGCGATGACCGCCCCGGCGAGCTGCTCCAGGTAGTCGTCGCCGATCGGGGTTCGGGCCACCGCAAGCCGCCAGTAGAGCGGGCCGACGATCAGGTCTACGGCCAGGTCAGGGTCAGTGTCGGCGGGCAGTTCACCGCGCTCGACGGCCTGCCCGACGATCTTTCCCGCGACCGCGAGCTGGTGGGTGCGCAGTGCCTTCTGCAGCGTCTCGGCGATCTTCGGATTGCGCGCCGCCTCGGCCATCAGGTCGGGCACGATCTGCGAGGCGATGCGGTGCTGGAGGGCCTTGGAGACGACGAACAGCAGCAGCTGGAGGTCGGTCGCGAAGCTTCCGGTGTCCGGCATCGGCACGCTACGCTCCGCGACACCCGAGACGATCTCGAGCACCATTTCGAGCTTGTTGCTCCAGCGGCGGTAGATTGCGGTCTTACCGACGCCGGCCCGGCGCGCGACTGCCTCGATGGAGAGCCGGCCGTAACCGACCTCGGCCAGCTCGTGCATCACGGCGTTCCGAATAGCCTTGGTGATGTCGCCGCGGAGCACCGCCGCTCCGGCGGGAACACGTTTAGCTGTCGCCACGGGGGACACTATACGCGACGACGCGACGGTTGCGTTTCGACGTACGGTCGGCTACATTTCGAGCCAACGTCGATACGATGGCGTTTCATCGCGGCAGACTGATTAGGGTGTTGCCGCTTAGTGTGTTTGCCGCGTAAGACAGCCAGGTCCCACCCCTGACGGACCGATCAGGACGGAGTGCCACCCCATGCCCGAGACGGCGGTCGCCGATGCCGACACCGGTCTGGAGTTGCGAGAGCTGGCCCGCCGGCACGGCCTAGCGGCGGCGGGCAAGCTGCCCAGCCTGCCGGCCTACGCCCGGCTGCTGTGGTCGTACCGGCACTTCATCGCGTCGTACGCCAACGCCAAGGTCACGTCGTCGCTGGGCAAGACCCGGCTCGGCATGGTGTGGCAGGTGTTGACGCCGCTGATCAACGCGGCCGTCTACTACGTGATCTTCGGGCTGGTGCTCGAACAGGCCCGGGGGATGGACAACTACAAGTTCATCCCGTACCTGTGCACCGGGGTCTTCGTCTTCCAGTTCACCCAGTCGGTGGTGCAGACGGGCATCCAGTCGATCAGCGGCAACCTCGGCCTCATCCGGGCGCTGCACTTCCCTCGGGCGAGCCTGCCACTCGCGATCACGATGGTCGAGATCCGCAACATGATCGCCTCGATCACCGTGCTGATGCTGATCGTGCTCGGCTTCCAGGAGCCGCTCACCCTCCAGTGGCTGCTGATCCTGCCGATCTTCCTGCTCCAGTCGATCTTCAACGCCGGCCTCGCCATGGCCCTGGCCCGGCTGGGCTCCAAGGCCGCCGACTTCAAGCAGCTCGTGCCGTTCATCATGCGGATCTGGCTCTACGGCTCCGCGGTGCTCTACCCGGTGAGCAAGTTCGAGGAGCTCACCGGCGGCTGGAAGCTCGCCATCGTCGAGGCCAACCCGCTGCTCGTCTACATCGAGCTGATGCGCCACGCCCTGATGGAGGACGTGAAGCTCGCCGCACCCGCCCCGGTGCTGTGGCTCGAAGCGATCGGTTGGGCACTGGTCGTGGGGCTCGGCGGCTTCGTCTACTTCTGGCGCGGAGAGAAGGGCTACGGCCGTGGCTGACCAGCGCGAACCCACCGTGGTCGTGGACGACGCCCACGTCGTCTACCGGGTGCACCAGGCTGCCGCCGCGGGCACGCACAGCCCGCTGGCCAGCTTCAAGCGGCTCGTCACCGGCACCCGGCCGGGCACGCAACGGGAGGTGCACGCAATCAAGGGCGTGAGCTTCGTCGCGTACAAGGGCGAGGCGATCGGCCTGATCGGCACCAACGGCTCCGGCAAGTCGACCCTGCTGCGGGCGATCGCCGGGCTGCTGCCGGTCGAGAAGGGTGCGATCTACGCGGCCGGCCAGCCCTCGCTGCTGGGCGTCAACGCGGCCCTGATGAACGACCTGCCCGGCGAACGCAACGTGGTGCTCGGCTGCCTGGCCATGGGCATGAGCCCGGACCAGGTGAAGGCCCAGACGCAGGAGATCATCGACTTCTCCGGCATCAACGAACGCGGCGACTTCAGCTCGCTGCCGATGCGGACGTACTCCTCCGGCATGGCCGCCCGGCTGCGCTTTTCCATCGCGGCGGCCAAGAAGCACGACGTGCTGTTGATCGATGAGGCGCTAGCCACCGGCGACGCGAAGTTCCGCAAGCGCAGCGAGCAGCGGGTGCGCGAACTGCGCGCCGAGGCAGGCACGGTCTTCCTGGTCAGCCACAGCGAGCAGTCGATCCGGGACACCTGCGAGCGGTGCATCTGGCTCGAGTCGGGCGAAATCCGCGGCGACGGCCCCACCTCGGAAGTGCTCAAGGAATACGAGGCGTACACCAAGCGGTAAGAAAAGGGCGGCCCGCGGGCCGCCCTTTCCGTCAGTCCCGCGTCAACGCATCGACAGATGCACGTGGTTGGTGTGATCGCTGCTCGGATCACCGTTGCCCCGTGTGTACGCCTGCCAGCCACTGCCCGGCAGCCAGATCTGCTTGAACCAGATCACGTACAGCACGCCCAGCCGATCGGCGTTGTTGACGAAGTACGTCGCCAGACTGTCGCCGTAGCTGCGGCTCTTGCCGGTGGCGACGCCGCCGAAGCCCTTCTCGTCCGCGGCGAAGTCGCAAGCCTTGCCGCGCGGATGCTCACCGCCGTCCTCCTCGGGGCGGTAGCACGACACGAAATGGGTGAAGCCGTCTTTTTTCGCCTCGTTCATGGCGTGCAGGGTGCGGGGCGAGATGCACCCGTTTGTCGTGGGGTCGTCCACGCTGCATCCCTCATCCGGCAGCCCACCGTTGGCGGTCCGCTGCACAGCGCCGGCCTCGGCACTGCTGCCGCTGAATCCACCGGTGCCACCGGCCGGCGCACCGACCGCCGCCAGCGCGTCCTGGGCCTGCTTCTTGCGCTTGGCCATGACGGTGACCTGCTTCTGCTGGTCGCCGATTTCCTGGCCGATCGCGACCTTGGCCTGCTCCTGCTTGGTGCGGGTGTCGGTCAGGTCCCGGATCGTGTGTTCCTGCTTGATCGCGACGGTCTCGAGTGTCGAGACGCGGTCCAGCATGCCGCCCGGAGTGCCAGCCGACAGCAGGGCGCTCATCGGTCCCAGCCGGCCGGTCCGGTACGACTGCCGGACGACGTCGTTGAGCGCGACTTTCTTGGGGCCGAGTTCGGCGTCGAGCTGTTTGAGGCTCGCGGTCAGCGCGGCCTCACGCTTCTTCGACTGGGCCAGCTTCTCCTTTGCTTCGACGAAGCCCTTGGAGGCGTCCTCGAGCTTGGTGCGCAGGGACTTGGAGCCACCTTCACTGCCCGGTGCGGCGAGCGGCGGGGGCGCGGCGGTGGCCGCGCCGGGGGCGGCGAGCGCCAGCCCCGAGGTGGCGACGAGGACCGCGAGCACGGTCGCCAATCGTCGCCGGAGCGGGTCGTGCCTCACGTACTTTCCTTCCGTCGGCCGCCGACCGGGTTAGCTGACGGGTTCGGGACGGAAGCGATCCCTACCGCTGCACGCAGCGGATTCACCCCATTACGTAGTGGGTCCCCGGCTCGCCTTTCGGCGATTAAGCGGCGGCTCCGTGATGGAACCGTGACGAAGACTACCCACGCTTTGTCAATATTGACAGGTGTCGCACCAAGCGCATTTATCCGACCACGGACGGTAAGAATGCGAGCGAGAGTGCAACGACTCACATTGATCTCGTGACACGGGCTTGACCAGCGGCAACCCATCGAGAAGTGACGCAAAGTCGTTGCGCGGTAACGCTTTTCCCGACCGCTCGGGCACTGATTCGAGGGCCGTCGTCAGGTAAGCTTTCCGCCGGTCACTGCCCGGAAGGCACTGCCCCCAAGGTGCCGGCCGACCACCGCTTAATCGCCGAAAGGCGAGCCGGGGACCCATCGCACCATGGGGTGAATCCGCCGAACCCGCGCGGTAGGGATCGCTTCCGTCCCGAACCCGTCAGCTAACCCGGTAGGCGGCAACACGGAAGGAAACTGCATGACGGCAAGACCCCGCCGGTGGCTGACGCTGGCCCTGGCACCACTCGTCGCGATCACCATGATCGTGACCCCGGCCGCCCCCGCGGCCGCGGCGCCCGGCGGTGGAAGCACGGCGACCCCGGACGACGGCGACGACAACCCGCTGCTCAACGACGTGCTCGACAGCACCGGCCGGCGCTTTCTGGCCGCCAAGGCCGCGGTCGAGAAATCGACCAAGGCCCAGGCCAACCTGGCCGTTCAGGTGAAGAACGCGGAAACTCAACGGGACAAACTGCGGCCCCAGGTGGGCGCCATCGCGTCCCAGCAATACCGCACCGGCGGCCTGTCGACACTGGGCTTCCTGCTCAACACCCGCACGCCCGGCGGATTCCTGGAGAAGGCGGTCTCGCTCGAGGAGATCAACGCTCTCAACGACGGCAAGCTCCGCCAGCTCACCGCCGCGATCAACCAGGTGGCTACCGCCAAGGCCCGCCTGGACCAGGAACTCAAAGCGCAGCAACAGAACCTGCAGGCGATGAAGAAGCAGAAAGAGTCCGCCGAGAAGGCCCTCAACCTGGTCGGCGGCGAACAGGTCACCGGCGGATTCGTGACCGCCGAGTCCAAGGTGGCCGCGGCTGCGCCGCGCAACGGGGACAACGAGTTCGCCCCCGAGGGCTGCAACGTCGACGATCAAACGACGGGCGGCTGCGTCACTGCCCGGACCATGCACATGTTCAAGGAAGTCAAGAAGGCCGGTTTCGGCCGTTTCGTCGGCTGTTTCCGCCCCGGCGGGCCGTTCGAACACCCCAAGGGCAGAGCCTGCGACTGGTCCCTGCAGAAGAGCGGATTCTCACCCTGGCACAACAGGGACACCCGCGAGTACGGCAACAACCTCATGGCGTTCCTCGTCCGCAACGCCGACCGATTAGGCGTCCTCTACGTCATCTGGAACAAGATGGTGTGGTTCCCGGCCACCGGATGGAGTTCCTATTCCGGCGACAGTGACCATACGGACCACGTACACGTCTCGATGCTGTAGCGAAAGCCCCCGCCTCCCTGGTCTGCACCGGGGAAGCGGGGGCTTCGTCGTGTGTGCCGTAGCTACTTGTTGTTCGCGCGGCGCACCGGCGCCCGACCGGCGGGCTGAGTCGGGGCCGGACCGGTCGGCGCAGCCGGCGGGATCGCCAGCACCACCGGCTTGACCTGGGTAACCGTGACTTCCTTGCCGTGGTGCAGCAGCTCCAGCCGGGCCGAGCCGCCGCCGTTGCGCAGCGAGTAGGTCACCTCTTCTGGCGAGACCTCGACCCGGACCCGCAGCCCCCGCCACAGCAGCGAGAACTCCAGGCTGTTGATCCGGTTTGGCAGCCGCGGCGAGAAGGACAGCTGGCCGTTGTAGTCGCGCATGCCGCCCAGCCCGGCGACCAGGGCGATCCACGAGCCGGCCAACGACGCCACGTGCACGCCGTCCCGCGCATTCTGGTGCAGGTCGTGCAGGTCCATCAGGGCCGCTTCGCCAAGATAGTCGTGCGCCAACTCCAGGTGGCCCACCTCGGCGGCCAACACCGCCTGAATACACGCCGACAACGACGAGTCACGTACGGTCCGCGCCTCGTAGTAGGCGAAGTTGCGGGCCTTCTCCTCCGGGGTGAAGGCGTCACCGCGCACGTACATCGCCATCACCAGGTCGGCCTGCTTGACCACCTGCTTGCGGTAGAGGTCGAAGTACGGGTAGTTCAGCAGCAGCGGGTACGCCTCCGGCGGAGTGTTCTCGAAGTCCCACTCCGCCAGCCGGGTGAAGCCCTCCGACTGCTGGTGCACCCCCAGCTCCCGGTCGTACGGGATGTGCACGGCGGCCGCCGCATCCCGCCAGGACGCCGACTCCTCGTCGTTGACGCCCAGCTTGCGGGCCAGGTCGGGATGCCGCTGGGCCGCATCCGCCGCGGCGAGCAGATTCTGCTGCGCCATCAGGTTGGTGTAGACGTTGTCGTCCACCACCGCGGTGTACTCGTCCGGGCCGGTCACACCGTCGATGTGGAAGCGGCCGTGCCGGTCGTGGTGCCCCAGTGAGCGCCACAGCCGGGCCGTCTCCACCAGCAGTTCGAGGCCGACCTCCCGCTCGAAATCGAGGTCGTTGGTGGCTGACACGTAACGGCGCACGGCGTCGGCGATGTCGGCGCCGATGTGGAAGCCCGCCGTGCCGGCCGGCCAGTACGCCGAGCACTCCTGGCCGCGGATGGTGCGCCACGGGAACGCCGCGCCCTGCAGCCCGAGCGTCTGCGCCCGTTCCTTGGCGAGGTCCAGCGTCGAGTGCCGCCAGCGCAGCACGTCCGCTGCGGCCGACGGCTGGGTGTACGTCAGCGCGGGCAGCACGAACGTCTCGGCGTCCCAGAACGTGTGGCCGTCGTAGCCGGGACCGGACAGACCCTTGGAGCCGATCGGGCGCTTCTCGGCCCGGGCACCGGCCTGCAGGGTGTGGAAGAGGCCGAAGCGGACCGCCTGCTGCACCTCGGGGTCGCCCTCGACGCGTACGTCGGAGTGGTCCCAGAACTCGTCGAGGAACTCGCGCTGGGCCTCGATCAGGCCTTCCCAGCCGTCCAGCCGGGCGCTGGCGAGCGCGGCGCCGACCTGGTCCCGGACCGCCGGCAGGGAGCGGTTGCTGGACCACCCGTACGCAGCCAGTTTCACGACCCGTAGCTTCTGGCCCGGCTCGAGCTTGCAGGCGACGGTGGTCCGCAACCAGTCGGGGTGTCCCTCGGTGGTGACGGCGTGCTTGCCGGGCGCGTTGACGAGGTGTTCCATCGCCGCGGCCATCCGCAGGTCGCTGGCCTTGGTGCGGTGCACGAGCAGGCCGCCGGTGCGCTGCTCGAGCATCTCCTCGGCCTGCAGCGGGTGGTCCAGCACCGCGGCGACGCGCGGGTCCTTGCTGGTCGGCGGGAGTTGCTCGTTGGCGACCAGCTCGGACTGCAGGATCAGCCGCGCGGTGGAGTTGATCGGCTCGACCTCGTAGAGGAAGGCGACGACCGACCGCTGGGTGAAGGACACCATGCGGACGGTGCGCACCCGGATCTCCTGGCCGGACGGGGAGACCCATTCGACGACCCGTTCCAGGGTGCCGGCGCGCAGGTCGAGGGTGCGTTCGTGGGAGCGCAGCTCGCCGTACCGGACGTCGAACGGCTCGTCGTCGACGAGCAGGCGCATGAGCTTGGCGTTGGTGACGTTGACCATCGTCTGGCCGGATTCGGGGAACCCGTAGCCCGCCTCGGCGTACGGCAGCGGCCGCAGCTCGTAGAACGAGTTGAGGTAGGTCCCGGGCAGGCCGTGCGGCTCGCCCTCGTCCAGGTTCCCGCGGATGCCGATGTGGCCGTTGGACAGGGCGAATACCGACTCGGACTGAGCCATGAGCTCCAGGTCCAGCCGGGTCTCCCGGATGTGCCAGGGATCGACGGGGTAGGCCCGTTCACGGATCACGGTGGTGCCTCTCGCAACTGAGAAGAGAAGAAGTCAGATGGGATCTACCGGGTGAGGAGCTCGGCGAGGTCCTGGACCACGATGTCCGCGCCGTGCTCGCGCAGCGCGTCGGCCTGACCGACCCGGTCCACGCCGACTACGATGCCGAAGCCGCCGGCCTTGCCGGCCGCGACGCCGGCGAGGGCGTCCTCGAAGACCGCACAGTTCTCCGGGGGTACGCCGAGCAGCTTCGCGCCGAGGAGGAAGGTGTCCGGCGCGGGCTTACCGGGCAAGTTTTCCGTACGCGCGGTGACGCCGTCCACCCGTACCTCGAGATAGCCGTCGATCTTGGCGGCTTCGAGGACGTCCTTGCAGTTGGCGCTCGCCGACACGACCGCCCGGCGCAGACCTGCCGTTTCGGCGGCGCGCAGGTAGTCCACCGAGCCGGGGTAGACCTGCACGGCTCCCTCTTGAATTTTTTGCAAAACCAGCAGGTTCTTGCGGTTGCCGATGCCGTTGACGGTCTCCTCGTCGGGACCGTCGGTGGGCTGTCCCTCGGGCAGGGTGATGCCCCGCGAGGCGAGGAAGGTGCGGACGCCGTCGGCCCGTTGTCGCCCGTCGACATAAAGGTGGTAGTCGGGGCCGGGGTCGAACGGCACGAAGGGCTGCCCGGTCTGGGCCGCCCACCTCTGTAGATAGGCGTCGAAGGTCGACTTCCACGCCGCGTTGTGCACGAGTGCGGTCTGGGTCAGCACGCCGTCAAGATCGAAAAGGCATGCCGTCACATGAGGAGGTAGTCCGAGCACCGGCCTAATGTAGTCGCCTCGGCTGTTGAACACGCTTGAATGCGGATGACGACATTTCCACGGCGTTTCATGCCGGGTTCAACCGGTGGCTGCTAGCCCGTCCAGCAGGTCAGCCCCGGTGGCATGCCGAGGAAGATCGATTCGCAGCCCCAGTGTGGTCCCGATCGGACCGGTCGCCATGGTGACCTCGTCGCACAGCTGGTACGCCAACCAGATGCCCCGACCGCCGTCAGCGAACCCACCGGGCACCGCGGGTGGGCGCCGAAACTGCTCAGGGATGCCGGGGCCCCGGTCGGTGACTGTGCACCAGACTGCCGTCGCCGTGCGGGTCAGCCGGAGCCGCCCACTGCCGCCGGCGTGCAGCACCACATTGGTGATCACCTCGTTGACGGCGAGCACGAAGCCGTCCAGCCGGTCGCCCAGCAGCCCGGACGCGAGCCGCTGGGTGACCTCGTGGCGGAGCACGGTGATGTCTTCGGGGCCGAAAACCCGGTCGAGCAGGTCACCGCCACCGATTTTTGCCTGCGGCGACGGAGCGTCCGACGACTCCCTGCTCGGAGCCGGACGCAGCACTTCTCGGCCGACAGTTTCCTCCACCGCCGAGCAGCCTACGCTGTGTGCCGCCGCCATAACAGACGTCGTAACCGGGATTTGATCAGAACAGGTGGGACAGCGTGCGCAGGATCTCGGCGTAGAAGTTGCCGTCGATCTCCCGGTACAGGCTGAACTTCATGCCCGGGCTGCCGAAGAACGGCCGCAGCGTCCACGCGAGCTGGGTGCCGACGAAGCCGAACAGCATGATCCACACGTACAGCAGGGTCATGCTCGGGGGTGCGGGCTGCCGGAGCGGCAGCTGAGCGGGCCGTAGCTGGGCGGGCGCGAGCGGGTGGCCGGCCGTCATGGCAGGAGCCGGGGCGAGGGCCGTTCCGTTGGCCGGGGCGCCGGCGGTGACCAGTGCCGGGGCTGGGGCCGGGGCCGCCGCGACCGGAGCCGGGTCTTCCTTCTTTTCGGGCGACAGCAGGCCGTTCTCGTTGAGCACCCGCATGCCCCCGGTGAGGAAGCGCAGGCCGACCAGCGCCGACAGCGCCAGGATCACCACGTTCAGCAGCTTGAAGAAGCCGTAGTCCGGCGCGGTGATCAGGAAGAACAGGGCGATCGGCGCGAACGCCAGCGCCAGCATGGCGGTCACGGTCAGCGCCACCATCACCAGGGCGAGCGACTGGCGTACGGACAGCCGCGCCCCGAAGACCAGGTTGAACAGGTACAGCGTGGGCAGGCAGATAGCCAGCGTGACCAGGAACAACAGCGGCAGTTTCACCGCGGAGGTCAGCGCCATCAGCACACTGTGGAACGAGCCCAGCACCGCGCCGTAACAGGCGAGGGCGATCACCGAGCTCAGCAGCATCTGGCCGGTGAGCTTGGCGAGGGATCGGTCCTCAACGACTTGCTGCCAGATCCCTTGCCTATCCCGCAGGATCCGTTCGATCACCAGCAGCCCGGATGCGTTCGCCATGATCGTCACCCCTTCGAAAGATGACGTCGATACGCCTTCGCACCGACGTGCGGCGAACGATACGGCACCGTGTCAACGACACTGGATCGTCTCAACGCAATGGGCGGATTGTCGGTTCTAGCGCCAACCGACATCGATGCGATCGCCGCGCTCATCAAAGAAATGCAGAGCCGCCATCCGTACGCCCACAGCCAGCGGATACCCCGGCGCCACCGCCGGATAGGGCGCAAGCCGCACCGCCACCTCCGCAGGCCGCCGAAGGTGCCGCCCGGGATCGCCCAACACCGAGGTCTTGCCCGGCCGCACGGGCTCCGGTCGGGCCCGGCCGGACATCCGGCGCAAGGCACCCTCGACCCGGCGCAGCGGCCCAGCCGCCGGCTCCGCCGCCCCGGCATCTCGACCGAGGTCGTCCACCAGCACCGCGGTGGCACCGATGTCGAGAAAGGCCAGCGACTCGTGTCCGTGGTGCTCGAGATAGCGAATCCGCCCGCGCAGCACATCACCTGGAGTTTCCGGGGCAACCGGGGTGAACGCCTCAGCCCGGGCACCCACGACGATCCGCTCACCGTGATAGCGCGCGATCGCCCGAGCCCGCAGGTCGGTCCAGGGCAGGTGCAAAACCTGATCGCCGAGATCCAGGACGACATGCCGGTCGAGGTGGACGTACACCGACGCTTCGAGCAGGTTCATCCGGGGCGAGCCGAGGAACGCCGCGACGTAGAGGGTGGCCGGGCGACCGTACACCTCGGTCGGGGTGCCGACGTCCTGGAGCACGCCGCCGCGCAGGATAGCGACCCGGTCGGCCATGGTCAGCGCCTCAGCCTGGTCATGCGTGACATACATGGTGGTGACGCCCAGCTCGCGAGTCATGCCGGTGATCTCGGCGCGCAGCTCCGCACGCAGACCACTGTCGAGATTCGACAAGGGCTCATCCATCAGGAAAAGCCCCGGGCGACGCACGATGGCCCGACCCATCGCCACCCGCTGCCGCTGCCCACCGGACAGCTGGGCGGGCTTGCGGCTCAACACATCACCGATGCCCAAGGCTGCGGCTACGGCGCCGATCCGCTCACCGCGGCCCTCCCGGTCCACACCGGAGAGTTTGAGCGGAAAGTCGAGGTTGCCGCCGACGGTCATGTGCGGATAGAGCGCGAAATCCTGAAAGACCATGGCGATCTGCCGGTCGCGCGGCGCCAGCTCGGTCACCGGCTCGCCGTTCAGCAGGATCGTGCCGTCCGTCGGATCCTCCAGGCCGGCGATCATGCGCAGCACCGTGGACTTGCCGCAGCCCGACGGACCCAGCAGCACCAGAAACTCGCCCTCGCGCACCGCCAGATCGAGCCGATCGACCGCCACCGTGCCATCCGGCCAGACCTTCGTGACGTCCTCGAGCGCGACGGTCACAGCCATGACCGACTGCACCGCAGCGAAGCAAGGGCCAGGAGGGCTGGCCCAGCCGACTCAGACACCGTCCACCTCCTGCAAGCTGACCTGCGACGATGGCCCAGCTTCCCGAGAGGCATCGATGGCCGCCATCGGGTGAACGGCTAGTAGCGGCCGGTCACTCGCCCAGCAGCACCCGGCGTACCACCCGCTCGGCGGCCTTGCCGTCGTCCAGATAGCAGAACCGCTCCCGGAACCGCCTGCGCTGCTCAGTCGCCGCTGCGCTCGCATAACGCCGGTCAGCGAAGAGCTTGACCAGCTCGGCGAAGGTCGTCTCCACCTGCCCCGGCGGCAACGCCATCAGGTCGAAGTAGACCCCGCGCAGTTCGGAGTACGCCGCCCAGTCCGGCGCATAGATCACCAGCGGCCGATCCAGCACCGCAAAGTCGAACATGGCTGACGAGTAGTCGGTCATCAGCACGTCCGCCGCCAGATACAGGTCCTCCACCACCGGGTACGCCGACACGTCCACGACCCGCCCCCGCCGTCGCTTCGGCTGCTGGTCGGCGGTAACGGCGAAGTAATGCGCGCGGACGAGCAGCACGGTGTCGGACCCGAGCGTGTCCGCGAACGCATCCACGTCCAGCACCTGCCGGCCCAGCGGCAACCACTCGCGATAGGTGGGCGTGTAGAGCACCACCCGCTCGTGTGGCTCGATCCCGAGCTCGCGCCGAGCCTGCGCGGAGTCCGCCGCCGTCGCGTTGGCTAGCCGGTCGTTGCGGGGGTAGCCGACCTCGAGGGTTTCGTGCCCGCACGGGTACGCGCGCTCCCAGGCGATCGTCGTGTGCGCATTGGCGCTGACACTGAAATCCCAGCGGTCCGCCCGGCGCATCTGCGCGGGAAAATCCGCGTCGAGTGCCGCCGCAGGGTGATCCGCCTGGTCCATGCCCATCATCTTCAGCGGCGTGCCATGGTGCGTCATGACGTGCGTGGAGCCCGCTCGCTTACGCACCCAGTTCGGCCAGTTGACGTTGTTGATCAGCCAACCCGCCCGAGCCAGCGCCCGGAAGTACGCCGGGGTTCCCGCGATCACATAGTCCGTGCCCGGCGGCACAGCCCGCTCCCTGCCCCGGCCGATCACCCACACCGTCCGGACGTCCGGGGCCAGCTCGGCCGCCTTGCTGGCGATCGCGGCCGGGTTGCAGGCCACACCGCGATACCAGTACGCGGCGTACAGGGCCAGCTTCCGGTCCACCGGCAGGTGCAGCTCCAGCCGGTAGTACGCCCGGTACGCGGCCTGCCGTACCCGGGAAGCGATCCTCCTGGCCTGCACCACCGGCCGGCGCCGCAGCCGATCGGCGGCCCGGGCCAGCACAATGGCCTGCTCGAACGCGCGGTACGACACGAACGAGCCGCGGGCCACCAACCGGTGCCGCAGCCCCATTGCCCGCTTCGGCGGCCGGTAGCCGACGACGGGGCGGTACCGGTGGAAATCCTGCGTGATCCGGTCGAAGAACCGCCGCCGCGACGCCTTCGGCACCCGCTGGGCGTTGCGCAGCACCACGAAGTAGTGCCACATCATCCGCCGGAACAGCACCGGCCGCAGCGCCTCGGCCCGCTCCGGGTCCCGTTCCACCAGCGCCATCGCCTGCGCCCAGTGGTCGAAGACCTCGAAATGCCGGTCCCCCACCGTACGGGTGATCGCCCCGGTCCGCCGCTGCCGGTAGTGCACGCAGACCCGCCGCAGCAGACTGATCCGCGGCGCCGCGGCGAGCAGCGGGAACGTGAAGGAGACGTCCTCGTACCAGCCGGTGGCGAAGCGCAGCTCCAGCTGGAGCAGCAACTCGCGGCGGACCACCTTGTTCCAGGCGACGTGCAACACGTTCATGATCCGCGGCCATTCGGCGGCGGTGAAGACCCGCGGCGTCTTCGCGGGCAGACCACCGTCGCCCGGGAGCTCCACCCGACCGTCCCAGTGCACCCGGTCGTAGCCGACCAGCAGCACGTCGGCGGCGGTCTCGGCGAGCCGGTCGACGACGGCGGTCAGGGCGCCCTGGGCCAACCAGTCGTCACTGTCGAGGAACCACACGTACTCGCCCACCGCGTGTTCGAGGCCCACGTTGCGGGCCTGGCCCAATCCCGCGTTCTCGGCCAACGTGACGACCCGGACGCGTGGGTCGCGGGCGGCGTACTCGGCGAGGATCGCGCCGCTGTGGTCCGGCGAGCAGTCGTCGACGGCGACGATCTCGAAGTCGGTGTAGACCTGCTCAAGCAGTGAGTCGAGGCATTGCCGCAGGTAGCCCTGCACCTTGTGGACCGGCAGCACCACGCTGAGCAGCGTCATCGCTTCGCCGCCAACCGCCGGTCACGGAGCGCCCCCGCGATGAACTGGCCGGTGAGAACAACGGCGACCAGCAGCTCACCGGCGACTGCGGCACCCGACATGGCGCAGACCACCAGCACCGTGACCCGGCCGTCCCAGCCGAGCAGGGCAAGCTTCGCGGAGGTGCCGGGCGCGCCTTTCTCCATCCGGGCCGTGAGGTCGTAGTGGTGCAGAGCCAGCGCGAAAAGCAGCGCGTACAGCACGGGGGGCGGCACCGCGCAGATCATGGCGATCGCCACGACCAGCAGATACTCCGCCGCGCGCAGCCCGGCGGGCACCAGCCAGTCGAGCGGGCCGTCGTGCCGCGACCGCGCGGACAGCCCGGCTCCGAGCACTAGCACCGCGACCACCAGCAGCGCGGTCGACGCCTCGCCGGCCCGGACCAGTTCGACGTGCGTGGGCACGTCCCACCAGAAACCCCAGGTCGTGCCGCGCGGCACCCAGCCGGCGGCCACGGCGCCGATCAGCACCAAAGGTGCCAACGCCGCGACACCCGCCCACAGCAGCGGCTGCGCCAGGTCTGCCGCACTCACTGTGCCGCGGACCATCCGACCGTCGTCCCGGTGCCGCGTGGTGTCGACCGTCGCCAGCACCCCCACGCGCATCGACAGCGACCGCAGCGACCGCAACGCCAAGGTGTACGCCGCCGCGAGCAGCCCCCAGCCCACGACCGCGATCAGCGCCACCCGACCGTTCGTCAGAGCCGCCAGAATCGCGATCAGTGCCCAGCGCTCGCCGATCGGAAAGACCACGATCCGCTTCAGCCAGTACGCGGCCGACCCGGTGTCCGCCTGCACCTTGTTCGAGGCGCGGCTGAGCCGGGCACCCACCCCACCTCCGGCGTCAGCGTTGCCCGCGCTGCCGACTGCCTGCCGGGCGGACGCCTCGTCGTGCAGGGCGCCGTACCAGGTGTCGGTCATGTGCCGAACGGTTTGCAGCACGATGGCGGTGATGGCGAGCGGCCACGCGTACGGCAGACCCATCCGTTCAGCGCCGGCGGCCAGCCCGGCATAGACGGCGTATTCCTTGGCCCGGTCGGCCATCGTGTCCAGCCAGCCGCCGAACGCCCCGAACTGCCGGGTGTAGCGAGCGAGTTGGCCGTCCACGCAGTCGAGCACGAAGCCGAGGTAGAGCAGCACGGCGCCGGCCACGAGCGCGGGCCGCGACGCCTCCCAGAAGGCCAGCGCGGCGGCCACGGCGAACAGCACCGACACGGCCGTCACGCCACTCGGTGTCAGGCCCAGTCGGGCGCAGAGCTTCGTGACCAGCGGCGACCAGGTGCTGACCGCGTACGTGGTGAAGAAGTCGTCTTTCTCTTTGACCGCGAGTCGCAGCAGCGCCTTGTCCTCGTCGACGGCCGCGACTGCCGCCTGGGCGGCGCGCAGCTCGGCGTCGGTGCGCACGCGGGCGGCGTGCAGCAGTCGCACCCGGGTGGCGATCGGCACCAATCCGGCTTCGAGCAGCGCGGGCAGCAGGATGTCCAGCGCGTTTCCAGCCGTCCTCCCCGCGACGGCCGCCTTCTCCGCAACAGCGGCGAGGAGAGCTAGGTCACCGGGGGCGATGCAGAGGGCACCGGCGAAGCGAGTGGGCCCGTCGGCGGCCGGGACCAGCCGACCCCGATCCTCCCTGAGATCGCCTCCGGCGCCACTCTCCGTGGCGACGACGAGGGCGGTGCTGCGCCCGGCCGGCTCGGTGGCGAGGGTCCACAGCAGACTCGGATGCGCGACAAGATCATCGGCACAGAGCAGCACGGGCGCACGCGCCCCGGCGGCGATCCGGCTGATCTCCCGGAGCTGCCCGGGCAGGTCGGCACCGGCCACGGCCTCGACGACCGGAGCACCGGCCGCGATCAGCCCGGCGGTCAGCTCTTCGGCGAGCCGGGCCGCGGCGGCCGGGTCGAGAGCCTCGCCGGTGCTGCCGCACAACACGGCGAGCGTCACCGCGGCATCCCTCCCACCAGAACCGCCCGATCGCAGAGAGTAGGGGCGGAATTCGCCCCGATGTTAACAGCGGAGCGGCCCAGGGTACGGGGAGCCCTTACGGGAACGAGGGCCGTCGTCTCCCCCTGCGGACCGAGGGCGGAGCTGCGCGGCGCACCTACCGTGGATTGCAGGTCGGGCACTTTCGCCCGGCCGACCGGTCGGGCCCCTCGCCCGGCCGACAGTTGAAGGAGTGGATGACATGGCCCGCCGTCTGGCCCGCCCTCGCGACGACCGTTGGATCGCCGGTGTGTGCTCCGGCCTCGCCCGCCGCTTCGGCATCGGGTCGGGGACGATGCGCCTGATCTTCGTGGTCTCCTGCCTGCTGCCCGGCCCGCAGTTCCTGATCTACCTGATCCTCTGGGCACTGCTGCCCAACGAGTGACCGCATGACGAAGGCCGGCGTCCCGTGCGGGGCGCCGGCCTTTTGGGCGAACAGACAGTCGCCCACCTCAGGGAGGCACGTCCAATGTTTCGCCCCACGCACACGCCGGCGCAACGGCATTCGGGCGGCGCTCAAGGCTTATTTCTGGGATTCCTCGAGTTCAAGAGAAGCTGCTCGCGACTATGCGATTCGGCCCGAAGGCCGGGCGATAGGGAAATAACCTCCCTACCGCCCGGCCTTCTAGTCTGGGCCAATGATCAGGTTGGCGCCGCGACGTCTAATCAAACTGGGGCATATGCATGCCCGAGCGAGCCACTCAGGACCGGCCCAAGCCTCTGGTCGCCAACGACTTCTCCAGCCCAGGTCGCGATCGCATTGAACTGGTCTCTCGTCAGGCCAGCAAGCTCGCCGAGGCGGCCGCTGGTGACGAGCTCCCAGAGGGGACCCTCCAAGAATTGGAACCAAGGAAGGTACGGGTTGGGATGGTCGCCGCGGGCTGCCGAGATCGAGGCAACCGAGCCGAGCAACCAAGCGACCGAAACACGTGCAGTGTAGAGCCCGAAGTTCTTGAACAAGGCCCGGTATCCGCTCCAGAACGGGACCGCTTGCACCCGGTATTCCATCACGTAGTGCAACTGATGCATGAGATCCATGTACTCGAGCGCCAGAACAGTCAAGGCGATCGCGTAGTTGTTTTCTTCGAAAGCGGGCGACCGACTGAGATCGACTCCGAAGAGACCTGCCACTACCCCCATGATGATGAGCGTCATGTAGATGTGCATCCGGTATCTCTGCCAGAACCGGGGGTCAGCGCCGCCTCCGTCAGGAACAAGCGCTCGGATAGGAATCCGGAAAGCCTTCAGGGTCAGATATACCGTAGAACCCACGAAGTAGCTGATTGCCGCGCCAACCTGTGTGCCGAAGGCTCCAAAGAATCCCTTGCCCAGGGGGGAGAAGCAAGCGAGCGAATAGGGCATGTCCGGCGGCGCCGCCGACCCGGTGACGTTGACCCAGTTTGTCGAGTACGGCCAGGTCACCGAGATGGGTTCCAGGGTGGTCGCGTTGCTGTACGCGGGTGTGCTGTTGGGGATCGGCCGGGCCATTGGTCCGGCCACACCAGCGGCGGCCATCGACTCTTGGCACTCTCTGGCCTGATATTTGACCCCGAAGCGGCAACCCGCATACATCACCGAGGCAACTAGGAGTGCATATGCGCCCTGCCGAAGCCAATAAATTTGGCCGGCGTTCAACACCATCCGCCGATGCGCGGGGGCCAGCCAGAAATTGTAGGCAACGGTGATTCCCGTGCCCTTCCAGATTTCCCGGCGAGCCACCCAGTTGAGCGCGTTCTCCGCCGCGGCGCGGACGGCGATGAGGCCGTCGGTGTCGATGTTGTTGACGGGGTCGGCGTTGAATGCGGCGTAAGGGCTGGGGCCGCTTCGCGCGGGGTCGGGGGTGGTGAATTGGGCGATTTCGGGGGCGTATTCGCGGTAGGGGTAGTGGTAGGTGGTGTGTTGGTCGAGCCAGTTCTTGAGGCTGGTGGTGTCAGCGCTGGTGGTGGTGATGGTGGCGGTGGGGTAGGTGTCTTGGTACTGGTTTTGGTAGCGAGTGCCGGGTGCGGGTCCGGTGGGTGTGCCGGTGATGGGTGTGCCAGTGGCGGAGGTGGTGGTGGGGCTGATGGTGGTGGTGGTGTCGGGTGCGCTCTTGGTGGCGAGGGTGGTGGTGGTGTCGCCGTAGTCGCTGTAGGTGTATTGGGTGAGGTTGTTGTTGTTTAGGACCACCACAGTGTTTTCTGTGTGGTCGGTGAAGGGGTAGTAGAAGCGGGTTTTGGTGTCGGTGCTGGCGGTGGTGGGCCGGGTTTGGTAGGCGGTGGTGGCGCCTTGGGGGGTGTAGATGGTGAGGTTTTCGGTATTGGTGTCGGTTTGGGTGGTGACCAGGGGTTGCAGGCCTTGAGCGCCGTAGTAGTGGGTGTGGTTGATGGTTTTGTTGTTGCCGGTGACGGTGCGGTTGGCGCGAAGGCCGTTGGGGGTGTAGTCGATGGTGGCGGTGCTGTTCACCGCTGAGGGGGTGCCGCTGTACACCTTTTGGGTGAGGAGTTGGTTGGTGTTTTTGTCGTAGGTGGTGTCGATGCGGGATTTGATGCCGGTGCTGAAGGCGATGCGGGTTTGGTTTCCGTTGCTGTCGTAGGTGGTAGTGGTGGAGGAACCGTCGTTGGTCCAGCCGAAGTCGGTGGGTTTGTTGGTGCCGGCGGTGTAGTCGATGGTTTCGGTGTAGTTGCCGTTGGTGACTGCGGTGTCGCCGGTGACAGCGTTCAGGCTGGTGGTTCCGGTCTTTTCGGCAGTGACGTTGCTGTTGGCGTCGTAGTCGTACGCGGTGCCGTCCTGGCCGGTCCAGGTGCCGTTGACTTTCTTGTAGCGGCCGCTGGTGGTGAGTCGTCCGGCGCCGTCGTAGCGGAAGCAGGACCAGATGTCGCGGTCGGTCTTGGAGATCCAGGTGCCGTAGAGCTGGCGGCCGAGGAGTTTGCCGGGGGTGGCATTGGAGTCGTCGTCGGAGGTGCCACCGCAGGCTGAGTCGGTGCTGCTGACGGTTTCGGGACGCATGTGGAGCTGGGTTTCGCCGGCCACGGTGGTGCCGGTGGTGTCTCGGAGCTTCTTGTCGAGTTGGTTGCCTTGCAGGTCGTAAGTGACGGTTTCGGTGTAGCCGTCACCGCGCTGGGTTTTCAGGATGCGTCCGGCCCAGTCGGAGTTGACGAGTTTCCACCAGGTGTTCGCGTCCGGGTCGCTGTCGGTGGCGGAGTCGTCGGCGTCCGCACCGATCGCGGGGTAGGCGGTCCCCGCCTCCACCCGCACCGGGGTAGCCGTCGCGTCGGACCAGTAGGTGATCGAGGTCTGTCCACTGGTGACAGCGAACGCGGCGGTGGCGTTCTTGTCGGGGTAGGTGATGGTGGTGGCGAGGCCGCCGTACTTGTAGTCCAGGGTGGTGGTGCGGCCGGTGCCGACGGTGCCGCGGGTTTCGTAGGTCGCGGTGGTCCGGCCCAGGTCGTCAACCTTGACGGCGGTGCTGTTGGTGGTGGGGCTGGTGGCGCAGGCGGTGGTGCTGGTCGGGGAGCTGTAGTTGGTGGCCTTGACGACGCTGCCGCGTTGGTTGCTGTAGGCGGCGAGCGCGCCCGTGCTCGGGTCGACGTCGTATTGGTAGGCGGTCAGGGTGCAGCTGTTGCTGGCCGTGACGGCCGGGTCGGAGTCGAGCCGGGCCGCCGCCGCGTAGGCGGCGAGGTCAGCCTTGTGGACATTGACCAGGGCGCTGATTTTGGTGAGGCGCCCGTACTGGTCGTAGCTGTAGTACAGGGCCCCGTCGGAGGTGGCGGATGCGCTGATGCCGGTGGTGTTGAGGGTGTAGCGCACCTTGCCTTCGTCGTCGCGGAACACGTGCTGCGCCCCGGACAGGTCAGGTTCGGTGTCGAAGGTGTGCTGGCCGAGGATGTCGGTGGTGCCGGCGCGTTTGACGTGTTTGTCGCTCGAGGTGACGTTGCTGAAGTAGTTCGGGGTCATCACCTCGTTCATCGCGTCGGCTTTGGTGACACCGGACGGCAGGTTCGTGGTGCGGTCGAAGGTGGTGGCCGATGCCTGGGTGAGGCTGGACCACGACGTGTCGCTGCTGGTCTTCCACGACACCCGGCTCAGCGTGGTCGTGCCGGTCAGGTCCTGCACCGACTGCGACACGATGTTCTGCCCGGAACCGGCGGTGACACTGCTCGCTGATGTCACCAGTTCATCTTGCTCACCGGACGAGGCGTCCACCGCGGTGCCCAGACCTGCGGTGTCCCACTGGTTGTAGGTGGTGGTGGTGGTTTTGCCGGATCCGGTGCCGTAGGCGGCGCCGGCGCCGGCGGATTCCCCGCTGCGGGCCGCGGGTTCGGCACGTGACGAGTCGTACGTCAGTGCCTTCTTCGCGTCGTTGCCACGTGTCGCGTAGGTTTTGCCTGCCCCGGACAGATAGAAGGTGTACAGCTCGCTGGCGGAGCCCAGCGTGCCGCGGTTCCAGTTGAACGAGCCGAGGACACCGCGGTAGGTCATGACGCTGGTGCCGCTGCCGGGCGTGGTGTACATCGGCAGGGTGCGCACGGCAGCCTTACCCCAGCCGTCGTAGGCGGTCGCGGTCACCGTGTCGGTCAGCGCACCGGTCCCGTTGGTGTACATCGTCTGCATCTGGTGTGTCTCGATGCTGCGCAGCTCCGCGTCCAGGTGGTCGACGCTGACCTGCGGGGCGCTGCCCGCGAGGACATTGGTGGCGGTGCTGGGCTGGCAGTACTTGACGCTCGTGTTGGTGGACGGGTTGGTGGCGGTGGTGAGCGTGGCTTCGTTCTTCATCGACAGCACCGGATAGCCATCGGCCAGGATCAGGACCTGGTCGCCGTAGGCGATCACCGCCATCTGACGCACTGTCGAGTCAGCGCCGGTCGACTTACGCGTTGAGGTGACGGCGCACGACGCATTGCTGTTGTAGACCCCGAATTTGTTGCTGTAGAACCCGGCGGCGACGGTTCGTCCATCCGCCGCGGTCCAGGACACCAACGATGTCGAGGTGCCCGATTTGATGTCGGCGCGGATCGCCCACGCATTGCCGGGCAGGCTGAACGTGTTGGACGAGCACGCCGTCCACGGTGAACTGCTGTCGGCGAGTTTCGGGCAGAACGATGCGGTGTCCGCGCCGTAGGTGACAGTGGACAACACGTTGGGGATGGTCCGCTGGTAGCTGGCCGCGTCGTTGCCGATGGAGATGCCGTGGCCGCCGAAGCGGGAGAAGCCGCCCATCGAGAATCCGGCCGCCATCTGGCTGCCCACGTTGCGGGTCGTGGTGTTGAGGCGTTCGGTGTACGGGGTGGGTTCGCCGGTCGGCCCGTAGGCCACCTTGGTGGTGATCCCGGTGTCGCCCAGCTCGCCGATGGGCCGGTAGCCGTTGGCCGGGTCGTAGACGACCGCGGCGAACTGGCCGTTGGCCGGCCCGTAGCGCACGTCGTCGAGCACGGTCGCGGACGCGCAGTCCACGGTCGGGGTGATCGACGTGCCGGCGGTGGTGGTGAACGGCACCTCCAGGTACTGCCAGGTGGTGGTGTTCGACGTGTCGCTGGACTTACCGCCCGCGGTCAGTTTGCAGGAGCCGCCCTTCACCCACGCCGACATCACATACGGCACCCCGGCACCGGACGCGTCCGTGGGTGGCGTGAACGCGGTGGCGGTCAGCTTGCCCGACCCGGTGCTGGACAGGCCGTACCCGACGTGCCCGGACGACGACGCCGCGACCGACGAGAACGTGCACGACCAACCCGCCGGCAGGAACGCCGCGCAGGAGGTCTTCGTCGCGTCGGTCACTTCATACGATTCGAAGCCGAGGTAGCCGGCCTGCGACGCGTTCGCCCCACCGAACGAGGCCACCGACAGGCCCCGCCCGTCCACGGAATACTTCACCGCCATGCTCGTCGACCGGCGCGACGTGCCACTCGTGCCGGCGTACGACACCCCGGCGGTGGGCAGCAGGGTGGTGCTGTCCCACGACGTGGTCGTCGCTGACTTCACCCACACGTCCTGACTCGCCGCGATCACCGCGGGCACCGGGACACCCTGGGTGACACCGGTGGTCACGGTTTCGTCGGGGTCCGGCGACACCGCCCAGGCGGAATCGTCGAAACAGTCGCCCCAGTCGTCGTCGGCGACGGAATCCCAGCACTGCCAGAACCGGTCCGTCATCTCATACCAGCCGGAACTCAGGTCCTTGTAATACGGTGCGAGGACCATGTCGTAGTCGTCGGCGTTGCTACCGGCGGTGCTGCCACACACGACCAGCACATCCGTGACGGGCTTCAGGCAGTAGCCCAGGTAGGCCACCGACTCGATCGACCCGTCCGTGTGCAACACGAACAAGGTCTTGTCCGCAGCGGTCGAGTCACCCGACACGCACGTCGCCGACGCGAAACTACTGGCCGACGTGGTGGTCAGGCAGCCCTGCACACCCGCACTGGTACTCGCGGTGTCTTTGATCTGCACCTGCGGGTACGACACCAGCCGCAGCACCGTGTTGGTGGCCGACGTGGTCGTCGACCGCGAGCAGCCACCCCAGCCGTCGAACTTGCTGCCCGACGCGGTGCTCGCCAAACCGGACAGGCACGTCGTGGCGCCGGCGCTGGTCCACTGCTTCAGCGTGCTGACATAGCCGACCTGGTCCTGCTTGGTCTCACTGATATTCGTCACCTGCTGAGCGCTCGCCAGATTGCACGTGGCCATGCCCAGCCAGTCTTCGTCTTCGGTCACCGTCTTCAAGTCTGCGTCCACCGCCATCAGGCACATGCCCGGCTTCGACACCGATTCCAGGACGTAGGTGGTGGTGGCCCGCTGATCCGCATCGCCGTACACCGGGTTCCCGGCCAGTACATGCGGAATGAACAACGAGCTACCCGCATCATCGACCGAGCAACTGTCCCCTGCCACACTCGACAGATAGTTCTGCGAGTTGCTGGTCGTGACCGCCGCGCAGTACCGGCTGCCCGGCACATTGTTCGCGATCTTCTGCCCGGCCAGGGAGATGGCCGGCATGATCCCGGTCAGTTGCGCGCCCCGGGCCTGGTACGCCGCGGACGGCATCAGCACCGACGACCCCGACGGCGTCGCATACGTCTGCACCGACGCCGACTCCACCACCGGCGCCTTACCCCCACTCGAGCGGGTCGTGTACGTCAGATACGGCAACCCGTCCAGGCGGTTGTCGGCCAGCAACGCCTGCCGGTACTCGGCCATCTCCCACGCCTGGAACACCGTGGTCGTGACCACCTGATCCGATATCGACGTTTTCGCCGTACCCGCCGAGCTGCCCGCCGACACCGCCAGAGCCGACGTACGCTGCTGCACCGTGCGGATCTGGTTACGGGCGTTGTACCACTTCGACGTGGTCGTGATGACACCATCCGAGGTGGACCGACCGCTGATCTCCCGCACCACCGGCTGGCGCAACATGCCGCCCGTGGCATACGCCGACGCGGTACTCAGCCAGCCGATCTCCACCCAGTTCTGCGTCTTCGCGACACTGCCCGACGACCCGGACAGCCCCGTCTCGGTCCGGGCATAGATCTGGCCCAGCAACGCATCCCGGTACGTCGTCCACGGCTTCGCACTACGGTCCGCGGCGAACTCCACCAACGGCACCCCCGCCGCGCTCGCGCCCCCGTCCACCGCCGCCGCCACATACACGTCACGCGAAGTGTCCGCGCCCGCGTACGCCGCATACGTGACCGTGCCCGCACCGTCACTCTTGTCCGTGCCGGCCAGCGTCACCGTCGTCGACCCGTACACGATTTCACCCGCCGGCGTCATCTCCGGATCGTCATACGAGTAGGTACGCGACTGCTGCGAGGTCCCGTCATCCGACGTCACCTTGACCACCGTCACGTCCATCGCGGTCTCGTCCATCGCGACCCGGTTGTCGGTGTCGAAATCCAGGACACCACCGTCGAGGGACACCAGCCAGAAGCCACCGGTCGAGGACACGAAGTTGCTGCCCGAGCTGCCGCCGTTCGACTCGTACACCATGAACCCGCCGTCCGAGGACAGGTCATCCACATCCGACGCCTGCTCCGTCGACGGATACGTGTAACCCAAGCCCGCCAGCTCAATGTTCACCAGGTACGAGGCCCATACGTCACTGACGCTGGTCGCGTTCGCCTCGGAATACCGCACCGCCCCGTTACGCAACGGTGTCACACCCACACTCGACGACGACGAACCCACCACCCGATACGGGATGAACGCATCCGCGATGCCCGTCGCGCCCTGCACACCGGACTGCGTCGTCCACGACATCGCCGCCGACAACGTGCCATCCGGCTGCCGGTACCGCACCTTCGACCCCGCGATCACATACCGCGAATCACTGCCATACGAGCCCGCAAACGAACCACCCGACGTGTCGGCACCCACCGCCACCGGCGGCGTATCCCCGTGGACGGAGTAACCAGGGCTATCAGTGTCGGAGGAAAAAGCGCCGTAGACAATCTGGAGCAGATCGGACCACCAGCTGCCTCCTCCCTGCGTCTGCCGAGAGGCAGGTTCGGTGGTGTCCGATTCCGCCGTGTCATTGACCACCGACGACCACGCATCCGTGCCGCTCAGGGCGACCATCGTCTCGGTCTTCGGGTCGTACTGCCAATACTGAGCGTTGCCGGCACTGTTACGGGTCACCACGAAATCGTCGTCCAAGGCCCGCATCGACGCGTTCGAGAAGCCGTCCGTGCTCGCCGCTGTCCCATACAGACAGTTCGAGTCACCAGCCGACGTCAACGGCGTCGCCACCCCGGACGGTGTCACCGCCGCATACCCGCACACCGCCACAGACCCGTACTCGGTCGTGTTCGTCACCGACTTCGGATACTTCGTGCCGATACTGCCCGCGACCATCACCGCTTCGTTGCTGGACAGCACTCCCGGCGGCATCGACGTCGCCGACCCCACCGTGCCGATATTCGTCGCGTTTGGCACGTTGCTCGCCGCGGGCAGCACCGTCAGCGTCACATCCGCCGCCTTCGACGGCGCCGCCTCCACCGCGGTGAACACACCCCGGATCACCACCGGCCACGAGAACTCCGTCGGCGTCGTCGACAACGAATACGTCGTACACACCCCGGCCGGGCAGCTCGACCACGTCGCACAACTTGTCTTACTCGTCGGCCCGTCCCACCGCATCGTCGCCACCAGGTTCGGGTTGCTGCCCGACCCGGCCAGGTCCGCGATATAGCCGTAAATCTTGCACGTCGTCTTGTTGTTCAACGAGCTGATCACCCGCGGCACCGTCACCGACTTCGACACCACCGACGACGACAACCCCGTCTCCGTCACAAACACGAAATCGGTGTTCACCGTCTGCGCCGTCGTGTCCGTCGTCGACGACCGAGCCGTGTTCGACACGCTGAAGCCCACGAACCCCGAACCGATCTGCGCCGCCGTGATCGGATAGTTGCCCGACATCGGCGTCGTGAACGACTTCGACACCGTCTGGGTCGCCGACGAATCCGACCAGTCACCCGTCGTGTTGCGCCACACCGTCCACGCCTGCCGCGTCGTGTCCGCGTGTACCGCCGCCACCGCGACCATGCCATCACCGACCGCGACCGACGTCGACCCGCACACCGACTTCGAGATCGGCGCCGCCGCCCACGAATTGCGGTCCTGCGCGTCGCGTGCCACGACCACCACGTCATTGCAGTTGTTACGTGCCAGCGCCGCGTTCGTGTAGGACGGCAGCAACACCGCGATCACGCCGTCACCGGTAGCCGCCCACCGGGTACTCGACACATCGAACCCGATCGCATACCCGTTCTGGTCCGTGCCGTTGAAATAGCCCGTGGAATCCTTCGACCACACCTTCGACCAGCCCCGCGACCCCCACGCGTACAGGATCACCCGGTTCCGGGTCGACCCTGACACCGTCGCGTTACCGCTCACCAGCACATAACCCGGTCCCCACTTCACATGCCGGTTCCCGGTCAGCCCATGCGACGCCGCGGACACCTCGAAACCGACCTTCGCGGCGTCCGCCCGCTGCTGACGCTCATACTTGTACGTGGTCGTCGCACCCGCCGGAGTCGTCACCGACCGCAGCAAACCGAAAATCGCGCCCGTTCTCGAGTCCGTGACATCCGCCTCGGTCAAGCGCCGCACCGTCACCGAATCCGAGTCGGACTGCCCGCCATACGTGAACCCCCACGGCGGCCGCGACACAAACGACGACTTCTCCGTATCCCACACCTGCTCGGTGACATTCGTCAGCAAACGCTTACCCATGTACTGCGGCGACGACGACGAATCCGCATCAGCATTCACAAACTCATACGACAACGACTGACGACCCCGCGCCACCGTCCCCGACGCCGTCGCCCGATACGCCGTCACCGAGCCCAGATACAACACATCCAGGTGTTCCTGATAGGCGTCCGGCTCCGCCGCCTGCGCCTGCGGGTCAGGAATCTCCTGCACCTTCTTCGTCGACCACGACAGCTGCAGCTCGTCCTTGTCATCGGTACGCACCAACGCCAGATAACGGCCCTTCGTGTAAAACAAGCCGGCCGTCACCGACGCCACCGCCTGTGTGTGCTGCGCATAGAACAGAGTGGTCCGCTTACCCCCGAGAGACTCCACCGCCGACAGGCCCCACGCCGTCGCGTACCGCTCCTGACCCGACGTCCGATACGACGGGCCTACCCAATTCCCCCACCGGACTCCGTACTCCGTCGCGCCCGCCGCGCATTTGTCCGTGCCGTTGAACACCAGGATCGCCGCACACGCCTGCGCGTACCCCGCCGACGCCGTCACCGTGCTCGACGCATACCCATCCGACGATCGGTACGCGGCATCACCGAAATACCACACCGTCCCCGTGGAGTCCGTCACCGTCCACAACCCCGACGAGGTGTTCAAGGCGATCGTCGTCGCGTCCGACGCCCCCGCCGAGTAGTACTTCGTCGTCCCCGCCTTGTCCCGGCCCACCAGCGACAACACCGACGACGAGCCATCCACCCGCACCAGCCGGAACCGGTCGTCCCACTCCGCGCCCGAGTCCGCGTTCACCCGCTCGATTCGCGCCTCCGCCGCCGGCAGCGACCAGCCCAAACCCGCGAACTTCGTCGGCGCCGCATAGTTGTCCAACGCGACCTGCGCATCCACCCCCGTGCTGGAATACCGCGCCGTCAACCCGTACGCCGGACTCAAACCCCCGCCCAACGCGCCCAGACCCACCGACATCGATACATCACCCGTCGTCGGATCCACCAACGCCGGACCCACTCCCTCAGCACCACCCGGCACACAATTCTCCGACGACGACACCGACCCCAGCGCTTCCGAATACGCCACCGCATTCGAAGAACAATCCGTATCCACCTGACGCACCGGCGACGACGGCGCCGCCACCGCACCCGCCGGCACCAGCGACGCCGCCAGCGTCACCGCCAACGGACCCGCGACCCACCCCACCGCTCTGCCACGCCATCCCACCCGCCAACGCCGCAACCAACCCCCCGGCCACACACCACGCCCAGACAGCCGGCCCGCCGGCACCAAACGCACCACCCGCCGCCGAGCGGCCGTGCCCACAGCCCGGCCCAGCGTCCGGCTGCGCCGAGCGCTGCGCGCATTGATCATCCGCAAACCGGCGCCGACGACCGCCACAATGAGCGGAAGGACGACGAACGCGACTACCGACATGAATTCCTCCGCGGAGCGAAAAAGATAATGCCCACCTGAAACCAGCCATCTCAGGCACCGGGCGACGTCGATCATCACGCATTCCGTCCCGCGGGCCGTTTCGGCGCAGAAGCCAGCCAAGGAAGCGGTTCGGGTGTCTGGAGTGCGTGGCGTCAGCGGCGCACTGAGGCTCGGAATATCGAACCTGTGCATCGATGTAGGAGCAGTTTCGAAGGGCGCCCGACGATCCGCAATACGCGCTCCAGGCAATCGAGCTCACATCAAAGGATCTGCATACTGGCCGTTGACATGGGTGTGGACCGACCCGACCGGCGTCCGCTTCTCATGCGGAATAGCGAAAGAGGAGAGGCAGGGCCGGCGAGCAACTTCGACTGAAGGTCGACCCACCATCGCACCCGGCCGAAGCGCGATTCGCATGCGTCAGCGACTAGCCGGGGTATCTCACCTGGCGATGGTCGAAGTGTCGAGCTGCGATCTCGGCGCCGCAATACCAGCCATCGAGAAGGTGTCGAGTATCAACCGATCTAGATGATCAGGGCGTGGCGAACTCGACCGTGACGGTGGTGTAGCCGAGCCGGTTGAACAGGCTGATCAGCATCTTCTGGGTGTTCTCCCGGGCCCGCTGGTCCAGCCCGCTGCCCTGGGCGGCCTCGGTGATCCGCTGCTGGGCGAGCTGGTAGACCCGCTGCTGCTGAGCGGCGTCGCTGGAGAACGCGTCGCCGATCCGGTTGAGCAGGCCCCGCTCCTCGGCCACGACGTAGCTGCGCTGCATGTCCAGGGCGGCCTGCCCCTGCTGCGGGGCGGGCAGCTTCATCCGCACCGACTTGTTCGCCTCGTCCACGGTCAAGGACTCGGACGCGATCTGGCCGAAGTCGACGTACTCCTCGACCGTGCCGGAGCCGACGAACAGCGTGCGCTTGTTGACCAGGAAGTCCGGGATGTTGTCCTTGTTCTCCTGCAGGTCCACGATGACCTGGAAAGTGCCGTCGGCGGCCACGAACCGGCTCAGGTCCCGCATCGACTGCAGCAGGACGGGCTGACTGCGGTCGGTGGTCTTGTCGGCGAACGGGTTGTCGAAGCTCGGCAGCACGTTGATCGCCCGCAGGCCGAGACAGAGCGCCACGATCACCGCGAAGACGACGCCGGTGAAGAGCAGCACCCGCACGAAGGCACCAGGACCGCGGGGCTGGGGCTCGGGGGCGGGCGCGACCACTGGTGCCGCGGGCTCGTCCACTGCCGGGTATTCCCTGGTCGGCTCGTCGATTGCCATCTCGGTCACCCCTCCTTCTGTGGGCTCTGATTCCCACGGTACGGAAGAGGTACGACAGGCGCAGCGGCTCACCCGGCGAATGCGTTCAAACCAGTCAATTTCTGCCCGATGACCAGCTGGTGCACCTCGGAAGTTCCCTCGTACGTGAGCACGCTCTCCAGATTGTTGGCATGCCGGAGCACCGGGTACTCCCCGCTGATGCCGTTCGCGCCGAGGATCGTGCGGCACTGCCGGGCGATCGTGAGCGCCTCCCGGACGTTGTTGAGCTTGCCGACGCTGACCTGCTCGGGCCGCAACCCCCCGGCGTCCGCGCGCCGCCCGAGGTGCAGCGCCAGCAAGTAACCCTTCTGCAACTCCAGGGTCATGTCGGCCAGCTTCGCCTGGGTCAGCTGGAAACCGGCGATCGGGCGGCCGAACTGCTCACGGGCACCCGCGTACGCGATGGCGGTCTCCAGGCAGTCCCGGGCCGCGCCCAGCGCACCCCAGACGATGCCGAACCGGGCCTCGGTGAGGCAGGTCAGCGGCCCCTTCAGGCCGTGCGCGAGCGGCAGCCGGGCGGACTCGGGCACCCGGACGTCGTCCAGAGTGATCTCGCCGGTGGCCGACGCCCGCAACGAGAGCTTCTTGTGCACTTCCCGTACTGAGAAACCGGGCGTGTCCGTCGGCACGGCGAAGCCCAGCACCCCGTCGTCCGCGCGGGCCCAGATCACCGCCACGTCGGCGAGCGGCGCGTTGGTGATCCACATCTTGCCGCCGTGCAGCACCCAGTCGTCGCCGTCGCGGCGGGCGCGGGTCGCCATCGTGCCCGGGTCGGAGCCGTGGTCCGGTTCGGTCAGCCCGAAACAGCCGATCAGCTCGCCCGCGGCCATGCCGGGCAGCCAGCGCTGCTTCTGCTCCTCGCTGCCGAACTTCCAGATGGCGTACATGGCGAGCGAGCCCTGCACCGACACCAGGGAGCGGACGCCCGAGTCGGCCGCCTCCAGCTCCATGCAGACCAGGCCGTACTGGACCGCGGACGAGCCCGCGCAGCCGTAGCCGGTGAGGTGCATGCCGAGGAAGCCCAGCTTGCCGAACTCGAGGGCCAGGTCGCGGACGGGGACGGTGCCGCGCTCGTACCAGTCGGCGACGTGCGGGCGGACACGTTCGTCGGCGACCCGGCGGGCCAGCGCGCGGACGTCGCGTTCCTCGTCGCTCAGCAGGTCGTCGAGGTCCAGCAGATCCAGCGGGGAGACGGGCATGCCCATAAAACTAACAGCGTTAGTTGTCCAGGACGAGCACTCGCGCGTGGATCTGGTTGCGCTGTTGCAGGGCCGCCCGGAGCGCCCGGTGCAGGCCGTCCTCGAGGTAGAGACCGCCGTTCCACTCCACGACGTGCGGGAACAGGTCGCCGTAGAACGTCGAGTCCTCGGCGAGGAGCTTGTCGAGGGCGAGTTCACGCTTGGTGGTGATGAGGTCGGCCAGGCGGATCGGCCGCGGCGGGATCTCGGCCCACGCCTTCAGCGTCGTGTGATGGTCGGGGTACGGCGCTCCGTCCCGTACCGCTTTGAAGATCACGACGGCACGCTCCCCTCCGGTCCTCGTCTGGTCCCTCGCCGGGCGGACGGCCCAGACGCCTGTCAGCCTAGCGAGCCGATCCGGCCGGCGACCGGCGCCGCCCGCGACGGTGTCACCGGAGAGTCAGCGCTCATGCGCGCGGCGCATCCTCAGGTGTCATCCATCGGCCATGATGCACCACCTCGTCCACCGGACGGTGTCCCCGGCGAAGTGACGGAGACCTCTTGTCGGCCACCGGATAGCCCACGGCCAATGCCCCGACCGGCGAATATTCCTCTGGTATGCCGAAAGCCTCCTGGAAGGCCCCGATCCGCTCCGCGGGCAGGCCGAAGAACAGCGAGCCCAGCCCTTCGTTCACCGCGGTCAGGTGCATGAGCAGCGCCGCGAAGCCGGTGTCCACATCCCAGTACGGCACAGGCCACCGCGCCTCGTCCCGGTCGGTCCAGCCCTTGTCGGCCTGCGCATAGCGGTCGAGGTAGGCCGACTTGTTCGACAGCGCGACGATGATCAGCGGTGCGGTGCGCATCCGGGTGAGCCAGGCGTCCCCGGGCCCCGGCGCGGCGGTGACCGCCCAGTACCGCTCCCGGTCCGCCGGTTGCCGCAGCACCAGGAAGCCCCAGCCCTGGGAGAAGCCCGCCGACGGCGCCCGCAGCGCATGCTTGATCAGCTTGTCGACCAGCTCCGGCGGCACCGGCCGGTCGGGATCGTAGGTGCGGACCATCCGCCGCTTCCGCAGCACCTCGTCGAACTCCACGGCGTCAGCCCGCCGGTCCGCGGCCGGTCGGCTCGGCGCCGGTCAACGCGCCGCCGCCCGGATCCCCCACGCCGCCCGCCAGGTCTGTCCGGGCGCCAGCACGACCAGGTCGCGGCCGGACCGGAAGGCGTCCGGCGGGCAGGTCATCGGCTCGATCGCGAACGACCGGCGGAACCGCGCGCCGCTCAGCGAGTCGCCGGTGAACACCTGCCACCACTTGAAGTTCCCGTCGCCCCAGACCGTCACCGCGGGCCCGCCGCCGGGCGCCGCGACGGTCACCGAGGAACCGCCGTCCGGGTCGGTGACCAGGTCACCCCAGGTCGTGTCGAGCCGTTCCGCACCGAGGCGGCGGGGCTCGACGTAGTCGGATTCACTCCCGGTCACTTTGACCAGACCGATCGGCAGCAACCGGTTGTCGGTCATGACCTTGCTGCGGCCCGGCACCCTGAGCAGGGTGTCGTCCACCGAAACCCCGGGCAACTGTACGTACGGATGCACCGAGAAGCCCCACGGCGCGTTCCCGTCGCTGGTGTTGGTGACCTCCTGCTCGGAGCGCAGCCCGTCGGCGCCGACCCGCCACCGGGTCCGCAGCGTCAGCGACCACGGGTAGCCCACCTGCGCGGGCAGGTCGAACTCACAGGTCACGGCGTCCGGCGCCTGCTCGGCGAGCCGCCAGCGCGCCCAGTTGCTCAGCCCGTGGATCGCGTTGTGCTTGCCGGGCTCGGTGAGCGGCAGCTGGTACGCCGTGCCCTCGAACGTGTAGCGCCCGTCCCGGATCCGGTTCGGCCACGGCGCGAGCAACTGTCCCGCCGAGGCGGGCGCGATCTCGTCCGGCCCGAACCCGTCCAGCACCTCGTGATCGCCCGCCGCGTACTCCCGCAGCGTCCCGCCGATCTCCGCGACCGTCGCACGCTGACCACCGGCCTCGATCGTCCACTGCAACCCAGACTTCGCCGCCACGACAGTGCTCACGCCACCGCCTCGCTTCGCTCCCCGGTGCCGCGAGGCACGAGCAGGCTGAGTTTGCTGATGCCCTCGCTACGCTCGGTCATGCGAGAGACATTATCTGTTCGGCTCAGCGTCAGCCGGAGGTCGGTATTTCAGCAGGGCGGGAAACGCCAGGCCCAGCGCCACGGCCAGGCCCGCGGCGGCGAAACCACCGCCCACCCACGACAGCGTCGGCCCGGTGACCTCAGCGGTCGCACCCGCGCGCAGGTCACCCAGGCGCGGGCCGCCCGCCACGACGACCGTGAAGACGCCCTGGAGCCGTCCGCGCATCCGGTCCGGGGCGTACACCTGCAAGATCGATTGTCGATAGACCGCACTGACCAGGTCGGCCGCGCCGCCGATCGCCAACAGCAGCACCATGAGCCACAGTGAGCTCGCCATTCCCGCGAAGCCCACCGCGACACCCCAGCCGACCACCGCCAAGACCAGGGCCACACCCTGGCGCCGGACCCGGCCGATCCAGCCGGAGGTGAGCCCGCCGACCACCGAGCCGATCGCGATCGCGGCGAACAGCCAGCCGACCGCGGCACCGCCGCCGAACCGGTCCGCCGCGATCTCCGGGAACAACGCCCGCGGCATCGCGAACACCATGGCCACGATGTCCACCGCGAACGACAGCAGCAGCACCGGCTGGGTCACCAGGAACCGCAGGCCGTCGATGATGCCCCGCAGCCCCGCGGTCGGCTTCTCGCCCTCGGCGTCGTCGTGCACCGGCGGGATGGCCGGCAGCTTGTAGGCCGCCCAGAACGAGATGGTGAAGAGTGCGACGTCCACCGCGTACGCGACGGTCACGCCGGTGCCGGTCGACCAGGTGGCGAAGATCAGGCCCGCGGCCAGCGGCCCGAGCACCCCGCCCGCGGTGGTCGTCGTGTAGGAGAGCGTGTTCGCGGCGGGCACCAGCGCGGTCGGCACGATCCGCGGGATGATCGCCTGCCGGGTCGGCGAGCTGATCGCGAACCCGGCCGACTGCACCGCCGTCAGCGCCAGCAGCAGCACACCGCTACGTGCGCCCGCCAGCGCCTGCACGAGCAGGCCGATCGTGGCGATCCAGGCCAGGGTGGAGCTGGCGAGCAGCAGCTTGCGGCGGTCCACCACGTCGGCGGCGGCGCCACCCCACAACCCGAAGATCAGCAGGGGTACGAGCCCCGCGATGCCGAGCAGTCCCACCCAGGCCGAGGAGCCGGTGATCGCGTACATCTCCACCGGCACGGCGACCGCGGTGAACTGGAAGCCGAAGAAGGACAGGCCGTTGCCGAGCCACATCCGCCGGTACGCGACCTCGCGCAGCGGCCGCACGTCGATCATCCAGCTCTTGCGCTCCGGCGCCTCGACGACCTTCTCGGCGGCCTCGACGGGCTCCTGGCTCACTTCGACGGCTCCCGGCACAACTCGACCGGCTCCCGGCACAACTCGACCGGCTCCCGGCTCACGGAGCGAGCCGCTCGACGATCCAGCCCTCGCCGACCCGGCGGTAGCGCAGCCGGTCGTGCATGCGGTTGCTGCGGCCCTGCCAGAACTCGACCGTCTCCGGGGTGACCCGCAGGCCGCCCCAGTGCGGCGGGGCAGGCACCTCGTCGTCCGTGCCGAAATGCTCGGTGACGGCGGCGAGTCCGGCGTCGATGGCGGCCCGGTCGGGCACCACCGTGCTCTGCGGGCTGGCCCAGGCGCCGAGTCGGGAGCCGCGCGGCCGGGTCGCGAAATAGGCCTCGGTCTCGGCGCGGTCCACCTTCGCCACACTGCCGCCCACGATGACCTGGCGCTGCATACCGAACCAGGGGAACACCAGGCTCAGCTGCGGGTTCGTCAGCGCCTCGACGCCCTTGCGGGACGTGTAGTTGGTGAAGAACACGAAGCCGCGCTCGTCGAAGTCCTTGAGCAGCACGGTCCGGGCACTGGGCCGCCCGCCGGGGTCCGCGGTGGCGACGATCATGGCATTGGGCTCGGGGAGCGCGTACTCCAGCGCGTCGGCGAACCAGCGCGCGAACTGCTCGGACCAGGTCGCGGCCAGGTCCGTCTCCAGCAGCGCACCACGCTCGGTGTAGTCACGCCGCATCGCGGCGGGCGACGGTTGATCGGGATCCACCCAACGAACCTAAGTCGTGTACGCCGCCACGTCCCCTCGGCGAGGATAGGTGTCGCAGACAGCACATTCCCGCGGGTCGACCGGCAGGTCACCGGCGGGCAAGATGAGACACCCACGGCTTCGCACGGGCCGGGTCCCCCAGGAGGCGTCGTGTCCGATTTCAAGCCCGGCCTGGAAGGCGTCGTCGCCTTCGAGACCGAGATCGCCGAGCCGGACAAGGACGGCGGCGCGCTGCGCTACCGCGGGGTCGACATCGAGGACCTCATCGGCCAGGTGTCTTTCGGCAACGTCTGGGCGCTGTTGGTCGACGGCCGGTTCGGGCCTGGGCTGCCGCCCGCCGAGCCGTTCCCGGTGCCGGTGCACTCCGGCGACATCCGAGTCGACGTCCAATCCGCGGTGGCGATGCTCGCGCCGTACTGGGGACTGTCCCAGTTGCTGGACATCGACGACGAGCAGGTCCGCACCGACCTGGCCCGGGTGTCGGTGACCGCGCTGTCGTTCGTGGCGCAAGCCGCCCGCGGCCTGGGCCTGCCCGCCGTGCCGCAGAAGGACATCGACAAGGCGCAGACCATCGTCGAACGGTTCATGAAGCGCTGGCGCGGCGAGCCCGACCCCCGCCACGTCAAGGCGGTCGACGCCTACTTCATCTCCGCCGCCGAGCACGGCCTCAACGCCTCCACCTTCACCGCCCGGATCGTCGCGTCCACCGGCGCCGACGCCGCCGCCTGCATCTCCTCCGGCATCGGCGCGCTCTCCGGCCCGCTGCACGGCGGAGCGCCCTCCCGCGTACTGCACATGATCGAAGCCGTCGAGCGCAGCGGCGACGCCGAGGGGTACGTCCGCGGTGTCCTCGACCGCGGCGAGCGCCTGATGGGCTTCGGCCACCGCGTCTACCGTGCCGAGGACCCGCGCGCCCGCGTCCTGCGCCGTACGGCCAAGGAGCTCGGCGCGCCCCGCTTCGAGGTGGCCGAGGCGCTGGAACGCGCCGCCCTCGCCGAGTTGCAGGCGCGCAAACCCGACCGGGTGCTGGCGACCAACGTGGAGTTCTGGTCCGCGGTGGTGCTCGACTTCGCCGAAGTGCCCGCGCACATGTTCACCTCGATGTTCACCTGCGCGCGGGTGGCCGGCTGGAGTGCACACATCCTGGAGCAGAAGAAGCTCGGTCGGATCGTCCGCCCCAGCGCCCACTACGTGGGACCGCCCACCCGCAAGCCGCAGGACGTGGAGGGCTGGGACGCGGTCCGCCATAATCTGTAGCGCCGCATCGCCGTCCGAGAGGCCCCCCGTGACTGATCCGATCCGCATCCCCGACGACCTCAAGCCCGTCGACGGCCGGTTCGGGTCCGGGCCGAGCAAGGTCCGCCCCGAGGGTGTCCAGGCACTGGCCCGGGTGGCCGAGTCCTTCCTCGGCACGTCACACCGCCAGCGCACGGTGAAGGACCAGGTGGCCCGGCTGCGCGCCGGAGTCGCCGAGTTCTTCGCCCTCCCCGACGGCTACGAGGTGGTCATCAGCAACGGTGGCACCAGCGCCTTCTGGGAGACCGCCACTTTCGGACTGATCCACGACAAGGCCCAGTTCGCCGAGTTCGGCGAGTTCGGCGCCAAGTTCGCGAAGGCGGTGACCGACGCGCCGTTCCTGGCCGAGCCCACCGTGCACAAGGCACCCGGCGGCAGCGCGGCCTACCTGCGCGCCGAGTCGGGCGTGGACACCTATGCCAGCGTGCACAACGAGACGTCGACCGGCGTCGCCGTACCGGTGAAGCGGGTCGATGGCGCCGACCCGGGCGCGCTGATGCTGACCGACGCCACCTCGGGCGGCGGCTGTCTCGAGGTCGACCTCACCGAGACTGATGTCTACTACCTCGCCCCGCAGAAGGCTCTGGGCTCCGACGGCGGCCTGTGGATCGCCCTGCTGTCCCCGGCAGCGATCGCCCGGGCGCACGAGATCAAAGCCTCGGGTCGGTACATCCCGCAGTTCCTCGACCTGGTCACCGCGATCGAGCAGTCCCGGCTCGACCAGACCTACAACACGCCCGCGCTGGCCACTGTCTTCCTCGCGGCCGAGCAACTGGACTGGATGAACGCCCAGGGTGGTCTCGCCTGGGCCGCCAAGCGCTGCGCGGACAGCGCCACCGCCCTGTACGGCTGGGCCGACCGCTCCGAGGTGGCGGCCCCGTTCGTCAGCGACCCGGCGTTGCGGTCGCAGGCGGTCGCCACGATCGACTTCGCCGAGGGGGTGGATGCGGCAGCACTCGCCGGAGTGCTCCGCGCGAACGGGATCGTGGACACTGAGCCGTACCGCAAACTCGGCCGTAACCAGCTGCGCATCGCCCTCTACCCCACGGTGGACCCCGCCGACGTCGAAGCGCTGACCAGGTGCATCGACTACCTGATCACCCGGCGGTGAGCTGGCGGACCATGACGATCTCGCCGTCGTCGAGCTCGCCGGTCTCGACGAAGCCGGCCGATCGGTAGAGCGCCCGCGCACGGTCGTTCGCGGGCACGAAGCTCAGCCGGACGGACCGGGCCGCATGCTCGGTCGCGGCGTAGGCGACGGCTGCTTCGAGCGCCTGCCGCCCGAGCCCGCGGCCCTGGAAACGGTGGTCGATCATCAGCCGGACCAGGCAGTGTTGCCCGGGGTCATCGCCGGGATGCAGCAGCACGAAGCCGACCAGCTCGCCGTCCGCATACACTGCTCGCGGCTCGGCCTGGGGGCGGATGTGCGTCTCGGCGATGCCGACGACGTTGGGTGACACGAAGTCGGACTGCTCGGGTGTGACCTCCAGCTTGATGACAGCCCGGAAGTCGTCCTTGGTCACGGGGCGGAGTTCGACGGTCATGGGTGCCTTTCTAGAACTCCGGCGCCCACGCGGCAAGGTGTTACCCGTTGAAGATCATCTTTGCTGGTCAATGACTTCGACGGCGTGGCATACCACCATTGGGTGACCAAGGCGCGTACCGTGTTGGAGAAACGCGCCCGGGTGGCTGACGCTCGGGATCAGGCCAGCGAACCGACGGAGGCAACGCATGCGGCCGGTACGCTTCGTGGCCCTCTCCGAGGACGGTCAGGCTCTGGTGCTCGCCGACGAGGTGGGCCGGCTCCTGGCACTCCCCATCGACGACCGGATCAGCGGCGCCCTGCATCACGAGGGCGGCACCGGCACGGTGGTGACCACCAACAGCTCCGCGGTGGCGGTGACCGGGGAGAGCATGGCGTCCCTGTCCCCGCGCGACATCCAGGCCCGGATTCGCTCGGGCGAGTCCGCCGAGGACGTCGCCCGGGTTGCGGGCGTCCCGGTCGACCGGGTCCTGCGCTACGCCGGCCCGGTGCTGCAGGAGCGCGCGATGTTGGCCCAGCACGCCCGGCGCACCCGGCTGAAGACCTCGGACTCCGGCGCCCCGCTGGCCGAGGTGGTCGACAGCCGGCTCGCCCAGCACGGCATCGACACCGAAAAGATCTCCTGGGACGCGTTCCGCCGCGACGACGGCACCTGGCGGATCGTCGCCACCTGGCCGTCCGGTAAGGCAACCGCCCAGGCCATGTGGGACCTCGACCGAGCCCGGCAGGTCGTCTCCCCACACGACGACATGGCGCAATACCTGTGTGCCGAGCGTCCGACGCAGATCCTCGGTCAGGAGCCCGCCCCCGAGCGCATTCCGCATGAGCGTGGCGGCCACGGCCTGCCCGGCCCGATGCGCACTACCGAGCCTGCTCGCGGGCGCGGCCTGCCGGTCGCTGACTCGCCCCGCCCCACCCGGGACCCGATCCGCGCCGGACGCGACGCCTTGCTGGCCTCTCTCGACCGCCCCTTGAGCAGTGAGCGGCACGGTCGCGGGCTCGACCCGGCGGCGAGCGAGCCCCGGCGGCCCGTTGCCGGCGGCGCGGCGGCCCTGCTTGGCGGCGGCGCCGGCTCAGCCTTCGACGACGACGCGGACCTGCCCAAGGAGGTCCCGGCCGTCCCCAGTCTGGCCGTCCTGCGCCCGCGGCGCACGGTGGGCGCCCAGCCGGGCGAGACCGAGTCCGAAGAGCCGGCCAAGCCCCGCAAGCGCCTCCCCAGCTGGGACGATGTCCTCTTCGGCGGTGGCCCGGCCGCCCGCGAAACCTCCTGACCGAGCCCGCCGGCGCCACCGCCAGCTCTACGCGCGCCAGCACCCGGGCAGCCCTCGCCGGACCTCCTGCTGCCCGGGTTATCTGAGACGGCCACTCTCCGCTGCGTCCGCGGAGCGACGAGCGACGAGCGACGAGCGACGAGCGACGAGCGACGAGGAAGCCACATCAATCCCCGTGCCGCGGCCCATCGACTCGCGCGGACAGCGCGCTCCGCCATATGCGGATGAGTTGATACTCGGTCGGCGGCCGTAAAGGCCATTGCCAATTCTGCGAACCAGGCCAAGACTTCGTTCAGTTCCACACTGCATGCCTAGTCGACCAGCGCGTATGAGGACCAGCACCCGCCGCAAGACGACGGGCAAAGCGCGTGTCCGGCGCATGAGTTGAGGATGTGAGAGCCGATGATGCGCGTGTCGAACTCGCGGCCGTTCCGTGCCGCGGCCGCGGCCATGGTGTCATTGGTAATCGCCACGCTGATTGCCGTTCCGGCCGCCGCGGCGAACGAGATCGTAAACTACGAGAATCAATACAGCTACGACGCGGCCACCGACTATGCCTTCTTCTTCAGAAACGCCTACAAGTCAACGGTCAAGGTCGCCTTCTTCAAGGATGACGACAGCGGCAAATGTACCTCCGGCGTGCAATACCCATCCGGTGCACAGTCCACCAAAACCGCTGCCAACTACATCAATGTCACCCCAGGCCAAATCCTTCCGCTCATAGCCGTTACCGATGCCTCCTGCCGCTCGAAGGCGAGCAGATGGATGGTTGACGTGCGGGGGCCGGGAATCAATCCGGCAACCAGCACCTGGACCGCCACCTCGGACTATCTGATCGGACGATTCTGGTTCTTCGGCGATGGCCGGATCTCCGGAAATGCGGACCTCACTTCCAAGTTCGTAGCACCATGGGATCAGTCCTCGGCGCAAACCCGGACATTTTATGTTAAGGCATCCGAGTCCACGACCTCCTGGAAGTACGCCTTGTCACTGGGGACGACCGGATCATTGTCCGCAAACGGATCGACGATGACTTTGGCCGGCACGTATCCGAGTGCGGCAGCCGAGGACGGCAGATTCGACGGCGCGGCTCCCTGGCCGTCCCGGGACAGTTCGGACGCCAACGCGCTGACCGTCACCAGCTACGCCGCCAATCTCGACACGCGACTCCTGGACGACTGGTGCGAACGCGCGAAGTACCTCGCGAGCTACCTCGCGAGGTTGGATAGTGACGTGGTTCTGCTGCAGGGAATGAACATGCGCTCGTCGAGCTGCACCACCGACGCGACCGCTATCGTCGCCGGCCTCTGGAGTTCGGGCAGGAGCATTTCTGCCCTGGGCACGTACGGCAGCGGCAGCGACGGCACCGGGTCGAGCCCGAATGGATCCAATCCCGCCGACCGCGTGTATGCCAACTCGAGCTTTCCCTACGTCAGTCAGTTCGTGGGTGGTGCGCCCGTGGCAGATCAGCCTGCCAGCACGGGCGGCGCCGTGATTCTCAGCAAATATCCGCTCACCATGCTGTACAACAAGACCTTCACCAATCAGAGTGTCGCGGGCGACAAGCGCGGGTTCGTGATCGCCAGCATATTGAAGGCGGACAAAAAGTACGTTCTGATCAATGCTGGCATGGATCCAAACAATGACGACTCTCGCACCGATCAGCTCGACCAGATCGGCAGGGCGGTCGCCGACGTCGTTCCGGACGGATCCCGGCTGATACTCGGCGGCAACCTGGGTGTCACGCTCGGGACAGCGTTCAACAGCAACACCTCTAGATACCTCAAACCTACCAACTACGATCCCGACCAGCTCGGCATCTACCGCGGTAATGCGACCGATTCGAAGACGCACCTATCAGCGGCACGGTCGGATTCGCGTTTTCTCTACAACCTGGATTCGTTGACCAACTTCTACAATTACGCCGGCGGCATCGAAGAAGTACGCAACCCCGCCGCCCCCTTCGGCACCGAGATTACCTGGAGTGGAACCACCACGACGCAGACCAGCTACATCGCACCCGTACGGACACTGCCCAAGACCTCGGTCTCGCCGTATTCCACCGCCGACTTCGACTCGGCGCGCTACGAAGCGCCACTCACTTTCCAGTGGTGGAACCACGAGGCCGCTCACCCATCGTTCAAGAACTGGCACCTCTCCAACCAGTATGCCGTGACATCGAAGCTGACTTTCAGCACGAGGTCATGGACGCCTTCCCTGACGCTGGAACCCACGATGAACGAGACGCTGGCACAGGGCAGCTACACCTTCAAGAACGTCACCTCAGGTTGCTCTACCGCGACAAAGTTGTTCACGACCAGCACCGTCCGCCAATGGCGATTCTCAGCTAGCGGAAGCAACGCCTTCCAGTACGTGACAAGTAGCCTTCAGGTCGGCAGCGACGGCACCTCATGGAGCACGGTGGACTCCGCTTTCCAAAGCTCAACAGTGTTCGACAGCGGATCGGTGGGCAGCGATCGCGCCGTCACTTCCACCCAGGCGCAATATGTCCGATACTGCGTCAGCTATCCCGACGGGCTGTTGAAGAAGCTCAACCTGAGCGTGGACGTGACAGTGTCCGGAACGGGAATCACGCTGCGTGGATACTACACAGATTACGGCGTGAGCAGCGGCCAGAGTAGCACCTCGTCCTACGTGGAAGACCCGAGCAGTCCAGCTAAGATCACGTTGAACTGGTCCGCGCAGCAAAACGCCTGCCTGCTGTTCCGCAAAGCGGAGAACAGTGCCGTCATCGAGCGGACGAACCTGATGCTCAAATCCGCGACGCAGTGCGGCAACTACAGCAACGTATACGCAAACCTGTCCTACACGGACAGCTTGACGAAGTGGTACGGAATCAGTTACAGCTACATGTTCTGCGTGCTGGATGCATCGTGTTCCGACTGGATCCGTATCAACGATCCGCATAGCCCGAAGATCGCTTCCTCCGGCTACCACACCTGCATGGTGGGCGTATCTTCGGCATCGTCGGGCGCGGCATGTTGGGGAGTGGATCACGATACCGGTGCGGCAACGATTCCATCGAGCCTGAGCTCGATACGTGCGATTTCCGCCGGAGTGGACCAAACCTGTGCCCTCGCTTCCACTGGGAAGGCGACGTGCTGGGGGGACACGTCGAACGGCGACATCAGTCCGGGCTCGAGCACGCTTTCGGCCATTGCCGTCGGCGCCGACTTCGCCTGCGGCATCAACGTCGCGGACAACAAGACTCGCTGTTGGGGCCCAGCGTCCACAGCGCCACCCGCCACGCTGAAGTCGACCATCCAGCTGGCAGTCTCGGACCATGTCGCATGCGCGGTCGACGTCTCCGGCTCATTGCGATGCTGGGGAGACGACTCCAGCACCATCGTCAGCGGCACACCATCCGGCACTTTCGTCGCCGTGGCGGTGTCTGACTCCCACGCATGTGCGGTGAAGAAGACGGACGGAAATGTCACGTGCTGGGGCAAAGCGATCTCCGGAAATCCCCAGTCCGTCCCCTCCGGCCTGGGGGTGGTCGCCTCCGTGACGGTCGGCTACTACCACTCCTGTGCCCGCAAATTCGACAACTCGGTGACATGTTGGGGACTCAGCGATCTTCTCAAGCAGCCGTCGGGAATGGGGAGCGTCACCGAAGTCTCCGCGAGTGCCATTCACACCTGTGCCGTCAAAGCGAACGGTCTACCCACGTGCTGGGGGCTCGATGTGGGACAGCTCACCATTCCCAAGTCCGTCTCCGGTTAGCGGAGCCGCATCCCCGCGGCTCGCAGCTTCTCCTCCACCCGGATCCGCTCCAGCTCCCGGTCCATCCCGTCCAGCGTGGTCAGATGCTGAGGCAGGCCGAAGGCCTCGCTGGCCAGCAGCAGCCGGCGGTCGTAAGCCCGCACCACCGCGTCCAGCCATACCGTGGACTGCACGGTGGGACCGCCGCCGCGCTGCCGGCTCAGCCGCCGCAGATCCGCTTCCAACTCAGCGACCGAGGGACCGCACGGTGTGGGTGGCACGGGCGGACCGCCGGAGCTGACGGGCGGACCGCCGGAGCTGAGCAGCCGGTCGAGGCGGCGCAGCGCCCGGGCCTCCTGCCGGGCGGCACGGCCGTGCAGCCGCCCGGTAAGCCCGTCCGCGCAGGCCACAATGGCTACCGCGCAGGGAAGGAACAGCAACGCCAGCAGCGTAGCCGTGACCACGACGAGGTGCGTGATGCCCACCCCGACGACGCTAGGCCGTCCCGGCAAGCCGCGACGAGGGCCGTTCGGATGACCCCTAGTGCCAGCTTTCCCCGCCCCGAAAGCCGCCAGCTTTCCGCGCCCGAAAGCCGCCCCGAGCGCCGAGCTGACCAAGAACCTGACCGCACCAGAACCGGGCCCGGGGTGGTCAGCCGACGCGGCGGTCGCGGCCGGCGAAGTAGCCCGCGATCATCTGCGGCACCATCAGGACCACCATGAGCGTGAGGGGGATCCGCCAGCCTCCGGTGTGTTCGTAGAGCACGCCGACGATGATCGGGCCGGGGATCGACAGCAGATATCCGGCGCTCTGCGCGAAGGCGGACAGTTTCACCACGACCGCGGAGTCCCGCCCGCGCAGCGCGATCATGGTCAGTGCCAGCGGGAACGCGGTGTTGGAGATGCCGAGCAGGACGGCCCACAGCCAGGGCGCCGAGGCGGGGGCAAACGCCAGGCCCGCGAACCCGACCAGGCCGAACAGTCCGAGGGTGACCGCCAGCGCACTCTGCCGCGGCATCCGGCCGGCCACCGCGGAGAGCCCGAATGACAGTGGCACCCCCAGCAGCGCGATCACCGCGAACAGCAGCCCGGCGGTGCCCGCCGAGAGTCCCGCATCTCGGAAGAACTGCGGGAGCCAACCCATGATCACGTACGCGTTGGTGGACTGCAGTCCGAAGAAGACGGCCAACGCCCAGGCGACGGGTTCGCGCCACAGCTTCAGCGCAACCGGCCGGGCCGGCTTCGGGGCCGGGCTTGCGGCGACCTGCGGGGCGGGGTTGCGGGCGAGTCGGAACCACAACGGCAGGGAGACGACCGCCGCCAGCGCCCACACGCCGAGGCCGAGCCGCCAGTCGCCACCGAAGGCACCGGTCAGCGGCACGGTGACCGCGGCCGCCGCCGATGCGCCGAGGTTGAGAGCGACCGAGTACAGGCCGGTCATGGCGCCGACGCGGTCCGGGAACCACTGCTTGACGACGACCGGCAGCAGGACGTTGGCGAGAGCGATGCCGGCGAAGGCGAGCGCGGTCAGGGCCAGGAACAGCGGCGTGCCGCCGGCCCACGGCCGGACTGCGAGCCCCAGGGCCAGCGCCGTCGCGCCGACCGCGATCGCCCCGGCGGGACCCCATCGACGCGCGAGGAACGGCGCGGTCGCACCGACGATCGCGAAGCACAACGCCGGTACGGAGGTGAGCAGCCCGGCAACCGTGGCGCTCATGCCGAGGCTGTCGCGCACTTCAGCCAGCACCGGCGACAGGCTTGCCACGGCGGGGCGCAGGTTGAGTGCCATCAGCACCAGAGCCGCGATCAACAGGCCTCGCCCGCGCAGCGAGCGGCGCAGGGGCGCACCGACCTCCACCGGACCCGCGGTGGGGGTCTCGATGGAACTGCCGCGAACCGCAGTGCGGCCGGTACTGGTCAACGTCATGGCCCCATCATAGAATCATGGGATGAATTTGGGTCCGGTCCCGAGAGCCGAATCACTATCCGGCCGCGTCATCGCTGAGCTGCGCCAACAGATCACCTCGGGCGCCTGGCCGGTCGGCGAGCGGATCCCGACTGAGCCCGAGCTGGTCGCTCAACTCGGGGTCGCCCGCAACACGATTCGGGAAGCGGTCCGGGCATTGGCGCACAACGGACTGCTGGACATTCGGCAGGGCTCGGGCACCTATGTCGTGGCGACCAGCGAACTCGCCGGGGTCATGCAGCGCCGGTTCGCCACCGCCGACCCCGACCACGTCCGCGAACTGCGCGGCACGCTGGAAACCGCTGCGGCGGCGTTCGCGGCCCGCCGCCGCACCGATGACGATCTGGCCCGACTGGAAGCCCTCTATGCCCGGCGCGAGGAGGCTTGGGCCACCCGTGCCCGAGACGCCTTCGTCGAAGCCGACGTCGCGTTCCATCAAGCCGTCGTGGCAGCCTCCCACAACGAGGTGCTCATCGAGCTCTACGCCGACCTCGGCCAGGTGATCCGAGAATCCCTCCGCGGCCACTTCGGCCCCGAACTGACCCCTGAGGGCTACCTGGAGCACCACACGCTGCTGGCGGCGATCCGTGCCGGAGATTCCGTGACCGCTACGGCAGAAGCGTCCTCGTACACATCGACCTGCGAAAGCTAGGCAGCGAGGGCCCGGGGCAGCTCCTGCTCTTCTTCCTCCGGCATCCGGACCAGGGTCAGCCGAGGCCGCGGGTCGATGTGCATGCTGAGCCGGTCACCGGTGCTGCGGAGTTGCCAGAGCAGGGTCGCAGCCGTGGCGATCAGGCAGAGGATGCCGGCCGCCCAGATGCTCGACGGCACTCCGAAGTGCTCGCCCCACCAGCCGGCCAACGACGCGCCGATCGGCGTCGTGCCGAGGAAGACCAGGACGTAGAGGGCCATCACCCGGCCCCGGTAGCGCGCGTCCACGCCCATCTGGACCCGGTGGTTGCACGCCTGCGCCAGATAGATGGAGAAGAAGCCGGTCGGTACGAGCAGGATCATCGCGACCGCGAAGGTCGGGGCGAAGCCCACGGCGATCTCGAAGACGCTGAAGGCCGCCGCGGCGCCAAGCACCCGGTACGCGCCGGGTCGAGTGCGCCGCCCGCTGCCGGCCAGCGCCCCGACCAGCGCGCCCGCGGCCAACGCCGTGGTGAGCAGCCCGAAGGACGAGGGGCCGGCGTGGAAGTGAATCTTCGCGAGTGCGGCCAGGGTGACCGGGAAGTTGAAGCCGATCATGCCGATCGCCGCCATCAGCCCGATGGGCAGGAGCAGGTCTTGGCGCTTCCACACGTACCGAAGACCGTCAATGATCTTGGCATCGCCCGCCTTGACGGGCGTCCCGGAGCGGTAGAGCTCCGCCGGCCGCATCCGCCAGTAACTGAACACCGGCGCGATGGCCAAGGCCGTTGCCAACAGGAACACCGGGCCGGTGCCGAACAACGCGAGGGCAACCCCGGCCAGGGCCGGGCCGCCGATCCGGGCCGTGTTGAACGTTGCCGCGGAGAGCGCGAGCGCGTTCGGCAGCAGTTGCAGCTCCACCAGCTCGGAGACGAACGCCTGCCGGACCGGCGTCTCGATCGCACTCGCGGCGCCGAGCAGCAGAGCGAACAGGAACACGTGCCAGAGCGCCACGACGCCGGCGGCCACGATGCCGGCGAAGACGACCGCGGTGACCGCGAAGACCGCGTTGGCGACGATCAGCAGTGTGCGTTTGTCGTGCCGGTCCGCGAGCTTGCCGCCCCACAGCGTCAGCGCCAGCACCGGCAGGAACTGCAGGGCGGTGACCAGGCCAAGAGCGCCCGGCGAGTTGCCGGAGAGGTCGAGCACGAGCCAGTCCTGCGCCGTGAACATCATCCAGACGCCGACCAGCTTCACCAGCTGCCCGGTCGCGAAGACTCGGTAGTTACGAACTTGCAGGGACTTGAATGTCGTGCTCAGCACTGCCCGCACTCGGCTGCGCCTCCTCCTCCGGTCGTACACGTCATCGCCAGGTGACGGAACGACGGCGGAGGCGGTGCCCGGGTCAGGACCGGGCGACCTGCTGCAGGATCCGCGCTGCCTGTTCGAGCGTGTCGCGTTCCTCGGGACTCAGCCCAGCCAGCTTGCTCGCCAGCCACTCGTTGCGCGCCTCTTCGAACTGCGCGAACACGACCCGGCCCCGCTCGGTCGCCATCAGGAAAACCTGCCGGCGGTCGGTGGGGTGGGGCGTCCGCGCCACAAGGCCGCGCTCCTCCAGCTTGCCGACGATCTTGGTCATCGTCGGCGGCTGGACCCGTTCGACATCGGCCAGCTCACGAGGAGTCAGCGGCCCGGACAGCTGAAGACTGGTCAGCGCCGAGAGCTGGCTGAACGTGAGATCACCGATCGGGCGGGTCTGTCGCACCCGCCGGCCGAGCCGGGTGATCGCCTCACGCAGCGAAACGGCCAGTTGCTCGGCTGTCATGCGCTCCGCCACCGACCGCTCCATCACGTTGGTTAGCTTAACTAATGAGCTTGGCTAACGACATCGCTTACGCCTATGACCGTAGTCACGGGCACCCGCTCACAGAAGCACCGACTCCAGCGGACCCCGAAGGAAGTACAGGACGAAGAGCACGGCCACGCCGGCGAGCAACGGGTGCACCTCCCGGGCCTTACCCACGGCCAGCTTGATCACGACGTACGAGACGATGCCCGCGCCGATGCCGTTCGAGATCGAGTAGGTGAACGGCATCACCGTGATGGCGAGGAAGGCGGGAATCGCGATCTCCGGATCCGCCCAGTCGATCTGCCGCACCGCGGTCATCATCAGGAACCCGACCACCACCAGCGCCGTCGACGCCGCCTCGAACGGCACCACCGTGACCAGCGGGGCCAGGAACATCGCCAGCAGGAACAGGGCGCCGGTCACCAGGTTGGCCACGCCCGTACGGGCACCCTCGGCCACACCCGACGCACTCTCGATGAACGATGTGTTGCTGGAGACACTCGCCGCGCCGCCCGCCGCCGCAGCGACCGAATCGACCAGCAGGATCTCCTTCGTCCGCGGCGGCATCCCCTCGGCGTCGAGCAGGCCACCCTCCTGACCCACCGCCACCATCGTGCCCATCGTGTCGAAGAAGTCCGTGATCAGCAGCGTGAAGACGAACATGACGACGACCAGCCACCCGGCCCGGCTCCACGAATCCAGCACGTTGAACTCGCCCAACAGCGACAAATCCGGCAGACCCACGATCTTGTCCGGCAGCGTCGGCACGTTCAGCGACCAACCGCCCGGGTTCGGTTTGCCATCGACGAACGACGGCCCGACCTGCGCGACCGCCTCCACGAGGATCGCGCCGACCGTGGTCACCAGAATGCCGATCAGGATCGCGCCCTTCACCTTGCGCACGAACAGCACCAGCGTGAACAGCAGACCCAGGCAGAACACCAGCAGCGGCCAGCTCGCCAGCTTGCCCCCGATGCCCAGTTCCACCGGCACGGTGGTGCCCGCCGCGTCCGGCACCCGCCGCACGAACCCGGCATCCACCAAGCCGATGATCATCAGGAACAGGCCGATCCCCACCCCGATCGCCGTCTTCAGCGGCGTCGGCACCGCCCGAAACACCGCCGTGCGCAGCCCGGTCAACACCAAAACCGCGATCACCAGACCTTCGATGACCACCAGACCCATCGCGTCGGCCCAGGTCATCTCCGGAGCGATTTCGTACGCGACCAGCGCGTTCACGCCCAACCCCGCGGCCAACGCCAACGGGAACCGACCCACCACGCCCATCAGGATCGTCAGCAGTCCCGCCACCAGGGCCGTACCGGCGGCCAGGGCGGCCACCGGCAGCTTCGCGCCGGTCGCATCCACGCCCGCGGCCAGGATCAGCGGGTTGAGCACCACGATGTAGGCCATCGTGAAGAAGGTGGCGAAGCCGCCCCTGATCTCCCGGCCCACCGTCGAGCCCCGGGCCGAGATCTCGAAGTACCGATCGAATCCGTTGGTCGTCATCGGTGCCCTTTCACGCAGGGGTGTCCAGCGCATCGAAGCAGACCGACGGGCTCGGCAGAAGATCCGGACTGTTACAACTGTCACGACTCCCCATCAGGGGACGCCCGGGACGTACCCTCATTCCGTGGCAGACCTGTCCCCCGCCCCGCACGCCGCCGCTCCCCGCGTCGAGGAGCCGCACGTGCCCGGCCTGGACGCGGTGACCGGCACCAAACCCCGCCCCGAGCCGCTCGACCCGCCCATGGTCCCGTTCGCTCTGTCCGGCATCGCATCCTTCGCGCTGGCCGGCGTGATCCTGCTCGTGGCCGACGCACCGGACGCCTGGCTGTGGACCTGCCTGTCGGGCCTGCTCCTCGGCATCCCCGGCCTGCTCACCATGATCCGCCACGACGCACACCGACGTCGCCGGCGCGCATTGAGTCACCCCGAGTTCTCGGTCACCGCCGAGAGCTGACGTCCCGCGCGTTCTCTGCAGCCCGGGACCGCCGCTGTCTTCAGCTTTTATTGCTCGGGACCGCCGCTGTCTTCAGCCTTTATTGCTCGCGACCGCCGCTGCTTTCAGCCTTTGTTGCTCGCGACCGCCGCTGCCTTCAGCCTTTGTCGCTCGGGACCCGCCGCTGTCTTCGGCCTTTGTCGCTCGGGACCGCCGCTGGCTTCAGCCGGCTGGGTGTGCTCAGCCGGCACGCTCTACCCGGGCCGGGCTTGCTCAGCTGTGGCCGTAATCCTCGCCGGGTTCGCTGGACTCCACCGAGCCATGACCGCGGCTGACCGCCACCGCCTCGACCTCGCTGTCGTCGTAGACGGTCGGCAACTCCTCGACCGGCTGCTCCGACGAGCCGAGCAACGCCTCGGAGTGGGCACCGCAGCCGTGGTCGGCGCTGACCGCCCGAGCGTCGTCCGGGGCGTAAAGGTTGCCGCAGACGCCGAACATCGACCGCAGCGCACCGGCCAGCGGCAGATAGAAGCCGCAGGTGCCGCAGCGGGCGTTGCGCGGGGCGGCGGTGGCGATCGGGGCTTCCGGGCCGGAGTCGCCCTCGTACCAGCGTTGGGCGGTTTCGATCCGGCCCTCCCGCGACATCACCCGGGACCGGCCAAGGCCGAGCTCCCAGGAGACGCTTTCGACGGCGGCGTCATCGCTGAGCACATAGCCGGGCGAGAGCCGATCGTCGTCGGGCGCGGTCGGCATCAGGTCGCCGACACCCAGGTCGCCCGGCTGCACCCGCTCGTTCCACGGCACCCAGCCCGGCGCCATCAGCGCGTCCGGGCCGGGCAGCAGGACGGTCTCGCACACGGTGACATGCCGGGACCGCGGCACCCGGGTCACCGTGACCGCCCACCGCCAGCCGCGATAGCCCGCCAGGTGGCTCTCAAAGAAATGCGTTACGACCCGGTCACCGTCGGCCACCGCTTCGAGGTGGTCGCCGATATCGGTCGGGTCCACATCGGTGATGGCCCCCCGCGCCACACCGACCGCATCGGCGCAGACCTGGTCGAGTCGGGCGGCACGGTTCGTGGTGGTCCTGGTCGTCACCGATTCATTGTCCCCCACCGACCGACCCGCGTGACAACGACTCCCCCACATCGGGGAAACACCGCACGGCTTCCTGGTGGTCGCGGCGACGAGGTTCGGGGCACACTGCGGGCACGGGAGGCGACGCCGGGTGCTTCGATGCGACAGGATGGGACGATGCCGCTGCTTCCCACGATCGGACGCGCTGTCGGCACCGGAGTCCGGACGATGCGGATGCTGGTGCGCGGCGGGCTGCGCGGGAGCGCCTGGGCAACCCGGCGAGTAGGCGACGCCCGGGCCCGCGGCGCAGCCGGTGAGACCGGCATGATCCGACTTTTCGACCTGCACGCCCTGTCCTGCGCCGGCGACACCCTGATCGCGATCGGCCTGGCCGGCACCATCTTCTTCAACGTGCCGCTAGGCGAGGCCCGCAGCAAAGTGGCGCTCTACCTGCTGATCACGATGGTGCCGTTCGCCCTGCTGGCGCCCGTGGTCGGGCCGCTGCTCGACCACTTCCGGCACGGCCGCCGCTATGCCCTGGCCGCCGCGATGCTCGGTCGCGCCTTCCTGGCGTACGTCATCTCCGACAATTTGCTCGGCTGGGGACTCTATCCGGCGGCGTTCGGCGTGCTCGCGCTCTCCCGGGCGTACGGTGTGGCCCGCTCCGCAGCCGTGCCCCGCCTCCTACCGGAAGGCGTCGGTCTCTCCCAGGTCGGCGCCCGAGCCAGCGTGTACGGCACCTTCGCCGGCGCGGTAGTGGCCCCGATCGGCCTCCTCGCCTTCAAGATCGGTCCGCAGTGGCCGCTGCGCGTGTCCTCCATCCTGTTCCTGGTCGCCATGGTGGTCGCCCTACGTCTGCCGCCTCGAGCCGACTCGGACCCGCCAGAGGAGGTGCCCCGCCCGTTCCGCACGATGCTGCGGCTGCGCCGCGGTCCCGACCGTCCGCTGTCGGGAAACCTCGTGGTGGGCACCCTGATCGGCGCCGCCAGCTTCCGCTGCCTGTACGGCTTCCTCCTGCTCTATCTGGCATTCGCGGTCAAGGCGGGCGGCCTGAGCACCGAAGTCTTCGGCCGCGACATCGGCAGCCAGGGCGCCGTGGCGGTGGTCGGCGGTGCCCTCGCAGTCGGCACGTTCCTCGCCACCGCGATCGGCACCCGCCTGCGCATTCACCGGCCGGCAGCCCTGCAATCCGGCGGCCTGACCGTCACCGCCATCGTGGCCGTTCTGGCTGCGATCTTCTTCACGCTGCCGATGGTGGCCCTGTTCTCCCTGGTGGCCTCGGTATTCAGCGGCATCTCCAAGCTCGCCATCGACGCCAGCATCCAGGAACGCGTGCCCGAACGGCTCCGCGCCAGCGCCTTCGCCCACTCCGAAACCGTCCTCATGATCGCCTGGGTCATCGGCGGCGCGGTCGGCATCATCCCGCTCACCGGACGCCTCGGCATCATCCTGGCCGCCGTCTTCGCCCTAGCCGCCGCCATCCGCGGCGTGATCGCCGCCGGGCGCCTCCGCAAGGAACGTCTCCACGGCCGCCCCGACATCGCCGCCGACGAGAACCCGCCGCCAGCCGACACTGCACCCAGCACCGAAGCCCGACACCAGACCAGCAGCGCGCCGAGCGCCGAGACCGGGACTGAGCGCAGGGCCGGAGCCGGGCACCGCAGCATCCCGGACGCAGGCGCCGATGGTGCACCTCGACCCGCCGCCGAGCCGGTCGACCCCTGGCCGGACTCTCCGACCTCAACCGACGGGTGGCCCGGGCCGGCTGCGCATCCCACTGCTCGACGAAATGACGCGACAGGGAGCGCAGCCGTTAACGGCACCGGACCGCAGCTCGCACCCACGCGAGAATTCCCCGCAACGGCCGAGCCGCCGACCGCGCAGCTGCCCCATGCGCTGAATGAAGCCCGCCCGGCCGCGCCACCGCCGCGCGAGCCGACCAGCCGCAAGCGCCGCTTCTTCTCCCGGTCGCACACCGCGACCGGCGAAGCCGCCGCGCTGTCGCAGCCAGCCCAGCCCCATTCCCGGCCCACCCAACCGCAGCCCAACCAACCGCAGCCGGCCCAGCCCACCCAACCGCAGCCGATGCGGCAGCCGGGGCCGGAGCAAGCGACGAGCCCACACCCACAGGCCGGGCGATCCGGGCCGTCTTCACCGCAGCCTGCGGCCGGGCCGCCTTCACCGCAGCCTGCGACCGCGCCGCCTGCACCGCAGCCTGCGGCCGGTCAGCGCGACGACGACCAGCTCGCCCCGCCGGGCTTCCACATCTATCGGCCGTCCTCCGCCACCAACGACACCACCCATCCCGACGAGGCCAGCCGATGACCGCCCAGCAGCGGCTCCTTGTCGTCACCGCGGTTGAAGCCGAGGCCGCCGCATTCCGGGCCGGTGCCGATCCCACCACCGTCGACGTCGTCCCGGTCGGTGTCGGACCCGCCGCCGCAGCCGCCGGAACCGCACGACTGCTCGCTCTGGCCGAGGCCCGCGGCGTCCCCTACCGCGCGGTGCTCAGCGCGGGCATCGCGGGCGGTTTCGTCGGTCGAGCGGAAGTCGGCGCCACCGTCCTCGCCACCCGCAGCATCGCCGCCGACCTCGGCGCCGAAACACCCCCGCTCACTGACACACCGCCGATCGCCGCACCCGCGTCGACCGAAGCGCCTCCGCCAGCTGACCTACTCCTGCCCGCCGCCGCACCCGCGTCGACCGAAGCGCCTCCGCCAGCTGACCCACTCCTGCCCGCCGCCGCACCCGCGTCGACCGAAGCGCCTCCGCCAGCTGACCCACTCCTGCCCGCCGCCGCACCTACGTCAGCCAAAGCACCCCCTTCACCCCCTCCTGCTGACGCACTCCCGTCCGCGTCCGTCGAACCAGCCCGGACCGGCAGCGCTGAGCAGAGTCATGGGCGTCGACCTCAACCGGCAGACGCAGGCATCGGACAGCCCGGGTTCATACCCATCGAGGAGCTCGGTTTCGGCAGCAGCGTCGCCGAAACCGATCCCACCCTGTTGGCCGCCCTGGTGGCCGCCCTGCCGCACGCCGTCGTCGGGGACGTGCTCACTCTCGCCACGGTCACCGGCACTTCCCCGACAGCCTCCGCGCTGAGCAGCCGTTTCCCGGCCGCCGTGGCCGAGGCGATGGAGGGCTTCGGGGTCGCCTGCGCGGCTCGGGACGCGGGCGTGCCGTTCGCCGAGCTGCGGACGATCTCGAATCCGATTGGCCCTCGGGACCGAGCCTCCTGGCGGCTCCAAGAGGCATTCTCCGCGCTCACCACAGCCGCCGCGAAGGCCTGTGGATAACTCTGTGGACAACCCGCCCGAGTAGCGGAATCGGGGGCGAGTGTGGCGATGCAGACACCGTCCGGTGCGGGTGTCCCGCCCCTGCCGTCGTTACCGTGGCAGGCGTGGCGCTTTCACTCGCGGTATCGCCCTGTCCCAACGACACCTTCGTCTTCCACGCCCTTGTGCATGGACTGATTCCCGGCGCGGCGGCCGTCGACCTGACGTTCGCCGATGTGGATGTGACGAATACCGCTGCCGAGCGTGGCGAGTTCGACCTGGTGAAGGTCAGTTATGCCGCGTTGCCGTGGCTGCTCGACACCTATGAGCTGCTGCCCTGCGGTGGGGCGCTGGGCCGGGGCTGCGGCCCGCTGGTGCTGACCCGGGACGGTCATGACGGCGATCTCACCAGCGCCACCGTGGCGGTGCCCGGCGACCGCACCACGGCGTACCTGCTGTTCCGGTTGTGGGCGCAGGGCAACGCGCCGAAGCGGATCGAGGTCGTGCCGTTCGACCAGATCATGCCGGGGGTGGCCGACGGCACGTATGACGCTGGGCTGGTCATTCACGAGGCTCGCTTCACCTATCAGCGCTACGGCCTGTCGGCACTCGCTGACCTGGGCGAGTGGTGGGAGTCGGACACCGGGCTGCCGATCCCGCTGGGTGCGATCCTGGCCCGCAAGGGCGCGGTGGATCCGCAGGAGGCCGCCGAGTGGATTCGCACCTCGGTGAGCATGGCGTGGGCGAATCCGGCGGCGAGCCGCGAGTTCGTGCTGGCCCACGCGGCCGAGTTGGAGCCCGCGGTCGTCGATCAGCACATCGCGCTCTACGTCAACGAGTTCACCCTCGACCTGGGCAAGGACGGTCTCGCCGCCGCCAATGTTCTTCTGTCTCGGGCGGCAGAAATAGGCATTTCGCCCGCTGTTCGGCTCTAAGTGAAAAAACTCTAGGAACGGATCACCCACCGAACACGTTTCTCAGCCTACTGCGGCGCACCTCCACACCCGGCTGGAAAACGGAAATCCAGGCAGACGCAGCGGCCTGGCCAACGATTCGGCAGAACCACTTCATCGGATTTCGAGTGTCAATTCCTAACGCCAATCTGCTGGCTACCGACGGTTCCGAAAATTCCGTAGCTGACGCTCAGGGGCCTGAACCCTTCGGGCTCTGGGCGGAAGGGCAGCTCGAGCCCAAGAGTGGCTGGCCCCGACATGCGGACGCACCCCAGGGCTGCTGCCCCCGGAGGGTTACTATGGTCCGCAGAACTTTTGAATATAAGCTGAGGAGCGCCGACGCGTGAAGGTAGACGATGCCACCAAGGCACCCCTCCAGGCTTCGCGCAGCCGTACGACCGCGGAGCGCGGCGAATCCGCCACACGAACGTCCGTCAGCGACTCGGCCACTCCATCTTCTACCAGCACTTCGCGCAAACCCAGCCCCACCGTGATCGACCTTTTTTCCGGGGCCGGTGGCATGACCCTGGGATTCCAGCAAGCTGGCTTCCTGCCCGTCCTCGCCGTCGATTCCGACGCCGACGCAATCCGGACGCACGCGGCCAATTTCCCCGGGGAATCGATTTGCACCGACATCCGGACGATCGAAAATTTTCCCGACGCCGACGTGGTGGTAGGAGGCCCGCCTTGCCAGGGCTTCAGCCTCCTGGGAAAGCAGATCAAGCGCGAGCGCACCGAAAACTTTCTCTGGCGAGAGTTCATGAGGTGTGTGGAGCAAGCTCGACCATTCTGCTTCGTCATCGAGAACGTCCCGGAATTCCTGAAGGACGCCGCCTTCGCCGGCGTTCGTGAGGAGTCTGAGCGTCTGGGATATCGGCTGGTCCATCGAGTTCTCAACGCAGCAGACTACGGCGTTCCCCAGAAGCGGCTGCGGACGATCATCATCGGGAGTCGGATCGGGATGCCATCACTTCCCGAACCTACGCATCAGCAGGAAAAAGACCTGTTCTCCGACCTTCCGTCGTGGCGAACCGTCAGGGACGCTATCGGTGATCTCCCCTTGGAGCCGACGGATCGCGATCTCCACAACAGCAGAAACGTGACACCACTTTCCATCGAGCGCTACAAGCACATCCCACTCGGCGGCAATCGCCACAACCTTCCTCCGCATCTTCAACCAGATTGCTGGAGGAACAAGGATCCGCGGGGCGGAGGAAGCGCTGACCTCATGGGAAGAATGCACTGGGACAAGCCGTCCTTGACTATCCGCACCCAGTTTCTCAAGCCGGAGAAGGGCCGCTACCTACATCCGGAAGCCCATCGATCGATCACAGTTCGAGAAGGAGCTCGACTGCAGACCTTCCCGGACTCTTTCACATTCACTGGAAGCACTTTTCAGATCGTCAAACAAATCGGAAACGCGGTGCCCGTGGAGCTGGCCAGAAATGTGGCCGTGGCAGTCCTCAGCCACATCCGTTCACATGGAATGTTCATCGATCCGGCAGTTCTTCCAGCACCCTAGCTATGAATGCTTCGGGCGCCACACCGGTCTGATTGCTCCGATCACGCACCATCCCGGCGGCTTTGGCAGACAACTGCACCACAAAAAAGTCATGGTGTTCTTCCGGAAAAGCGAGCGGGCATCCGCGGCATTCTGTCAACGTGCAGGTCTTGCAGGACTGGCGCTTCTTCAGATTACAGCGGACGCAGAGGGTCTGAAGATTAGCCAGGTCCGACCCGCCACCGCGCTCGGCGGGGACCTTATGGTCGCACTGCGGCTTGTCGGCCGCTCGATCGACATCGACCGAGCCATGACAGAGGGCGCACACCCAACGATCCCGTTCATACACTTTTAAACGGACCGCTCGGGGCACCTCGTATCGAATCTGTTGGGGCCGGATCGGTCCGTCAGACCGACGAACGTACCAGTCGTCGTTTGCGCCGTTGCTGCCGCGCCTACGCTCAATGTCCCAACCATACTCCGAGACTATCTTTCTGATCCTGCGCGCATAGTTCGAGCGCCGATAAGCGGCTTCGATTTGGCTCCGATGAATGGCGACACCCAAGGGCAGAAGATCAACCAACTCTTGGAGATGTCCAGGAAGCGGACGTATCCCTGCAGATGACATGGAAACGTAGCCGAAATCTTCTTCCTCGATGTCGTTCTCGTCCCCGAACAGGGTTGCCATTCAAGGCCTCCTAAGCGCATCTTCGCAACTTCTGGGAACGCAGGTCGCGACCCGCGAAGCCGTGCCCCGGATCGCAGATTCATCATTCAGCCCCGAGGAGTGCCGACGTTTCCGCCCCGGGCTGAGGCGGCGATGACTGAGCCGGTGAGCCAGGCATCCCCTCGAGACGCTTTGGCGGAAGCCCGCGGGCGCAGGTTGCAACATTCGCAACCCTCGACAACGGCTTCCGCCATCGCGCATTTTATTCAGACCGGCGACGCAGATAGACCTTGGTCCAGCCGACGGCCCGGTGCCAACTCAGACTTCGAGCTCGCGAGCCACCGCGTGCACCAGCTGCGCGACCTTCTGCGCTGTCTTCTTGTCCGGATAGCGCCCGCGGCGCAGGTCCGGCTGGATCTTCGCCTCCAGCACCTTGATCATGTCCTCGACCAGGCCGTGCAGTTCGTCGGCCGGGCGGCGGCGCAGCTCAGCCATGGACGGCGGGGCGTCCAGCACCTTGACGCCCATCGCCTGGGCGCCCTTGCGGCTGTCGACCACTCCGAAATCGACGCGCTGTCCGGCTTTCAGGTCGTCGACCCCGGTGGGCAGGGCGCTCTTGGGCAGGAACACGTCTCCGCCCTCGTCGCTGGTGACGAACCCGAAGCCCTTCGCCGCGTCGTACCACTTCACTCGACCCGTGGGCACGCTGACCTCAACTTCACTCAATGGACTGGATTGCTCACGGCTAGGTTAACCAGCGCGCGCGTCAGGGCCCAATCGTTATCCGGTCCAGCAGATCCGGAAGGCCGGTCAGGTCCGGCAGGACGTGCGCCGCACCCGCGTCGATCAGCTCCGCAGCGCTGCACGGGCCGGTGGTGACGCCGATTCCCGGGATGCCGGCCGTGGCTGCCGCGATCATGTCAGCCGTGTGGTCTCCGACATACCAGCGCACGCCATGCTCGGTGAGCGCCGCCGCCTTGCCCTCCGCGAAGAGATCGCCGGCCAACTCGTCGTAGTCCAGACCGAGGTGAGCGAGGTGCAGGGCCGCGAGCCGGCCCAGCTTGGAGGTCACCACAACCACCCGAAACCCGTGCTTCCGTACGCCAGCAAGCGCAGCGACCGCCCCCGGCATTCCAACGGTCGGCTTGATGGCGTAGTCCGGATACAGGCCTCGGTAGGTGGCGACTGCCTCTTCCACATCTGCCTCGGGGAACCACTGCCGCAACTCGGTGCGCAGCGGCGGCCCCAGCCTGGTGACGGCCAGATCGGCGTCCACGTGCACACCGGTCAGCTCGGTGAGCGCCCGGTAGGCAGCGTGAATGCCGGGTCGGGAGTCGATCAGGGTCATGTCCAGATCGAAGCCGACCGCAATTGTCACGGGGTGAGGGTCGGGGTGTACGTCAGGCGCTCTACCGGCAGCGGGAAGGTCTGGTCGTCACCGAACGGCGACGGTGCGGCCGCGCGGTCGCTCACGAGCTCGGAGACGGCGAGGTGCCCCTCTTTGATCGAGGACTCCCGGCCCGGCTTCTGGGTGGCCCGGCCGGCCGGAACCGCCGTACCCGGCATCTTCTTGCTTGCCCCCACAGGTCACTCCCCTTGGTCTCTCGTCGGCCCGGCCACGCCCCGGACCCCCTGCAATGTTCCCACGGCGGCTAGCGTTGACTGCGATGGCCACCGTATTCGCCGACCAGCTCCGGTCGCTCTCCGACGACGCCCTGGGCGCGCTGATCCAGTTGCGCCCCGATCTCGTCGTACCCGTGCCGTCCGACGTCTCTGCCCTCGCGGTCCGCGCCCAGTCCCGGGGTTCGGTGGCCCGCTGCCTGGACGCACTGGACGAATTCACCCTCGCCGTGCTCGATGCGGCACGGGTGTCCCGCGCCGAGGACACTGCGCTGACGTCGGTTTCTGCCATTCTCGCGCTGGCTGGCGGCGCTGATCCCGCCGATGTGCTGGTCGCGGTCGGTCGCCTGCGGGCGCGCTTCCTGCTGCATGGTCCCGAGGACGCCATGCAGGTGGTGGGCGCGGTCGACGAGGTCACCTCACCGTACCCCGCGGGGTTGGGCCGGCCGGCCGACTATCTGGATGCGCAGGCGGCGGCTCTCTGCGCCGACAAAGCCAAGCTTCGGCGTACGGTGCTCGCCGCTCCTCCGGGCGCACGCGCGGTGCTGGACCGCCTCGCGGCCGGTCCCCCGGTCGGCGCCCTAGCCTCGGGCGGCAGTGTCGCGGAGCCGGTGCAGTGGCTGATTGATCAGCACATCCTGGTTCCGGTGACCGAGGCCGGGCGGGCGCCGCGCCCGGACGGAGAGCTGGTGGAGTTGCCGCGCGAGATCGGCCAGTTGTTGCGCCGCGACTCGGGGCCGCTCGGGGAGCTGCGGCCGCACCCGCCGACGCCGGACGGCCCGGTCCGGGACGCGAAGGCGGTCGACTCGGCGGGGGCCGGGCAGGCGATGGAGGCCGTCCGCACCACGGAGACGCTGCTGGAGGCCCTGGGCGCCGAGCCGGCGACGGTGTTGAAGACGGGTGGCCTGGGCGTCCGGGATCTCAAACGGCTGTCCCGCGCGGCGGCTCTGGACGAGGCGTCCACCGCGCTGCTGCTGGAGGTGGCGCATGCGGCGGGGTTGCTGGGCGAGTCCGACGTGGCGGGCACCGGCCGCGGCGTCACGACCAGCCGGGCGACCGGTTCGGTGGACGAGATTTTCCTGCCGACCGGCGCTTATGACCTGTGGCGGGCGCTCAGCATCGCCCAGCGCTGGGAGGCGCTGGCGAACTCGTGGCTGGTCATGACCCGGCAGCCGGGCCTGGTCGGGCAGCGCGACGATCGGGACCGGCCGATCAACGCGTTGGCCCCGGACGCCGAGCGGGCGGGCGCCCCGCAGGCCCGTCGCGAGGTCTGTGCCGCGCTGGCCGGGCTGCCGACCGGCACTGCCCCGCGCGCTGACGACCTGCTCAACCTGCTCGCCTGGCAGGCACCTCGACGGGCCCGCGGCCGAGAGCACGCCCACCGCGACGCGCTGGCTGGGGCGGCGACGCTGGGTCTGACCGGTCTGGGTGCGCTCACCTCGTACGGGCGCCTGCTGCAGACCCAGGACGGTCCCGCCGCGGACGATCCACTCGGCGCGGGGCCTGGCGGCGACCTGGTGCCGGGCGCCTCCGAGGCCGTACGCGCGCTCGATGCGCTGCTGCCCGCGCCGGTCGACCACGTGCTGGTGCAGGCGGACCTGTCCGTCGTCGTGCCGGGGCCGCCCGAGCCGGAGCTGGCCGCCGAGCTCGACGTGGTGGCCGAGTTGGAGTCGGCGGGCGGCGCGAGCGTGCACCGGGTGACCCCGGCCAGCGTGCGGCGCGCCCTCGACGTCGGGTACGCCGCCACGGATCTGCACGACCTGTTCCGCCGCCGGTCCCGCACCCCGGTGCCGCAGGCGCTCACGTATCTGATCGACGATGCCGCCCGCAAGCACGGTGGCCTGCGTGCGGGTTCGGCCGGCTCGTACCTGCGCAGCGATGACGAGGCTCTGGTCGCGGAGGTGCTGGCCGACAAGCGGCTGACGCACGCCGCACTGCGCCGGCTCGCACCGACTGTGCTGGTCAGCCCGTTGCAGCTGGCTCGCCTGCTGGGTGCGCTGCGGGAGGCCGGATTTGCGCCGGTCGCCGAGGACGCGGTGGGGGCGGCGGTCCTGTCCCGGCCGAAGGCGCGGCGGGCTCCGACCCGTACCCCCGTGTCTTTGCGGATCGGCGACCAGGGTGGGCCGCCGACGCTGACCGGGCCGCTCCTGGCTGGCGTGGTGGAGCAGATCCGCCGTGGCGACATCGCCACGCGCGCGGCCCGGCGCGCTCCCGTCACCGTGCGGGCGGCGAACGGGCAGAGTGTGCCCGGCCTCACCTCGGTGCAGGCGCACAGTCAGGCGATGGCGGTGCTGCAGCAGGCGGTCCGGGACAAGGCCCGGGTCTGGGTCGGGTACGTCGACACCCACGGCGCCACGCTGTCCCGGTTGGTTCGCCCGATCTCGATCAGCGCCGGCTACCTGCGGGCGGAGGACGAGCGGACCGAGACGCTGCACACCTTTGCGCTGCACCGGGTGACTGCGGCGGTCCCCGAGGAGTAGCGGACCGTGTCAGACTGGAGGGTCTTCTTGTCTTCGTGGAAGGGCTTCTGGTGAGCGGCGGACCCCTGATCGTGCAGTCCGACAAGACCCTGTTGCTGGAGGTCGACCACCCCGACGCCCAGGCGTGCCGGATGGCTATCGCGCCGTTCGCGGAGCTGGAGCGTTCGCCCGAGCACGTGCACACCTACCGGTTGACGCCGCTCGGGCTGTGGAACGCCCGCGCTGCCGGGCACGACGCCGAGGGTGTCGTGGATTCGCTGATCAAGTTCTCCCGCTACCCGGTGCCGCACGCGCTGCTGGTCGACGTGGCCGAGACCATGGACCGGTACGGCCGCCTGCAGCTCGCCAACGACCCGTCGCACGGGCTGGTGCTGCGCGGGCTGGACAAGATCGTGCTGATCGAGGTGGCGAAGAGCAAGAAGCTCGCGGGGATGCTCGGCGCGCGGATCGACGACGAGACGATCGTCGTGCACCCGTCCGAGCGCGGGCGGCTCAAGCAGGCGCTGCTGAAGCTGGGCTGGCCGGCCGAGGACCTCGCGGGTTACGTGGACGGCGAAGCGCACGAGATCGACCTGGCCGAAGACGGCTGGACTTTGCGGTCCTATCAGCAGGAGGCGGTGGACGGCTTCTGGGCGGGCGGCTCCGGCGTCGTGGTGCTGCCCTGTGGCGCCGGGAAGACGCTGGTGGGCGCGGCGGCGATGGCGACTGCGAAGGCGACGACGCTGATCCTGGTCACCAACACGGTGGCAGGGCGGCAGTGGAAGCGGGAGCTGATCGCCCGCACGTCGCTGACCGAGGAGGAGATCGGCGAGTACTCGGGCGAGCGTAAGGAGATCCGCCCGGTCACCATCGCGACGTACCAGGTGCTGACCTCGCGCCGGGGCGGTGCCTTCACCCACCTCGACCTGTTCGGCGCGCGGGACTGGGGGCTGGTGATCTACGACGAGGTGCACCTGCTGCCCGCGCCGATCTTCCGGTTCACCGCCGACCTGCAGGCCCGTCGCCGGCTCGGCCTGACCGCGACGCTGGTCCGCGAGGACGGCCGCGAGGGCGACGTCTTCTCGCTGATCGGCCCGAAACGGTACGACGCCCCGTGGAAGGACATCGAGGCACAGGGCTGGATCGCCCCGGCGGAGTGCGTGGAAGTCCGAGTCACGCTCACCGACGCGGAACGCATGTCGTACGCCGTGACCGACGCCGAGGAGCGGTACCGGGTCGCCGCCACCGCCCGTACCAAGCTCCCCGTGGTCCGTGCCCTGGTGGACAAGCACCCGCAGGAGCAGGTGCTGGTCATCGGCGGCTTCCTGGACCAGCTGCACGAGCTGGGCGAATACCTGGACGCCCCGATCGTGCAGGGCTCGACCACCAACAAGGAGCGGGAGCGCTTGTTCGACGCGTTCCGCTCGGGTGAGTTGCGCACGCTGGTGCTGTCCAAGGTGGGCAACTTCTCGATCGACCTGCCCGAGGCGGCGGTGGCGATCCAGGTCTCCGGCACGTTCGGCTCCCGCCAGGAGGAGGCCCAGCGGCTCGGCCGGGTGCTGCGCCCCAAGGGCGACGGCCGCCAGGCACACTTCTACACCGTGGTCTCCCGGGACACGATCGACACCGAGTACGCCGCACACCGCCAGCGGTTCCTGGCCGAGCAGGGCTACGCGTACACGATCGTCGACGCGGACGACGTCCTCGGCCCGCCGCTGCCGCAGATCGACTGAGCGGTTATTTCAGGACCATGCGGCCCGTGCTCTCGAAGGTGACCAGGTCGGCGAGGGTCTCGTCGATGATCCGGGAGTGCGGGCCGGGCAGCGCGTCGAGCGCGAAGAAGCCGGCGTCCACCGACTCGTCGGTCACCTTCTGCAGTTCGCCCTCCCAGGTGTGGATCCGGAAGGACATGAGGATCTGCTGGTAGGTGTGCCCCCAGCCGTTCGTGAAGGTGTACGCGCTGTAGAACGCGAACGGGGTCAGGGAGGTCGCCCGCAGTCCGGTCTCCTCCCAGACCTCGCGAATCGCGCATTCCTCCATGCTTTCGCCGAGCTCCATCGCCCCCGCCGGAATTGCCCAGCGGCGATTGTCGGAGCGCTGGATCAGCAGCAGCCGCCCCTCGTCGTCGATGATCACGCCGCGCGCGCCGACGAACAACAGCGTGTCCGCGTCGCCGACGGTGCCCCGCACTTTGCCCAGATAAGACTCAGCCCACGTCAATCCCACGGGCCCACGATAGTCAGGCGGATTTCTTGGCGGGGGTCGTCTTCTTCGCCGGGGCCGCCTTCTTGGCGGGTGCGGCTTTCTTGGCAGCGGCCTTGCTCGCCGACTTCTTGGCGGGGGCGGGCGCTTCCGCAGCCTTCTCGCCGCGGGCCTGCTTCGCGCGTTCAACCGAGGCCTTCAGCGCTGCCATCAGGTCGACGGCGGCCGCCGGGACTTCCTCGGCCTCTTCGGGGGCGACGACCTCCCGGCCCTCCACCTTGGCGTCGATGACTTCTTGCAGCGCCGCCCGGTAGTTGTCCGTGAACTCCTCCGGCTTGAAGCTGCCGGCCATCGAGTCGATCAGCGACGAGGCCATCGCCAGCTCCGCCGGGCGCGTCTCGATGTCGTCGTCCAGAAAACCGAAGTCAGGGGTACGGACCTCGTCCGGCCAGAGCATCGTGTTGAGCACCAGCACGTTGTCGTGCACGCGCAGGGTTGCCAGTTGTTCGCGTTGACGCAGGGCAATCTTCACGATGGCGACCCGGTCTGCCTCGGTCAGGGCGTCGCGCAGCAGCACGTATGGCTTCGCGGCTTGGCCTTCCGGTTCCAGGTAATAAGCCTTCGCGAAGAGCAGCGGGTCGATCTGATCGGCGGGCACGAATTGCAGCACGTCGATCGCCCGGGACGTGGTGAGCGGCAGCTCGGCGAAATCCTCGTCGGTGAGGATCACCATCTCGCCGCCGCCGATGTCGTAACCCTTGGCAATGTCGTCATAGCTGACCACCTGGCCGTCGACCGAGCAGGTGCGCTGGTACTTGATCCGGCCGCCGTCGGTGCGATGCACCTGATGGAAGCGAATGTCCTTCTCTTCGGTGGCCGAAAACAGTTTGACTGCGATCGATACCAGACCGAACGAGACCGCGCCTTTCCAGATCGCCCGCATTGTCGCCTCCAACCCCGTGCGCTGTCGCTCGATCAAGGATTGCATTACTGAGACGCCTGCGTAAGGAGTTCGACTCTGCCTAAGGTGATCGAGTGCCGGGTGCGCCGTTGTCCCCTATGCTCGCCACGGCGGGACCGCTCCCGGTCGGCGCCGGGTGGAGCTACGAATTCAAGTGGGACGGCGTCCGCGTGCTCTCCTCGTTCCAGGGTGGGCCGCCCCGACTGTGGGCTCGTACGGGAACCTCGGTGACCCCCGCCTATCCGGAGATCGCCGCGCTGTCGTTGCCGCCGGATTCGCTGCTCGACGGGGAGATGGTCGTGCTCGATGCGGCTGGCCGGCCGTCCTTCACCGCGTTGGCCGAACGCATGCATGTCCGGGACACCAGCAAGGCCGTCCGGCTGGCTGCCGCGCTGCCGGTCACGTACATGATCTTCGACCTGCTCCGGTACGGCGGCGAGTCGCTGCTCGACCTCCCGTACGCGCAAAGGCGCTCGCGTCTCGAAGAGCTGGACCTGGGCAGCGGACCGTGGATGGTGCCGCCGGCCTTCACCGACGGCGCCGCGACCGCGGCCGCCGCGCGGGAGAACCAGCTGGAAGGCGTCATGGCGAAGCGGTTGGACACGCCCTACGTGCCGGGCGCCCGCTCGCCGGACTGGGTGAAGGTCAAATTCGACCGGACCGGTGACTACGTCATCGGCGGATGGCGGCCGGGCGCGCGCCGACTCGGCGGGCTGCTGGTCGGCGTCCCCGGCCCGGACGGCCTGCAGTTCCGGGGGCGGGTCGGCGGCGGCATCGGCGCCGCAGCGGAACGCGACCTGCTGGCCGCACTGGCGCCGATCGCCCGTCCGGAGTCGCCGTTCGCCGCCGGGGCCGTGCCGCGGGAGGATGCTCGCGGCGCCCATTGGGTACACCCGGAACTGGTGGTCGAGGTGCGCTACGGCAACCGCACGCCGGACAAGCGGTTGCGGTTCCCGCGCTTCCTGCGGCTGCGGCTGGACAAGACGCCTGCGGAATGCGCGGAGGAGGATGACGATGGCTAAACCCGCCGAGCGGTTCGCCGTGCAGATCGAGGGCCGGGACCTGGAGCTGTCGAACTTCGACAAGCTGATGTATCCGGCGGCGGGGTTCACCAAGGGCGAGGTCATCGACTACTACACGCGGCTCGCGCCGGTGCTGCTGCCGCATCTGCGCGGGCGGGCGCTGACCCGGATCCGCTATCCCAACGGCGTCGAGGGCGCGCACTTCTTCGAGAAGAACGCGCCGGGCGGCACCCCGTCCTGGGTACGCCTGGAGACACTGCCCGTGCCCGGCTCGACCAAGTCCCGCGAGACCATCGACTTCGTGGTGGTGGACGACCTCGCCACGCTCGTGTGGGTAGCCAACCTCGCGTCGTTGGAGCTGCACACGCCACAGTGGCGAGTCGGCGAGGATCCCGACCTGCTGGTGGTGGACCTGGACCCCGGCGCGCCCGCGGGACTGCGGGAGTGCTGTGCGGTGGCGATGCTGATGCGGGACCGGCTGGGCGAGGACGGGCTGAGCGCGTACCCGAAGACTTCCGGCAAGAAAGGCATGCAGCTATGCGTGCCCATTTCCGGCACCCAGGATTCCGAGACCGTCTCCGGGTACGCGAAGCGCGTAGCGGAAGAGCTGTCGGCGCAGGTGCCAGGTTCGATCACGGCGAAGATGGCCCGCGCACTGCGACCCGGCAAGGTGTTCATCGACTGGAGTCAGAACGCGGCCGCCAAGACGACGGTCGCGCCGTACTCGCTGCGAGCGCTCGAATCGCCGACTGCCTCTACGCCGTTGAGCTGGGCGGAGGTGGCCGCGATGGCGCTGGGTGACGAGCCCGCGCGGCAGTTCGGCGCCGCAGAGGTATTGACGCGGGTCGAGGCACAAGGCGACCTCCTCGAAGATCTGTTGGAGCCGGGTCCGCCAGTGCCTTGAGGTACCTTGCGACGCAAGGTACCGTGTGCCGCATGGCAGAAGTCGCGAAGCTGTCGACCGGCCTGCGCCGCGGCACCCTCGAGTTCTGCGTCCTCGCCATGGTCGAGCACGAAGACCGCTACGGCACCGAGATCGTCCGGCGCTTCGGCGACGAGATCAACCTCGCCGCCTCCGAGGGCACGATCTATCCGCTGCTGTCCCGGCTGCGCCGCGTCGGCTGGCTCGACAGCAAGTGGAGCGAATCGCCGGCAGGTCCGCCCCGGCGCTACTACGCCCTCACCGACAGCGGCCGCTCGGCGCTCGAGCACTTCCGCACGGAATGGGTGTCCTTCCGGCAGACCGTCGACCGTCTCGTAGGGACCGGTGACCAATGAGCAGCCACGACATCGTCGTCGCCGAGTATCTGCGCGAACTCGAGCAGCGCCTGCACGGCCTGCCCGTCCTGCAACGCCGCGAACTGCTCGGCGACCTCGCCGCGCACATCGAGACCGAATGCTCGGACCGTGGCGTTACGACCGAGGCCGCATTACTTCAAGTCCTGGAGCGACTCGGTGCCCCCGAGGTGGTGGCAGCTGCGGCCTACGAGGAGGCCGGCCTGCCGATACCGCCGGCGCCCGAGCCGGGCGCGGCCGCCGTCCCCGGTCCGTCCGCCGCAGTCGCTATCCCCAGCACGTCCAGCGCGACCGGTCTGACAAGCACACCCGTCGCGACGAGGTCTTCCACCGTGCCCGTTGCAACTGGCGTCGGATCCGCAGCGGTGGGGACGGTGACGGTTGCGGCATCCGCGCGGTTCGCTGGGCGAGCGGAGCGGACAGCGGCGATTGGCAACGCGGACTTCCTGGCGGCTCATGTGCCCCCGGTGTCCGCGCCTATCCCCCCGGTGTCCGCGCCTGTCCCCCCGGTGTCCGCGTCGGTGCTCCCACCGCCCGATGTGCAGCCGAAAGGCCGCCCTGGCCCGTTCCCGCCGCAAGGTCCGTTCGCGGTGGGAACGCCGGCTGGATCGCGTCAGCACGTCGCGGGCGCCAGCTCGGGAACGCCCAGCTCGCGCCCGCACGATCCCGGCTTCGGCCCGGGGCAGCCCGGCGTTGATGCGGCGACGGGTTTCGGGTGGTCGCATGCGGGTCCGCGACTCGATTCCGTTCCCCCGTTTGTGGGTGGGCCGCCCTTCCCACCGCCTCCGCCGAGGAGCACCGACTCCACCACGTGGATGCGGGTGGTCCTCGGCGGGGCTGCTGTGCTCGCGGTGATCGTGATCCTGGGTTGCCTGGGTGGGGCGCTCATGCTGCGCAGCGCCGAATCCGACGCCGGCCCCATCGTGGAACAGCCGGCTCAGCCCATCGCCACGATCTTTCCGGCCGAACCGGAACCACCCGCCGAACGCGCCGATGCCGAACGCGCCGATGCCGAACGCGCCGGTCAGGCCGAAACTGCCGAACGCGCCCAGCCAACTGATCGGCTCGATCCGCTGCAGCCGCCCACCGAGGAGCCACCACAGCCACCGGCGCTGCCGCAAACCCCGTAGAACCGCGGCCCACCGACTCTGCCGACCTCATAGCCGCGGCCGCTGAGCCCTCCGCCCTCGTGAGCCGCGGCCACCGGCCTGCGATTCGTCAGCCGGCGATTGCTTCGATCATCTTGTCGCAGAAGGCGGGCAGATCGTCGGGCTTGCGGCTGGTGATGAGTCCCTGGTCGACGTGCACCTGCTCGTCGACCCAGGTCGCGCCGGCATTGGCTAGGTCGGTGCGCAGGCTCGGCCAACTCGTGAGGGTGCGGCCGTCGACGACACCGGCTTCCACCAGCGTCCACGGCCCGTGGCAGATGGCGGCCACCGGCTTGCCGGCTGCGAAGAAGCTACGGACGAACTGGACCGCGTCCGGGTCCGTACGCAGGAAGTCGGGGTTAGCGACCCCGCCCGGCAGCACCAAGGCGTCGTACTGGTCCGCGGCTACGTTCTTGACCTGCTTGTCCACCGAGTAGGTGCCGGCCTTGTCGAGGTGGTTGACGGCCTGAATCTCGCCGTCCTTGATGGACACCAGTTCGGCCAGCCCGCCGGCCGCTTCGACGGCCTTGCGGGGTTGCGTGTATTCGATCTCTTCCACGCCGTCGGTCGCGAGGAACGCCACGCGCTTTCCCTTGATCGAGGTTGCCATGTCGGTCCTCCTGCTCGGTGCGAAGTGTCAGTAGCTCCGGTTCCCGGCCTGGGGGCGGGCAAACGCGGCGGGGCGGCGATTCACGAGCTCACCGCCGTACCAGGCGCTGAAGACGGCACCGCCCAGGGCGAGGAATTCGATGGCGAGCAGGCCGCCGCTGGCGACTCGTTCAGGGCTGCGCATCCGCACCATCAGGACCACGGCGAACAGGAGCAGCACTCCCATGTTGGCGAGACCGTGCAGAACGCCGATGCGCTTGGCGGGGGTGCCGTGTGGCACGAGCATCAGGTCGATCGCTCCCGCGAGGGCAGCGAGGATGCCGCCGATGAGACCGGCGACGACATTCCAGTAGGCCAGCGAACCGAGGATGGCGGGGCCGCCGAGCAGATCGGCGAGGTCAAAGAGGACTGCCATGGCGAAGAGGCCCAGCGGGAACATGACGAGGACGGGTTGGACCGCCTGGCCGGCGATTCTGAGTCGGCTCTGATGGGGTGGCACTGACCCTCCTTCAGATTGCTGGTGTCGTCCAACCTCACCGGCCCTACCCGGCCCGGCTGGTGACGAAACCGCACTCCATTCTCGGGCAGCGATCGCCCCGGAGGCGGACAGAACGGGTGGGTGCTTCGGCGCATTTTCTCCGGCTACTGCGGGCCGACGCAGGAAATTTTTGCCTCGGGTGTCCCGTGCTGGAGGATTCTGTTCGCGCAGGTCACCCTCCTTACGCACGCCCGCCAGGCACGACTCAGCCGGCAGGCAATCTGCGATATGGCAACTTGAAGTGTGGCGAACAGCCGGGTGGCGTGCTGTACTGAGGAAGGCAACACAGCGAAGCCGATGGCAAACAAGCAACGGCACCCGGCGGCAACCGGGTGCCGTTGACGCCATTCCACTTCGCGACGCACGGATTCAGCTCGGTGACATACGAGCGAGGCGGGGAATTCTCTCTGCGCCAATGGTGGCTCGCCTTCCCTCCTCCTCGCAAGGAGTCGGGAGGGGGAGTTCGTCATGCGCCTCTACTACCGTGGCCCGGACGCGATGGTCACCAGCGAACACTTCGTCCACCGTACGCCCACGACGACCCGGGCATTTCTGATCCGCGACCTCCGCGACGTCTGTATCACCAGCGTCGAGGACCCGGGAACCCCGGCCGTCGCCGCCCTCGCCGCGATGGCGGTCATGCTGGTGGCGGCCATTCCGCTGGGGAAATTGTCGCCCCTGTACGCGGTCGGATTCCTCGGCCTGTCCGGCTTCGGACTCGCTACCGCAGCCCTGCTGCGCCGCAGTCGCCCACGGACGTGGATGCTGCACGCGATCTATCACGGCCAGTCGGTCGAGCTCTACGCATCCCGGGATGCACGGGTGTTCAACCAGGTCAGCCGGGCGCTGCGGCGAGCCATCGAAGACGTCCGGCCGCCATCGTCCTGGGACGACTTCGCCGCCGCCTGAATTCACCCGGGTGGTACCCCTCCCCGTGACAACCCTCTTTTCGATGAAACTTGCAGCCCACCTTGCTCGTTTTGCTTAGGCAGTGGCAGAGTGAGCAGCGACCTCGCTAGCTGCCTAGTGGCAACCAGCGAGGTAGCAGGTTAGTTTCGCCACCGCTTCCACTTCGACGTCGAAGGACCCATGGCTGAGGTCGTCTCGCCACCCGTCGTACGCACCACGGTGCGTCCGGTGCCGCGCGACGCACACGCACTGTGCCACCTCGTACCGTGCGACCTCGCCCTGCGTCAGGTCGCCGATGGCCGGCACCACTTTGTCTTCGCTGACGGGCTAACCGCCGAACCGGCATGCGCGCCCTGCCCGACCCAGCGAGCTCGGGAACAACGGTTGAGGAAGCCGACACGATCGGCTTCGCGTTCCTCACCACCATCCCGTCGCGTCCGCATACGGACGGGCTCGGCGGGAGTCGGCGACACGATCACCATGTGTCACGCAGACGGAACTGACGCGGATGAAGAATCGGAGCGACATTTGAATACCATCGCGGTGCCCCAGTGGCGCAAAAGCACCTACTGCAGTAACGCTACTTGCGTCGAGGTCGCACGGGTCGAAGACAACTACCTGATCCGCGACTCCAAGAGCCCGGCCATCGCCCCGCTGACGTTTACGGCGGAAGAGTGGACGGCGTTCGTACGCGGAGTCAACGAGGGACAGTTCGCCTTCGAGTGATCTGTTGACTCAATAGTGAATGGGTGCGCGCGACCTCGGCAGCGAGGTCGCGCGTCCTCAACTCAACAGGCCGACCGCCGCCCGGACCGGAGCGCGCCGCAACACGTCGGCCATCGACAGCTCGCCCCGGCAGGAAGCCTGGAAGGCGCGCCAGCCCGGCGGGGTAGCCATCGCCGCGTGCATCAACCGCGGATGCTTGGTGAAGAGTCGCAGGAACCGGCGCCCGGCAGCCATCTCCGGCGCCAAGTGCCGCTCCACCAGCCGTTCATATTCGCCAAGGTCAGCGGGAGTCCGGGTGCGCGCCGCCACGTCACCCGCCCAGGTGCCCGAGCGCAGCGCGAAGCTGATCCCCTCCCTGGTCCACGGCTCCAGCAGTCCGGCCGCGTCCCCCACCACGATCACTCGGCCCCGGCGCAGTGGCGCGGCGGCGTCCCGGCACCGGGTCAGGTGGCCGGAGTCGCGCAGCACCGTTCGCTCGCTCAGACCCAGCCCGCGAACGAACTCCGCCAGATATCGCTTGGTCTCGGCTCCCTGCCCCTTCGCCATGATGACACCCACCGTGAGCTGGTCATCTTTAGGGAAGACCCAGCCATACGACCCGGGGATATAGCCCCAGTCGAGCAACACCCGGCCTCGGTAGGAAGCGCGGTCCCCCGGCGTCGCCGCCAACTCCAGCTCCAGGCCAAGATCCTGCTGCGCAAAAGTGACACCGACATACCGCGAGGTAATACCGGCCGAGCCGTCAGCGCCGATCACCGTACGGGCGGAGAGCACTTCTCCGTCGGCGAGCGTCACCCGGGCCGCATCGGCGTCTTGATCCACCGACCGGACTTGCGCGTTCTGTCGCACCTCGGCACCTGCCGTACGGGCGGCCCCGGCCCAGGCGAGATCGAAGTCGTCCCGCCGTACCATCGTCAGCAGCGGGCGATCCGTGGCCCGGCGGGTGAACGACCGGCGGCCCCGATCGGTGAAGGTGATCGCGCTGACCGTGTCGCGGGACGGGACGTCCAGCCGGGCAGCCGCCCAGGACAATGAGGTGCCGATCAGGCCGCCGCCGCAGGTTTTGTAGCGCGGATGTTCGGCGCGTTCCAGCACGATCGTGCGCGCCCCGGCCAATGCCGCCGCATGGGCAGCCGCCAGGCCACCGGGTCCCGCACCGACCACGGCCACATCCCACTGTGCTACCACGGCGGAAGCCTATCCAGCTGATCCGCGGTTCACCCAGCTCAGGTTCGGTTGCGCCCCTCCGGCGCACGCCGGGTCCAGGGCGCCCACCGCACCGCCGCGGCGAAACCCTCCCGCCGGGCTGCCCGGGCTTCCCGGCTGTCGACGGGCTCCTGGCGGCTGGTCCGCAGGTCGCGGCCGATCAGCCGGGTTTCACACCAGGACGACCCCAGGCCGCGGCGCATGCGTTCCCACAGTCCACCTTCGACATGGGCGTCCACCCTGGCCCGAAGGCCGGCGATGAGCCGCTCCGGGTCTTCTTCGCCGTCCTCGCCGGCCGGCATGGCTTCGACGAACCACCGACCGAGCCGCAGCACGATCCCCGGGAAATCGGTAAAGGCCACGGCCAGCGGACCCGCCGCGGGATGTCGCGGAATGAGCCGGACCGTCCGCACGTGTTCGGCGCCGGGCAGCGGACCGGCGGGTTCTTTCGTTTCCCGCCGGTCCACGACGTACTGGTCGGTCAGCTCGTCGAGCAGCACCTCGGCAGCCTCATGCAGCACGTAATAGCGCGCACGACCGGTGAGCGTCACCGGCTCGTCCGGTGCGCTGACCTCGCCGCGGTACAGATCTCGAGGCGGCACAGAGTCCCCCACAGGAAAAGTATGCCGCTATTACCCCTTGATCAGGCAACCTTCACGAGATCGCCGGTGGCCGCCTAGCGATCGAACTCGCCCCGCTTGACCGCGGCGGCGAACGCAGACCATTCCTCCGCAGGGAAACGAAGGTGCTGCTGCTGGGGATTCTTGGAGTCACGAACAGCGAAATCGTGTCCGATCTTGGCAACCTCGACGCAGCTGGTGGTTCCACATCTGCTGGCGCGCCGCCAGACAACCGTCTGCTCCGTTCGGTCACTCATGCTTGCTCCTCCGGGTCGGTTCCGCGAAATCCACGGTAGGCGAATCCCGGGTGGGAAGGCAGCAGGCAAAAATGAGTGAACCACGATGACTATGACGAATCGCGGTTAATTGAACGATATGGGCGGTGGATTTGTCCGACCTGCAGCTACTTTGACACGTCTTCCGCGCCGAGGCCGACCGGCTCAGCGATCGAATTCACCTGCCAGCATGCCCGCACGGAAATCTTGCCACTGGATCGCCGAGAACGAGAGAGCGGGGAGATCAGGCTGCTTCGAATCGCGAATGAGATAACCATCCTCGACTCGGGCCACTTCCACGCAAGTGCTGTTCGCGCACTTGCTGCTCTTGCGCCATGCGGGCACGCCGTTCATCGTTCGCCTCTCACACTGCAACCTGCCCACGTGATCCACTATGAGCACGCGGGCTCATAGTTATCGGGGTTCCCGTTGGCGGACTGTGGCGGCCGCTTCCGAGTCTGTTCTCTTCCGGATGAAGTCGATCGTGTCTGCTTCATCAAGAGCTTCCTGCCACACCCGGTCGTAGCGGATGCGATGCCGCATGGTGGTGGCCTTGGCCTCGATCACCTCGTCGGAGAGGCCGTTCTCGTGATACAGCAGCATTCCCTCGTCGTCGACATCAAGGGACAGAAGATCGAATGACGCGTTATTGGTGACCGGCGCATCCAGCGTAAACGGCACCATGCGAAGCTTGATCGCGCCCTCGGTCGCCAGCCGCTGCAATTCTCGGAGTTGCTCCGTGAAGACGGCGGCCCCACCAAGCGGGCGCATCAACACCGACTCGTCCAGCAGCACGAACAGTTCAACGGATCCGACCCGGGAAAGTAATGCTTCCCCACGGCGCTTACGCGCCTCCAGCACGGCTTCGATCCGCTGCTCGGGCATCTCGCCGACGTACAACTGCATCAGCGCTTTCGCGTACGCCGGGATTTGCAACGGACCGGGAATGAAGTAGATCGAGAAATACCGGATCGCGGTGGCCTCGGCCTCGTACTCGATCAATTTCCGGTGGGCGTCGCTCAACACGTCCCGAAACTGGGGTTTCTGATGCCACGCCTGCCGTTGTCGGGTCCGGGCGATCCGCGCGTCGACCAGCAACGCGGCGATCACCGCCTTGTCCTTCACCGACAGGTAGTTGAGCAGCGGCCGCAGGTCGTTGGGGGCGATCGTCACGTCACCGTTCTCGATCCGGATGACCTTGCTGAGCGACCACTCCATCTCGTCGGCCACCTGCTGCTGGGTCAGACCGGCGTGCTCCCGCGCCTCGCGCAGCGCCAACCGCACGCGTCTGCGTGCGACGGTAGGCGAGACAACCTCAGCCATGAGTCCTTCACCGTCGGAGTCGAAAGATGTCCAGCAGGCAACATGCAACCTCGCTGACTGCCAGCAGGCAGTCAGCGAGGTTGCGCGTCAGCCTAACCATGGTCTTATCAGATAGTGCGATCGGGCGGGCAAGATTCATTGAACTGAGATAAATCACCGGGAGTCAACCGGCGGCATTCAAGCCACTACCAAGCCGCGCAGGTCACGAGGGTGTCGCGAATCCTCCACCGCTCGGCGCAGAGCCCGAGCGACCTGGTTGAACACCCGAGCATCCGCCGCTGAGTAGATGGTCACTCGCTCGCCGCGCAGGTGCGCCTGGAGATACCACAAGCGAGTCCCTCGGCGGCGGGTTGCCGCCACGGATCCAGCAAGGACACTCGCCAAAGAGCCCGCGAGCAAGGCAACAACCACTCCCCCGAGGGTCCAACCGGCGCCCGTAAGAGTGACGACAGCGGCCATCGCCACCAGCGCCTCGACCGGACCCGAGCTTCCGGGCCGACCGCGCACCAACTCGATGTCGCGCAATTCCGCTATGACGAAAACTTTGTCGGAAACGGCTCGCCAAACGAAATACTTTTCGGTCACAACCGCGTCTGGGCCACGATAGTAGGTGCGCATCCGGCCGAACTCCTTCCGCACTGTCGGCAGGGGAAGGAAACGGGCCGCGAACCGCGACCGGAGAGAATTCCCGCCCTGCATCGCACGCCGGAGATTCGGACGACGCGACAGCCGGTTGCCGCCACCTGTCGCGCCTGGTTCCGAACCTCCCCCTGACTGCCTGCGAGCAGTCAACCACAGCCACCAGGCCGACCGCCATAGCTCAAGTTGCTATATGGCAGATAGCGCGGAAGCTCTCTCGACGGACGGCCCCTGACCTGCGAACTGTCCACGCGGACGTCACCCACGCACCCACTAGCCGCCACCGCCGGCCGCTCGAGGCCGGTCCACGCCACGCGAGAAGTGTTCACAATCGCGTACTTCACACTCTCGCCAGCTCCCCGCAGAAACGGCAGGATCCGACATCCGACCTTTGCCATCAATTCGTCCTTCGACGCCGGTGAAATTTCACTTCTGTCCACTATGCAACTCGGACAATCGCCGGGCTCGCGTCCGTCCGCAATGAACTGCACCAGCGATCCACGGTGATGAGTGCGGACCGGGTAGCGCGAGATTCAGGTTGTTCCGTTACAGTCGCCCGCGGCGTACCGCCGTCGGCGGTTTCGCCGGGTTGCGGAGCAACCGCCGGGATGACGACGCGTGGGGGCACCGTCGCCCCTGCCGCCTTCGTAGCCCAACGCTGCTTGACGTGGGGGAACCGTAGTGTCAGTTGATCCCGTTCAGGAATTGGCCGAACTGCTGCAGCGGCTGAAGGGGCGGACCGGGCGGAGTTACGAGGCGCTGGCCCGCCGGGCGAACCTGAGCCGATCCAGTGTGCACCGGTACTGCTCCGGCGCCGCCGTGCCAACCGACTTCGAGAGTTTGAGCCGGCTGGGCCGGGCCTGCGGGGCGACCCGTGACGAGCTGCTGGAGCTGCACCGCCGCTGGGCGTTGGCGAGCGCAATGCCGCGCGACACACCGCCCGGTGGGATGCCGGTCATCACCGTGACCCTGCCGGACAAAGAGCCGGGCGCCGGGGTGAGCACCTTGGTCGTCGAAATGGAAGCGCCTGCCCAGGCCGAGCCCGAAGCCGTTGTCGACAGCGAGGCAGCGACGCCTCCTCGACGCCGGCTACCGCGCAAATACCTGGTGGCGACGCTGGCGCTCGCCATCGTCGGCACCGCGTCGACGGCCGCCGTCGCCGCCAAGCACTGGACCGGCGAGGGCGGCACTCGCACCGTGGGCGCCACCGCCCCCACGGACAGTCGGCTGCTCTTCACGCCGGCTTGCGCCGATCCGGTCAGCATGGGGCAGCAGGACGAATGCGTCCGGGAGGTGCAGAACCTGCTCCTGAAGGCCGGCACCACCATCGGCGTCGACGCGTCGTTCGGCCCGCAGACACTGCGCAAGGTCACCGCCTTCCAGGTGCTCGCCGGGCTGCCCACCAAGGGAGTGGTCGACAACCCGACTAAGGAGGCCCTCTACGCCGGACGGACCTCCATGAAGACCTGGACCCCTGAACAGGTGGAGAAGCGGGTCCGCCAGGTCTTCAAAGAGAAGGAAAACCAGAACCTGGCCGTGCGGATCGCCCGCTGCCAGTCGTACCTGGATCCGCACTGGGTCACGCCGAACACCAACGGGACGCGCAACTGGGGCGTCTTCCAGCTCGCTGACGTCGCGCTCGACCGCTACCAGGGCACGCCCCTCAAGGCATTCGACCCCGAGTGGAACATCCAGATCGCCCGCAAGCTGTGGGCGGAGAACAAAGACTTCCGGCACTGGCCGGCATGTCTCAAGGCCGCGCAACCCGCCTGAGTTTCTTCCGTACGGGTTCGACCGGTCGCCGTGGAAGTCCTGCCTCCCACGGCGACCGGCCACCCCCGTCCGCGGACCTAGGCGGTCCGCCCTACCAACAGCTGCCACAGAGTCGGCGACACGATGCCGTCGGTAGGTAGCTGACTTTCCTTCTGGATGGCGCGAACCGCCGCTGCGGTCCGATCGCCGAACGCACCGTCGACCTCCAGGCCGTACCCGAGCGCGTTGAGTTGGACTTGCACCGCCTTGACGGCGTCGCCGCGGTCTCCCGGGCGGACCGTGCGGATCAGCTTCGACCAGGACATCATGCCGACGATGCCGTCCGCGGTCGCGGAATTCGCGGCCTGGAACGCCTTCACCGCCGCCTCGGTGCCGGGGCCGAACTTGCCGTCCGTGTCGACCGGGTGGCCGGCGGCGGTGAGCAGATGCTGGAGGCTTTGCACGTCCACGCCGCTTGCGCCACGCTCGGTCTTCGGCCAGCTGGCGGGCTGGGTCGCCTTCGTCCACCACGTGGTCTGCTTGGCGGCGCCGGCCCGGCTGAAGCTGAAGTGCACATGGTCGGTGTGGGCGCTCTCCCCGCTGTACGGCCGCCACCCTTCCGCCGCCTTGTACGAGCCCCAGATCCGCTTGTTCCAGATGATGTACATGATCCCGGTACGCCGGGCCATGGCGTGCTTGTTGCCGTTGCTGTCCGTGGCGAGCAGCCAGTTCAGGAACTCGTCGACCCGGGCGCGGTCCGCACTGTTGTTCGCGTTGACCCGCCAGTCCCAGGCGCGGCCTTCCTTGTGCTCGCTGCCGCCCTCGGCCGAACACTCGCGGACGATGCCAGAGTCGCCGGTCATCGGGTACTGCCGCAGGACCAGCTCACGGAAGCCGGCGACGCCCGGCTTGACGCTCGTGTCGCAGGTGTTCTGCGGATCCTCGGTCGCGTACGCGTCGATCGCGGCCGGGAAGACCGGGGTGGCCGGCGCTGCCGCGTGCGCGGAACCGGCGGTGCTGAGCAGGGCGGCGGTCACCAGCAAGGCCGCACCGCCCCAGCGGCGAAAAGTGGTGGAGAGGTGCACATCGGTCCTTCGGGTCTGAGCTGAGGTCTGAGCTGAGGGATCCGGCGGCCGCAGACGGGGGCATGACTGCGGCCGCCGGACGGATTTGCGTCTGGCGAATTACCAGGCGCAGTGGACGTGGGTGCTGTGGCCGGCGCTGCCGGGGCCGAGCACCTCGGTGGCGCCGTACGCGCGGCACGCCGCCATGAAGCCGGAGTGGTCAGCGCCGCTACCCACGCGCCGGCCGTTGATCGTGTCGACGTCGAAGGCCCGGCCGCGGTAGTGCCGCGAGTTGCTGCTGTGGTCGCCGCCCGCGATCGCGGTGACCCGGTAGCTGTAGCCCCGCTCGGTGTCGAGCTTGACCATGCCGCGCAGCATGTTGATGTTCAGCGTCACGCTCTGCACGCCGACGTCGCTCCACGGGCTGGTCTTCGCGGCCCGGCCGGCAGCCGTGTCGACGATGTTGGACCGCGCCGTCGACGCCGAGTGGTTGTTGCCGCTGACGTGCGTGGTCAGCAGGACCGAGTCCGGGTCGTCACGCAGGTGCTTGGCCAGGTCGGCGCGCGTACCGCCGCCACCACCGCCATCGTTGTTGCCATCGCCGGCGTTGTTGACCAGGGCGCGCCAGGTGTTCGGGCCGATGATGCCGTCCTGGTCGAGACCGGCCTTCTTCTGGAACGCCTTGGTCTCCTTCGCCGTGTCCGGGCCGAACTTGCCGTCCACGTCGACGCTGTAACCGTTCGCCTTCAGCTGGGTCTGCGCGGCCTTCACCGCGTTGCCCGAGCCGCCTTCCTTGACCTGGACGACCAGCTTCGCCCAGGTCAGCGGACCGACGTCACCATCGGCGGTGAGGCCCTTGGCGCTCTGGAACTTCTTCACGTTGGTGTCGGTGTTCGGGCCGAAGATGCCGTCGGTGTCGGTCGCGTACCCGTAGTGGTTCAGCAGGTACTGGATCGCCGTCACGTCGGCGCCCTTGTCGCCCTGGTTGACCGTCGGCCAGCCGTCCGAGGCGGCGGCCTGCACTGCCGCGAGGTGGAGGGCGGGGGTGCCGGCCTGAGCCGGAACGGCACCGAGCAGGCCCGGGGTGAGCGCGACCAGGGTGGCCGCGGCGAGGATGGTGCGTCGCATCGTTACTCCTGATTGAGGGGTCAGCACTTGTACATGGCGTTCGGGTGGGCCCGTTCGCAGAACCTGATGTGCAGGTGGTTGTCGTGGTTGTCGTACTTCGAGGTGAGCCCGGCGCTGATCAGCTCGGGATCGTTGAAGTAGATGAACTTGATGTGGCCCGGCGCGGCGGCACGGATTTCGTTGACGAGCTTCCGCGTGGCCGCACGGTCGTATGTGGACGAACGCCAGGTGATCCGGCCGCCGGTGCACTGCGCGTTGTCCGTACGGATGGGCCAGATGTCGATGTCCATGCCCCGCTCGTGACTGGCGTGCCCGTCGATGTCGCCACCGTGCTCGAAGCTGGCGTCGCCGACCGGGAGCTTGCCGTTGCCGGTGCCGAAGTTGCGGGCAGCGGCCTCGAGTTGGGCGACCGCCGCGGCGGTGCCCCAATTGGCGGAGGCGTTGCCGTCGGGGTTCTGGTCGCACATCGTCCCGGCGAAGTTGACCTTCTCGTAGTGCCAGACCAACTGCTTCCACGTGTTCGGACCGACGATGCCGTCAGCACCGATCCCGGCGTGCGTCTGGAAAGCCTTGACGGCACGGTCGGTGCCACCGCCGAAGTCACCGTCGACGCCGAGGCCGGCGGCACGCTTGGCGTTCAACAGCGTCTGAACCGCCTTCACCGCCGGACCCTTGTCGCCCGACCGGACGGTCTTGACCAGCTTCGACCAGGTGTCGTTGCCGACAATGCCGTCGTCACCGAGGCCGGCGGAACGCTGGAAGGCCTTGACGGCGTTCTGCGTACCCGGGCCGAAGACACCATCGGTGTCCACAGTGGCTCCGTGCGCCACGAGCAGATACTGCAGTGCGATGACGTCGGTACCACGGTTACCGACGCTCTGGGGGTGGAAGTACGCGTCCGGCGCAGCGTGCGCGGCAGTTCCGGCGCCCAGCAGCGTGGCGAGGGCGACCCCTAGCGCCAGCGCCAGCCGGACCGGACCGCGACCACGGAAGAGGTGGCGGGACAGCATGAAACCTCTATTCAATGTCTAAAGTGGACATAAAGCCTAGAAAGCGATGCCAACCTTGATCGGCGACTCAGACGGGTCGAACAGCCGCACCTTGAAGCGGGTGCCGTCGCGGACATCCGTCGCCACGGCCTTCCAGCCCTCGCCGACGAACTGCACCGTGTCGTTGCGGTTGCACTTGGTCGTGTGATCGATGAACACGACGCACGCCATGATCTGGCCGCTCTGCAGCAGCCGCACGTTGACGTCATTGCACCGGGAACTCGCGGTGTACGGACCGAACTCCTGCCGCGCCGTACCGGCCGTGTAAGTCACGGTCTTCTGACCGCCGTAGCAACTGGTGGCCGCAGCCGCCGGCGAGGCGGGCGCGAGAGCCACGGCCAGCGCACCAAGTCCCAGCGTCGCGAGTGCCGCAGCCGCCATCTTTCGTCCCGTCACGGGATCCTCCTCGTCACGTCGCGGGGGTGTTCACGAGCGATCCGCAGGGCGTCCGCGACGCCGCCCATATCGACCGCGGCGAAACCGTGCCAAGCGACGGCCGGGCGCCACAACGCCTCCGTTTCGCCCTGGGACGCTGGGACGAGACAGCGACCCTGACCTGCGACGGAAGCGAACAGATGGGAGGCCACTCGGGACAGCGGCCAGCACCCGAGCCCACGAAAAAGCCCCGCGCAGCCGAGGGGCTACGCGGGGCTCGCCGTCCGATCGGGACTAGCAGTTCTCGTTGTCCGAGATCATCAACTTCATGACCCGGCCGGGGTACTCGGTGGGGTTCAGGTGGAAGTACTTCCGCGGCGGGACACACATGGTGTAGCTCGCGCCGGCCAGATCAAACTTGAGCAGGGCGGTGTCATCCCGGCGCGAGTTGAACACGGCGTACGAACCGCGGCTGTTCGGACCCAGATTCTGCCAGTACCCGGCGTCCTTGTAACCCGCGGTCGGGTTGCGCTTGTGACTGGCGTCGGTGCTGTTGCCGTAGAAACAGACGCGGGGGTACTCGCAGCCGTACGTAACCTCAGCCGCAGCGGCGGGCTGGGCGGCGACGAGAACACCGGCCACCAGCGAACCGGCGGCGAGGACCCGTCGGGCGATCGAACTCTTCTGCATGGATGGGCTCCTGATCCACAGGGGTTGGCTGAACAGCCGCGAGCCTGTCCAGCGAACGCCAGAGCGACAACCGTCTGGGACAAAGAGACATACCAGGCGTTCTGACCTGCAGAAACGTACGGCCCCCGGGACGCCGGATGGGATATCGGACTCCCCGCCCGGCCCCTATGACTTCATCCACATCGACATGCGCGATAGTGCTCCGGCAAGATCGACGCGCAGTCGCGCAAGGGGGGCTTGGTCGATGGGTTACGACGCGTTCATCTCCTACAGCCATGCGGCAGACGATCGGCTCGCACCGGCGCTGCAGCGCGGTCTGCAACGCCTGGCCCGGCCCTGGTACCGGCGGCGGGCACTGGAGGTGTTCCGCGATCAGACCGGCCTCGGCGTCAGCCCCGCGCTGTGGACGTCCATCCGGACCGCCCTCGCCGACTCGCAGCACTTCGTCCTGCTAGCCTGCCCCGAGGCGGCGGAGTCGAAATGGGTCAACCAGGAAATCGAACACTGGCTGAAGCAGCATCCGGTGGATCGCATTCTGCCCGTCGTGACGTCCGGGGAGTGGGTCTGGGACGCCGCCCGCAACGACTTCGACTGGGAACGGTCGACCGCTGTGCCGCCCGCCCTGCGTGGCGTGTTCCGCGAAGAGCCGCGACACCTGGACCTGCGCTGGGCGCGTACCGAAGCCGAGCTTGACCTGCGGCACGGCCGATTCCGCGATTCTGTCGCCGAGCTGGCCGCCACCATGCACGGGATGAGCAAAGAAGACCTCGACAGTGAGGACGTCGCCCGGCATCGCCGGGCGATCCGGCTGCGCCGTAGCGTGCTTGCGGTCTTCGGCCTGCTGCTCGTGCTGGCCGGAAGCGCCGGTGCACTGGCCCAACAGAATGCGCAAGAGGCAGCCAGCGCCGCCGCCGAGGCGTCCCGGCAACAGCGGGTGGCCGAACAACAACGAAGCTCCGCAGCAACCTCCGCGGCCGAGGCACAACGACAGCAGCAGATTGCCGGAGCCGAACAGCAGCGCGCTCGACAGGCCGCCGAAGAAGCGCGCCAGGAAAAAGGCAACGCCGCTGAAGCCGCCGAGCAGGCCCGCCGGCAACGAAGCAATGCCGCTCAGGCCGCCACAGACGCCCGTCAGCAACGGAGCAACGCCGCTCGAGCCGCCTCGGACGCCCGGCAACAACGCGCTGTCGCCGACAAGCAGCAGGCCCGGGCCACCACAGCCACCACCGCGGCCGAACGCCAGCGCAACTTGGCCCTCGAAGAGAAGCGCAAGGCGGACAAGGCAGCCGAGGAAGCCCGCAGGCAACGCGGCCTCGCCGAACGACAGCTGGCCCTTGCCACCACAGCAACGGCCGAGGCAGAACGCCAGCGAAACCTTGCTGCAGAGGAGCAACTCAAAGCCAAGGAAGCCGGCGAAGAAGCCAGCAAACAGGAACAAGCGGCTCGCGAGTACCAAAAAACGGCCCACGAGCAGCAGCAAGCGGCCCGCGAACAGACGCGGATCGCCATCGGGCGACGCCTGGTGAACCAGGCCGATTCGTTACGGCAGAACGACCCGCGGACAGCAGTACGGCTCGGCATCGCCGCCGCGCAGATCCACCCGAGCGTCCAGGCCGAAGTCGGGCTGGTGAACGCGCTGACCGCCGGCCGCTTCGCGGGCACGTTGTTCGCCGGATACACCGAATGGGTGCGGGTGACCACCTTCAGCGCCGACGGCACACTGCTGGTCAGCGCGAGCTCGGATCGCACTTTGCGGCTGTGGGATCTGCACGACGTCGACGCGCCGGTGAGCCTGACCCGGCTCACCGGCGAGCACGACATCGTCGAATCCATGGTGCTAAGCCAGGACGCGAAGGTGCTGGCTGTCGACACCATCGGCGGCGGCACCCTCGTGTACGACCTCAGCGATCGCCGGCAGCCACGCTATCTGACTCGGATCACTGAGCAGAGCCCGAACGAGCCTGGTCAGCAGGACGTGATCGCACTCAGTGCTGACGGACGCACCCTGGTCAGCACCGACAGCACCGACGGCGGTGCCGTGGTGTACGACCTGACCGATCTCGCGCAGCTGCGCCCGCTGGCCCGCGTGGCCGACAGCGACGCCCGAGTGTCCGCTCTGGTCCTCAGCGCCGACGGACGCACGCTGGTGACGAGCAGCAGTACCGACACCGTGGTGTGGGACCTGGGTGACCGTGCGAAACCGCAACGGATGGGAGCGCTGCCCGAGCTGGCAGGAAAGGCGGCAAGTCTCGCGCTCAGCGCGGACGGGCGTACGCTCGCCGCCGCTCAGGCCGGTCAATTGGTGTCGATCTGGGACCTGAGCGATCGCGCCAACCCCAGCCCGACAACGTGGCTGAGCACCGGGGTGAGGATCGCACTCAGCGCCGATGGGCACACGCTGGTGACTACCAAAGCCGAGGGATACGCATTGGTGTGGGACTTGCGGCAGCCTGATGTAGCCCGCCGCGTCGACGGCGCGATAATCGGCCTCAGCGCCGACGGACAGACGCTGGCCGTGGGGGGCCGAGGCAACACGGCTCACCTGTGGGATCTATCCGGCAGCGCCGCTCCCCGCAGCGCCAACGTCATCGGCCACAATTTGGAGACGACCTCAGCGGCCGTCAGTGCGGATGGAAAGACTCTCGTCACCGGGAGCCGGGATCAGACCGCGATCGTGTGGGACCTGTCCGACCCCGCGGCTCCGCGCCAGCGGTGGCAGCTGGAGGGGCATCAGGACCTGGTGCAATCCGTCGCCGTCAGCGCCGACGGGCGCACCGTCGCTACCAGCAGCACCGATTCCGTCCGGCTGTGGGACACGGCCGACCTCACGGCAGGCGGCACCGTCGTCCACACGGACGTACCTCCGGCACGGGCACCCGTAGTGGCGCTCAGCAGCGACGGACGGCTGCTGGCCGTCGCCATCGACGACGGGACGGTGCTGCTGTGGGATGTCACCGACCGTCGTGCACCGCGCCCACTGTCCCGGTTCGCTGCAGTCGGCGACGAGCTGTGGGAAATGGCGCTCAGCGCCGACGGCAAGACGCTCGCCGCCACCACCGGCGGGCAGACGGAATTGTGGGACCTGACCAGCCCCACCGCACCCCAGCAGGGAGCGGTACTCAGCGGCTCGGGACGCATGTCGTTCAGCGCCGACGGACGGATGCTCGCCGCTGCTGGCGACGGCGGCGTCGTCCGGCTGCTGGACACGACCGACCCCCGCAAGCCTCGGCAGATCACCCAGGTCGTCGGCGACGACGTCGCGAACGGCTTTGCCACCCTCAGCCCGGACGGACGCACCCTTGCCACCGACAGTCCCGGCATGGGCCTCCAGCTCTGGGACCTGACCGACCGCACCAGCCCACGGCGCCTGCCGCTCCTCGCCGCCGTCGTCCGCAAGTGGGGCCCGGTCACGTTCAGCGCCGACGGGAAAACCCTGGTCACTGTCGGCGGTGAGCAGGAATACGGGGCGCCGAACGTCACCAGCGTGTGGAACCTGACGCCGCTCCAGACGCTCCGCGACCACGTGGTGGCGCGCGCCTGCACGGTTGCCGGCGGCCTGACCGAGAACGAGTGGGCTCAGTACGTGCCCGACCTGCCGTACGAAAGGTCCTGCTGGTAGAGCGGAATCGCTAGCGGAACGAGGCCACCAGGTTGGTCAGCCGGGCGGACATCGCGGTCAGTTCCTCGGCCGCCTGCCGGGTTGCCGCCGACGCACCGCGGGCCTCGCCGGCCACGCCGCGGACCGTGTCCAGTGCAGAGACGATCACCTCGGCGCTTTCGGTCGCGACTCCGGCGCTGGCGGCCATGGTGGCCGTGGTTGCGGTCTGTTCCTCGACTGCCGAGGCGATGGTGTTCTGGTAGTCGGCGATCGCCTGGATCACCTCGGTGATCTCGCCGACCGCGCTGACCGCGCCGTCGGTCTCCTCCTGGATCGTCTCGATCCGGCGGGTGATCTCCTCGGTGGCCTGGGCGGTGGCCTGGGCCAGGTCCTTGACCTCGCCGGCCACGATGGCGAAGCCGCGGCCCGCCTCGCCGGCCCGGGCGGCTTCGATGGTGGCGTTGAGGGCGAGCAGGTTGGTCTGCGCCGCGATCGCCTGGACCGAGCGGATGACCACGCCGATCTCCCGGCCGGAGTCGCGCAGCCGCTCGACGTTGGCGACCGCAATTCCCGCACGCTCGACGGCACCGTGCGCGGCCTGGCTGACGGCTGTGGTGTTGACGCTGATCTCGTTGATCGCCTCGCGCATCTGGCCGGTGCTGGAGGCGATGCCGGAGATGTCCTCGGTGGCCCGCCCGACCGAGCCGGTGACCGCGTCCAGCTGCTCGGCCGTGGCGTCCACCGTCGATGTCATGGTGCCGCTCGCCTGGTTGAGGTCGGCAGCGGAACGGTTCAGCTCCTCGGCGGTCTCGCGCATGCCGCGTACGGTCTCGCCGACCCGCTCCATCATGACGTTGTATGCGGCTGCCATCTGGGCCATCTCGTCCTTGCCCGGGACGTGGATCCGCGCGGTCAGGTCACCCTTTTCGGCCGTGATGATGGCGGTGCTGGCCTTGCCCAGCGACATCATGATCGACTTCATGGATGCCAGGTGGATGTAGACCGCAGCCGGCATGATGAGGACCCAGAGCCACCACAGGGCCGAGGCTGCGAATTCGACGCTCGCCCGCGCTGGATCTCCGGCGGGCAGCGCGGCCGCCGCCTCCGCCAGACCCGGACGAACAATGCCGACAAGGACGCCGTAGACGACCAAGTACAGCAGGACACAAATGCCGCCCATCCGCTTGGCGGGCTGCTTTGACAGTGGCATGGACATGAGTACCTCCGACCGATTATCGGCCGGTTAGCCGGATAAGTGAGGGTTGGGACCCGGCTCACACTCCGGCTCCGAGGCGGCGGGCCAGGGATCAACCATCCGTTCGGCCGTGGACGCATCGACACTTGATCTCTACAGTTCTCTCGACGAAACCGACTTAGATGACCAATTTCATCGGATCGCCGATCGAGCAGCACGAGGAGCATGAAGATGCGCAGCACCCGATCCATCGCAGTGGTAGGGGCCCTGGCCCTGACCTTGGCCGCGGCCGCCTGCGGCGGCAGCGGGGACGACGCCGGATCAGTCGATGGAGAAACCAACTTCGCGGCCGGCTCCACCATGCTCAAGCTCAAGGAGTCGGGGCGTCTGCGCGTCGGCACCAAGTTCGACCAGCCCGGATTCGGCCTCGTCCAGCCCAACGGCAAGCCGGAAGGCTTCGACGTCGAGATCGCGAAGATCATCGCGGAACGCCTCGGCGTACCCGAAGACGGGATCGAGTTCATCGAAACCCCGTCGACCATCCGGGAAGAAGTGCTCGAACAGAACCGCGTCGACATCGTGGTCGCGACCTACACCATCAACGACAAGCGTAAGCAACGCGTCGACTTCGCCGGGCCGTACTACATCGCCGGCCAGACGCTGATGGTGAAGGCCGACAACACCGACATCACCGGGCCGGACGCCTTCAAAGACGGCACCAAGAAGGTCTGCTCCGTCAAGAACTCGACGCCGGCGACCAACATCGAGAAGTACCTGCAGGACACCGCGAAGCAGCTGGTGCTCTTCGACGAATACCAGAGCTGCGTGAACTCCCTGAAGAGCGGCAAGGTCGACGCTGTCACCACCGACAACGTCATCCTCACCGGCTTCGTCGCCGCCAGCAACGACAAGTACGCCCTCGCAGGCACCGCCTTCACCGAAGAGCCGTACGGCATCGGCGTGAAGAAGGGCGACAAGGACTTCCGCAACTTCATCAACGACAGCCTCGAGGCGGCGTTCGACGACGGCTCGTACATCCGGGCCTGGAAGATCTCGGCCGGTGAATACGACGGCCGCGACCCGCGGATCCCCACAGTCGACCGGTACTGATTCAACGCAGCACCAAGCAAGCGGCCCCGGCCGGCAGAGATGCCGCCCGGGGCCGCTGCCATTTCCAGACCTAGCTTCAACGATCACGACCAGGAGCTTCCCTGCCAGCTCACCGAATTCCAGGAGTTGCCCGACCAGGACCGACCGGACCACGAGCGACCCGACCACGACCGGCCCGTCCAGGACGACATACCCGACGGCCCGGAACCGTAGCCCGTCGAAGTCCAGTCGTTGCCCATCCAGGACCCACCCGACCACGACTTCTGCAGTGCGCTGGCGACCGCCCACTTCTTCGTGCTGAAAGCGCCGAAGATGTCGTTCTCGCCCTTGAGCACGACCTTGCCGTCGGTCACGTGCGCGCTGCCCCGCGAGCCCTCGAGCGTTCCCAAGCCGGTCGACGGAATGAACCGCTGCGCGGTGCTCCACACGTTGAAACGCTCCGGCGACCACGAGTACGCGCGCCAGGCCCGGGCGATGTCGAGAACCCGGTACTGCACCCGGTTCGACGCGGTGATGGTCTCCGAACTGTCCCGGATGACAGCCTTGATCTGGTTCGGCGTGAGCTTGGGGAACAGCTGAAGCAGGTCGGCCACCACTGCGCCGGTCACCGCCGCCGCCTGCGAGCTGCCGCTGCCGACGAAGTAGTCGGTGCCGATCCGGGCTTCGGGGTACAGCTTGTCGATGGCCGAACCGGGAGCCCGGAGCGACACCAACGACCGGCCGGACGAGATGACATCGGGGTAGCGGGAGCTGCTGCCACCGCTGCTGAACTCGGCCAGCTTGTCGTCCGACCAGTTGGCGGTGGCGTTGTCGTCCAGGGCACCGACGGCGATGACGAACGGGTCCGTCGCCGGGTTCAGCAGCTTGGCCTTGATCCCGCCGTTCCCGCCGGCCACGACCACCGTGATGCCGGCGCGCCAGGCGTTCTCCACCGCGGCGGACAACGGGTCGATGATGGACGACTGCGTGCCGTCGGTGCCGTACGCGAGCACCATGACCTTGATCGGATTCTTGGGGTCGTCGTTGCGGTGCGCAGTCGCCCAGTCGATCGCGGCGATCACCTGCGAGACGTCAACCGCGCCGTTCGCGGCGCCGACCTTGATCGAGGTGAGCTTCGCGTCGGCGGCCAGGCCGGTGAACCCCGCGGTGCGGGCCGAGATGAGACCGGCCAGGTGGGTGCCGTGCCCCATGCCGTCGACATACCGGGTCGCCGGGTTCTGGCTGTCGAACGACAGGTCAGGACCATTGACCACGTTGCCCGTCCGCAGACCCGGCACCGGCGCGACACCCGTGTCGATCAGCGCGATGCCGACGCCCTTGCCGGTCGGCTTGACGTTCGAGGGCAGGCCCGGGAAGTTGACGTCGTCGCGGACGTTGCCGACCGTACGCGTCGTGCCCTGCCACAGCCAGCCGCCGGACGTCGACTTCGTGACGTCAGCCTGCGCCGGACCAGCTGGTGCCACTGCCGCCAGAGCAACAGTGCAGGCAGCCAGTGCGAGTGCGCCACCACGCCGAATGGCTTTCACCGTACGCATGCCAACCAGCTCCGTCCCTCACGACCCACGACGGCGGATGCCGCCGAACCGGACGAGGCGCACCATCGGCGTGGCCCGATGGCACTTGAGGGGATCCCTACCGGAACTTCAACCAGGCCGCACCACGACCGCAACCCTGAGCTGGTCTTGAGCTGGACAAGATAAAAGCCCAGGTCGCTTGACCTGGGCTTTACTCTGAGCCGCCTGACGGAATCGAACCGTCGACCTACGCATTACGAGTGCGTCGCTCTAGCCGACTGAGCTAAGGCGGCAACGGTCACTGAGTCTACGGCATGCCGCGCCCCCACCGTCCACCGGAGCCCCGGACGCGCCGGAATCGGACGATCATTGTCATACCACCGGTCTAATCTGCGTTCGTGACCGACGAACAGCCCGCCCCGCGCCCCCGGTCCTTCTCCGCCGAGGCCGAGCCGTCCACTGCGCGCCGGCCGGTCAGCATGGATCCGCAACAGCTCGGGTTCACCCCGCAGCGGCCGGTGGGCTGGCTGGCGCCGTTGCTGCTGCTCAACACCTGACGATTACTGGCTCAGGGTCAGCGCCTACGAGATACGGCGTCTAGGAAACGCTTCCGAGACACTCCTAGTTGCCCCTAACGCGATCTCCTGAATCGATGTTGATCAGCGTTCCGGCGCACGGTTCCGGTATTCCGCCAGGTCCGCCTTCAATGTAGGGAGATGCGCACCTGGCGCCGGGAAGTCCGCTTCGGTGCAGTCGCCGACTCTGGCATCCGCAGGAGGCTGTCGCAGGGATTCAGGCACTATGACGAACATGGACGCCACCCCCGAGATGCCTAAGGCTCAGGAGGCTGCCAAACCGGTCACGGTCGAGGCGGACGACCCTTATCCGCAGCTCGAGCCGCCGTTCGCGACGCTAAATGCGGCCGACCGGGCGGTGGAGCGAGGCGAAGTACGCGGCCGCGATCGAGATGTATGCGTCGATCTCAGCAGAGTTTTCCTCGGCAGCTCAACGGGCCGGGATGACGCGGCCCGCCAAGTGGTCCAAGACTTCGCCCCCGACAACGACCACGCCGTGCAGCTGGCACACGGTGCTCCCCCGGGGCCCTGGCCACCGTCGCACCCGCATCGAGCAATACCACGTGATCTGTGTGCCCTATCTGGCAGGCCGCAACGCCCGCACGCCAAGTCTTTGTTCTGCAGGTGCCCCCAACGCGATCTACTGAATCGACGTTGATCAGCGCCTTGAGGTGAAGATCAGTCTCGTTACGTCAGGCATGAGCAAGGCATGGATCGTCGACGACGGCCTGTGGCAGTTGATCGAGCCGCTGCTGCCGCCCTGTCCAACCAAGGTTCCCGGGCCGCGCCCCGTTCCGGACCGCATGCGTCTGCAAGGGTCTTGTTTGTACTTGCATACCGGGATCGGCTGGGAAGATCTACCGTAGGAACTCGGCTTCGGCCCCGGGATGACCTGATGGCGACGTTTGCAGCGCTGGAGCGAGGGCGGGGGTGTTCGACTAAGTCCATCCGGGCCCCCTCGCCGGTGGAACGCGGCGAACCGGATCCACTGGTCCCGTGCGGCGATGAACGGCAGCTACATCGACGCGAAAACGAGGTGCCGGGACAGGTCCGTCGCCGGTTAACCGCGGCGAGCCCGGCTCCAGCACCACCTGATCTGCGATGGCAAACGGCACCCGATCTACGTACTCACCTCCGGCGCGAACGTGCCCGACATCAGCCGCGCCTTCGACCTGCTCGACGGCTACCCACCAATCGCCAGCCACGACGCCGCTTCGCCACGCTGCTGGCCGACAAGGCGTACAGCAGCGCAGCATTCCGCCAGGCATGCCGCGCCCGCGGCACCGAGCCGATCATCCCGAAACCAAAACCCCGGGGATCAAGGTCTTGGACAAGCTGCGCTACTTCGTGAGCAGACCTTCCCCTTGCTGCACCAGTTCCGCCGCCTCGCCGTTCGCTGGGAACGGCGCATCGACGTCCACGACAGCTTCGTCAGCCTCGCCTGCATCCTTATCTGCTGGCGCCGACTGATCAAATGGACCGGTCAGAGATCGTGTTAGGAGCAGTTAGTGAGGTCTGCAACCGTGGGCGGACGGAAAGCACTAACACCTCCGATCCTCTTGCACCGCGCCAAGGGGTTCGGTCCCCACCCTCCCTCATGCACCATGCACCATGCAGTCGGTAGGATAAGGATCGGGCCTGTTTGGAAGTAATCGATGTCGTCGAAGCAGTCAAACGCTGACTCTCTGCTCCGGCGGTGACTTTGGTGTTACGCGTTTCTCGCGTCTGACTGATCCTGCGCTACATCAGTAATGGATGTCGCTTGCTGCTGCCTTTCCGACAGTCCAGCAGCAAGGCAGGTACAACCTACCGCCGTGATCAGTGCAAACAGCATCGTGACAGCCCAGATTCGATGAAGAGGCATGGTGAATATCGCGATGGCGGCGGCGATGAACAAGAAAAGTAAACCCGTGCGTGTCTTTGCATTAGACATAGCGGAATCCTACCATCAGCGTATAGGTAGGCGCGGGTCCGTCGACTTTCGACGGACCCGCGCCTTTGATTATATCGAGTTACAACCAGAGTGGGTCGGTCGACTTCCTGAGCTTGTTGTTGGCCGCACCCCCGTAGCTAACGCTGAAGAATCCCCATCCTGCGCTCGCGCTGAACCCGCTTCCCCCGTCCTGATTATGCTCGTACTGGAACTGTGCACCCATCTTCGCGGAACCGCAACCGCTCGCGTTGGTCTTGTTGTACGTAACCCGGAAGTAGCCGTTGTCCGTCAACATCTTGAAACCGCTTACCCGGTCACGAACACCGAAGATCGGGCTCCCATTAACGCCTCCGTCATCAACGTAGGTGTTGCCGGTGTAATCCTTACCGGTGTAGTCGGCGGCTTTCCGTACCATCGAGCCAGTGCGGAAGCAGCTTCCTAGGTTTGCCTGGACGGTGGCTACATCGTCGGGGTTGCTGCCGTTGACAAAGTTGTCCCGGAAGTTCCACGAGCCAACAACGACGCGGTTCAGATAAAGGTCATAGTTGATCGTCACCGAGACAGAGAACGCGTCGGTCGGAACTGCTCTGATGGAGATTGCCGCAGGCGCCTTGGATTCAGCAGCCTTACGGGCATTCATTTCTTTCTGAGCTTCGGCCGCGGTCAGGTCACGACCGATACCGTCAATTCTGACCTGCATCGGGGGCAGGCCGTACTTCACCAGGAGCCGGTCTCGGCCCACGTAATCCGTCGGGTGCGCGTCTGTGTACGCGTCAATCTCGGCCTGAGCGTCAATCCGCCAGTCCTTCGCCGAAGCTGCTGCCTGCCCGGTTGAGAGAATTGCCGTTGCGCCCAACAATGTGATTGCAGCGCGAACGCTAAAGGTACGGTACTTCAACTCCCCAGTCTCCCTGCTATAGACGAGATGGGGGGCAAGCGTCGAACATGGCAAAGTGCCGGCATGGCGACATCATGCTATACGCATAGACGCCCAATGCCAGATCCCCGCTTAAGTGCCCCGTTGAAGAACACACAATCACATGAATGAATGAGTGTCAACAGCGCTACCCTACGTAATCGCTCACGGCTCATGCCCTGGTTTCGAATCTATCGAAATGCAAGCGACGAGTGGGGGAGGAGCTGGGTGTATCAAAGATGCCTCTGATAATTGTCAAGAGGAATGCGCGTCGCCAATTTGACAGCATGGCCCAATGTAATGTTCGGGAGTGCCGATTGAGGTGGTCTAAGAAATCCTCGGCCACCCAGACGTGTTAACGAACCGCGGCCACGTCCACGTGGCGATCACATTGACAAGCAACGCTACGAAGCGTATCGCTGAGGGCTGCGGAAATTGCACCGGCACCTAAAGGGAAGCAGTAGGGGCGGCAGGGGGCAGCGCAAGCAGGCGCAAACGGACCTTGACCAGGAAGAACGAGCCGACTGCGTTACTCTGGGGCGACTACGCATTACGAGTGCGTCGCTCTAGCCGAGTGAGCTAAGGCGGCAACGGTCCCTGAGTCTACGGCATGCCGTGCCCCCACCGTCCACCGGAGCCCCGGACGCACCGGAATCGGACGATCATTGTCATACCACCGGTCTAATCTGCGTTCGTGACCGACGAACAGCCCGCCCCGCGCCCCCGGTCCTTCTCCGCCGAGGCCGAGCCGTCCACTGCGCGCCGGCCAGTCAGCATGGATCCGCAACAGCTCGGGTTCACCCCGCAGCGGCCGGTGGGCTGGCTGGCGCCGTTGCTGCTGCTCAACACCGGACTGCGGACGCTGCTGGCGATCCTCTTCGGTGCCTATCTCGACAAGCGCGAGCTGCAGAACTCCCTGCCCGGCGAGTCGTTCGAGCAGCCCGGCACCGGCGGCGAGCTGTGGCTGGACTACGTGTCCGATCTCGGCGACGGCTTCGACGCGACCTACTCCGTCGCGTACCTAATGGCGCAGCCGGGTTTGGAGGTCGACGGCCGGATGCTGCCGCGCGGCCAGGTGTTGCTGATGGGTGGCGATCAGGTCTATCCGCTCGCCAACGGCGACGGTTACGAGAACCGCATGAAGGGCCCCTACCGGGCCGCGCTGCCTGAGGCCCCGGCAACCGGGCCGCCGCCCACGCTGTTCGCCCTGCCCGGAAACCACGACTGGTATGACGGTCTCACCGCATTCCTGCGACTTTTCGCCCGCCGCAAGGACGGGCACATCGGCGGTTGGCGCACCCAGCAGCGTCGTTCCTACTTCGCGGTCGAATTGCCGGCGCGGTGGTGGCTGTTTGCGATCGACGAGCAGTTCGAGGCATATATCGACGATCCCCAACTGGTGTATTTCGAGCGGGCCGCGGCCGGGCTGCGGCCCGACGACCGGATCATTCTGATGACGCCGTCGCCGACCTGGGTGAAGGCCGCCGACAGGCCCGGCGCGTACGACAGCGTCGACTACTTCATCCGGACGATCCTGGCGCCGAGCGGTGCGCAGGTTCGGGTGTTGCTGTCCGGCGACCTGCACCATTACGCCCGGTACAGCGGGGAGGATCGTGAGCTGATCACCTGTGGTGGCGGCGGCGCCTACCTGCTCGGGACGCATCAATTGCCGGAAGCACTGACCGTGCCACCGAAGGAAACCTTGACCCGCAGTGCGAGCCGCAGCCGACAATACGAGCTCGTCGCGCGTTACCCGCAAGTGGCGGACTCGCGCCGAATGAGCTGGGGTGCCTTTCGGAAGATTCCCGCGCGCAATCCGGGCTTCGCGACCATGCTCGGCATCATCCATACCCTCACCATGCTCGCCATGGCGGGCGCCGCCGGCCAGGAGGGCATTTTCCAACGACTGTTCAGCATTCCGCTGATTTTCATGATGGTGGTGATCCTGGCCGGCACGGTGTTGTTCGCCCAACCCCCGGACGCCAGTCAGGACAAGCATGCCCGGCATTGGCTCCTCGGACTCGCCCACGGTTTCGCCCAGGTCGGCCTGGCGGCCGCGGGGACCTGGCTGTGGTTGCGCTTGCCGTTCCACGATTGGTCCTGGCCGGGCCCGCTGGTCATCGCCGCCATTGCGTACGGCCCCATCATCGCGTTCCTAGCCACTCAGCTCCTCGCGCTGTACCTGCTGATCGCCAGCCGGTTCGACGTGAACGTGAACGAGCTGTTCGCGGGCCAGGGGATCGAGGACGCTAAGAGTTTCCTTCGCCTGCACATCGCCACGGACGGCACCCTGACCATTTATCCGCTGGGCATCGACAAGATCTGCCGCAAGTGGACGCCGAACCCGGCAGGCGCACCAGACTCGTCCTGGCTACTGCCTGCCGCGCCCTTGAGCGTCACCCCGATCGAGGCGCCCATCGTGTTGTGCGGCCCGGAAGCGGCTGGTTGACGCGCTAGCCGTACTGCTCGTCGTGGGCTTGGCGGGGGCCGCACACCGAAGCGCGGCTGCAAGAGCAGCGGGAGCCGTCCGCATCGAGGCGAACCACGACCGCGTCCTTCGGCACGCTGTGGGCGACCACCCGGCCGTCGCCCTCCGGGGTGGTTACCCGGGAGCCGACCGCCGGGGCTGAGGACTGGAACGTTTGATACAGCGGATGTTCGTATTTCAGGCAGCACATGAGCCGGCCGCAGGCGCCGGAGATGCGGAGCGGGTTGAGCGGCAGGTCCTGGTCTTTAGCCATCCGGATGGTGACCGGTTCGAAGTCGGTCAGAAACGTCGCACAGCACAGGTCGCGACCACAGGAGCCGATGCCGCCCTGGACGCGGGCCGAGTCGCGGGCGGAGAGCTGGCGCAGTTCGACGCGGCAGTGCAGAGTGGCGCCGAGGTCGCGTACCAAAGAACGGAAGTCGACGCGGTGCGGGGCCGTGAAATAGATCGTCGTGCGGGAGCCGCCCGCGCCCGCCTGATCGAGCACGTGGTCCACCGCTACCACCTTCATCGGCAGCTCGTGCGCTTTGATCAGTTTCTTGGCCGCTACCTTCGCCTCCGCCTTTCGTTTTCGCAAGAGCTCGTCGCGGCGCAGATCCTTGTCGTCGGCGAGACCGGCGACCTTGGGGAAACCGCCGGTGTCCTCGCTGACCCATTGCGCCGCCCAGACGCACTCCGCCACCTCGGGGCCGTCATCGGTCGGGACGAGCACGCGGTCGCCCACCCGTGGCGAAAACTCGCCGGGATCGAGGTAGTAGAGGCGGCCGTACCGGTTGAAGCTGACCGCGCACAGCATGCCCATGCACCCACCCTACGGCGACGGACCGGGCGTGCGAAATGGCGCAGAAGTACATAGATCCGCGCAACCCCCCGCATCGAACCTCGTTGGGCAGTCCCGTAAGCGCCGCTCGCCGCGGCGTTCCTTGGGGGAGGACTTTCCATGACGCGTGCTGCACCCGCAACGGATGATCTTGCAGGGACCGCCCGGCCCACCCGCCTGACCCGATCTCGGGCGACCGAAATGCCGGCAATCGTCACGTTCAGTCGAGGATGGCGGCTCGGCCTCCTGGCCGCCGCCAAGCGCACCGCCACCAGCCCAGCCCACGCTGCCGCAGAGCGGGCGAACTTAGCTGCCGCCAGCCCCGCCGCAGAGCGGGCGAACTCAGCTGCCGCCAGCCCCGCCACAGAGCGGGCGAACCCAGCTGCCGCCCGCCCCGCCACAGAGCGGGCGAACCCAGTAGCCGCCAACCCAGCCCACCCCGCCGCAGAGCGGGCGAACCCAGCAGCACGCCCCATCGGCTCAGCCGCCGCCAGCTTGGCCGGCTCCACCGCAAACTTGACGAGCGCGGCGGCAGGCATGGCAAGCGAGGGCGGCATCGGCAAGAGGGCACGTGGCGCCAACTTCCCCGAGACGATTCTGTCCAATAAGGATGCCGTTCCGACAAACCAGTCAGCCCTCGGGCGCGGACAGTTCCCAGCGGGCGGCGAATTGCCGGGAGCACAGTCGCGCAGTGCGATGAGTTCGCGGCGTCGACGGGGGCTGATGGCGGGCGGGGTCGCCGGCGTCGCCGGGCTGTTCCTGGCACCACTGCCCGCAGACGCGGCACCCGCACCATGCGAACAGGCGCAGCGATACTCGGCGCAGTCGGGAAGTCAGATCCTGCGGCTCACCCACCTCAGCACCGGAGCACAGACCTCCGACCAAGAGATCCACATCGGCGAAGCCAAGTCCGCGATGGTCGCGCAGGCCCAGGTCAGTTCCGCGGCTGTCGCGCGGATGATCGACGCCAAAGCCGAGGGTACGCCGGCAGGGCTGACCGAACCGCTGCACCAGCAGGCCCCACCCACCAACGCAAAGGCGACCCACCGCCGCACCGAAGCAGCCGACGTCGGACCGGTGAACCTTGGGACTGGAAAGCTCACCACGCACGCCCAGTGGACCGCCGGAATGGCCTGCGGCGCCGCCGAGGGCGAGGTCACCCACGCGGCAGCCCGACTCAAGGGTGGCGAGATTCTCGACGGGGAGCTTGCGCGCGTACCCGAAACGGTCGAGAGCGTAAGCACCACGAAGGTGGCGGGGCGCGGTGCCGCAGCGACCACCGTGGCCGCGGCCGGGTTGCGCGGCGGCGACCTCGAACTGCTTGATGGTGCCGTCCGCGTGCGGATTGTCAAGCCGCCGGCATTGGTGGCGCGAATGTCCATCAAGGATGGTGGTGAGGTCGCCTACCAGCCTGCGGTGGTGGAGGTGTCCGGGAGTGGGTTCAAGACCGAGCGGCTGAGCACCGCCGGAGACCACCTGGAAATCACCCTAGGCGGCGCTGATCGGGCAAGCTCCAGGAAGCACTCTGGCGATGCGGAGGGCGGCGCAACCGCAGCGGAAGGTGACGCGGCCACGGGGGCCAGCGGGACCACCGCTGCGGGCGATGGCGCCGCAGCAACAGGCGGGCTGGCTACTGGCGAGACGAACAACGGCGAGGTTGCGGGTGACACATCGAATGCTGGCGGCGCGAAGAGCGGTGGAAGCAACGACGGGGCGGCGGACGCTGGCGGGCCGAACAGCGGAGTCGGCAGCAGCGGGGCCAAGGGCGACGGGCCGGACGACAACCGGCCGGACGGTAGCGGGTCGAGCGGCGAGCCGGCGAGTGGCCCGGCCGGTGCGGATGCGGCAGGCGGCGCAAATGGGCTCGGCGGGCTGATCGGCAAGCTGCCGATCGTCGGCGATGTGCTCGGCGCCGGCGGTTCGCTGCCGCTGCCGGAGGTGCCTGGCGTGCCCGAGGTTGCGCAGCCCCAGCCGGAAGGTGCACCGGCGGCGAAGTCGGGGACCACGATCCGTATCGCGCTCGGCGATGTGCGGCAAGCCACTCAGGGACGGGCCATCGCGGCGCGAGCGGCAGCGCTCTCCGTGGCAGTTGCGCACAAGCCCGGGTACGGCGACCGCGCAGCGCTTGCCTTCGACATGGGCATGCTGGAAGCGGCTGCTGTGGCGCCGGAGTCGGTCGACGGTGGGGTGTCTGGCGCGGTCGGGGGTGCCGGGGCGGGGCTGCCCATCACCGGACCACGGGTGGACGTTATTGCGCTCAGTGGCGTCGCGCTGCTGATTGCCGGTGCGGCCGCCATGATTCTCGGCACGCGAGGACGGTCACGCTCCAACGACTGATCGTCAGCGGGCGGGCTCGAGCGCCTCAGCGAGCGGGCGGGTTTCGTGCAGGAGGTCGGCGGCCCGATCGTAGGCGTCGGCCACAGTGCGGAGAACTCGCTCGGCGAGGTCGGCAGCGGCAGCGAGGTCGCCGCGTGCCGGGATGTCGGACCCTTCGGCGAGCAGGGTGAGCGCTTCGGCAGAGGCGATGACCTCGGCCAGGGCGGCGGCCAGGTCGTCGCGGGTGCGACGCATCCAGTGGGCGAGCGCGTCGGCCAGGTCGGCGGTTGCACGGAGTCGATCATCCACACTGGCTCCTCCGCCGCTGATATGCATGGCTGTCCGCACGCGGGCCTGGTCGTAGGCGTCGGCCGCTGTCCCCGACCACTCCTTAGGCGGGGACAGCGAAGCGGCCAAGGTCGCGCAGGAGCGGGCGGAGAACCGCAACTCGGGGCCGGCGTCGCTCAGGTCGACCGGGCGCAGAGCGGCGACTGCGCGGGCAGCGTCGCCCGGCAGGAGGCGTACGCGTCGAAGCTGCGTCCACACCTCGTGGGTGGGCGGGGCACCACCGGCCCCGAGGAGGATGTCGACGCGGCCGAGAAGGGGGCCGGCCGTGTCGAGAAGCTGCGCGAGCCGGTCCATCAGATCCCCCGTCGGATGCGGCGGGCCACGTCACCGTCAGTGTCGCTGTACGCCGTTGTCGTGGTGCGGATGTCGGCGGCAAGGTCGAGCAGGTGCCGCGCGGTGTCGGCAGCTTCCCGGGAGCGGGCGACGAGAACGGCGTGCCAGTGGTGGTGCAGCCGGCTGCCGATACGGCCGGGAAGGCCGATGTCGTCGGCGCCGAACGATCCGGGCGGCACGGCGTGCGCGGCAAGATGGCGGTCCATTGTGGTAAGTGCTTCGGCGGCCGCTTCGAGGCTGTCAGCGAGCTGGTCCATGGTCACTCCCCCAGGGCCCGGAAGGCGCCGAAGATCTCGTCGTGGATTTTCTCCCGAGCCCAGCGGGCGGCCTGTGTCGCCTGGGTGACCGCGGCCCGCATCTCGCGGGCCAGGTCCGGAGCGTCGCGTTGGCGCAGGTTGCCGTGGATCCGGACGTCGGTGACCTCGCCAGCCGCGGTGACCAGCACTTCGACCGTGCCGTCCGGCGAGTGGATCGTCACCACGTGCGCCGCGACGGCTTTGTCGAACTCCGCGCGCAGGGTGTCGAGGCGGCGGTAGCGGTCGATCGCCTCGTCGATCCAGGCCTCGTCGATCTCGTGGGGCATCCGGCAGCTCCTCACGCGGCGTGGCGCCTCGGTAGCGGTACGGCACCGAAGGTACCCCGCGCGGCGGGCACAGGGAATCCCCTGTGGACAGCGCTGTGGATAACGGGTTCAGCCGCGCCAGAGGCTGAGCATCATTGCTTCGACGGCGATCTTCGGCTTGACGTTCTGCTCGATGGCCTCGCGGCAGGCAAGCACCGCTTCGAGGCGGCGCAACGTGCTTTCCGGAGTCCACTTCTCGGCCGCTGCCGAGGTCTGAGCGGCCGTGTCCGTGTGCACGACCCGCACCGGGGCCCGCAGGCCAGTGGTCAAGACGTCGCGGTAAAAGCCGGCGAGATCGACCAGCGCGCGGTCCAGCGCGTCCCGCTGGGCACGGGTGAGGCGGGACTTCTGCCGTTTCTCGAGCTCTTTCAGTTGGCCGGCCGCGCCGCGCATCGCGCCGGTTGCACCACGGCCCGTACCCCCGGCGCCGAGGGCTTGTTCCAGGGCGGCACGCTCGGCGCTGTCGGCCTCCGCGAAGGTCGCGGCGGCTTCCGCTTCGGCCGCGGCGATCAGGGCGGACGCCGCGTCGAAGCAGGCCCCGACGCTGCTCAGCCGGCGCGGCACGGTGAGCACCGCTTCTCGACGGCTACGGGCATCGGGGTCACCGGCCAGCCGCCGGGCCCGACGGACATCACCCTGGGCGGCGGCCGCAATCCAGGCTGCGGCGTCCGGGGCTACGCCGTCCCGGCGTACCAGAGCATCCGTGACGGCCTCGACCGACGGCTGGCGCAACGCGACGACGCGACAGCGCGACCGGATGGTCACCGAGATGTCGTCCGGGTGGGTGGACGGGGTGCAGAGCAGGAACACCGTGCGGGGCGGCGGCTCTTCCACGGCCTTGAGCAGCGCGTTGCCGGCCGCCTCGGTGAGCCGGTCGGCGTCCTCGATCACGACCGCCTGCCAGCGGCCGCCAGAGGGGGCACTGCCGGCGCGCAGCACCAGGGCGCGCATCTCGTTGACGCCGATGGACAGGCCTTCCGGCACGACAAAGCGAATGTCCGCATGCGTACGGCCCAAAGCGGTGTGACAGCCGTGACACTCTCCGCAACCGATGCCGTCCCGTTCGCACTGCAGGGCGGCGGCGAAGGCTCGGGCGGCGACCGAACGGCCGGAACCGGGCGGACCGGTGAAAATCCAGGCGTGCGTCATCGCGCCCGCTCCGGCGGTGTCACCGGCGACAATCCGCGCTGCCGCGGCAGCGGCCAGGCTCAGCGTCTCGACGGCCTCGTCCTGCCCGACCAGGTCGGCGAACACACTCATGGCGTCGATTCTCGCTCGCCGCGCGACGGTCGCCCACCCTCGTCACCCGCCGGCCGCACCACCTGCGTCTCGTCGCTCGGCCGCACGACCTGGGTCTCCTCCGCCGACCGCACGACCTGCGTTTCACCGCCTGGCCGCACCACCTGCGTTTCCTCCGCCGGCCGCACCACCTGCGTCTCGTCGCTGGGCCGCACCACCTGCGTTTCCTCCGCGGTTGGCGAAGAAGCCGCCGAGACCGACGAGGCTGAGATGACTTGGGTGGCGTCCGGGGAGGGCGGTGTGCCCGCGGGCAAGATCACGGCGGTCTCGTTCGGCCCGCTCGGCGCCCGCACCACCATCGTCTCGTCCGGGCCCGCCGACGCCGCACCGGCCCGCACCACCATCGTCTGCTCCGGATCCGAGCCGCCAGGCACCACAACCGTGGCGGAGGGATCCGAGCCACCAGGCACGACCGTCGTGGCTTCCGGGTCGGCTGTCGACGGGGTGTCCTCCGCGCCCTGCAGGGCGGCAAAGCGCGTAGCCACCGCCTCGGAGATTTCCTCGGCGGGGCGGGCGGCGTCCAACACCAGGTAGCGCTTCGGATCCGCCGATGCCAGGTCGAGGAATGCATATCGGACCCGCTCGTGGAAGGAGCGGGATTCGCTCTCCAGCCGGTCCGTGCCCTGGCCGCGGCTGTCCACCCGGCGCAGCCCGACATTCGGGTCGACGTCGAGCAGCACCACCAGGTCGGGCTTGAGGCCGCCGGTCGCCCAGGACGACAGCCAGGAAATCTCCTGGACCGGGAGCGTACGCCCGGCGCCCTGGTAGGCCAGCGACGAGTCGATGTAGCGGTCGCTGATCACGACTGCGCCCCGGGCCAGTGCGGGCCGGACCACCGTTGCCACGTGATGGGCGCGGTCGGCGGCATAGAGCAGTGCCTCGGCTCGCGGTGAGGGCGCATCGGCGGCGGTCTCACCTTTGGTGAGCACCAGGCTACGGATCCGCGCGCCCACGTCGGTGGCGCCGGGTTCGCGGGTGACGACCACGTCGTGTCCGGCGGCGATCAGGTCCGCGGACAGACGGGAGACCTGGGTGGACTTGCCGGCGCCTTCGCCGCCTTCGAAGACCACGAAGATTCCCGTACGCGTGAACGGCTCGGCCGGCGACAGCGGCCGCCCACGGATCGCACCGAGCAGGTCCGCCAGGACCGGGACCCCGTGCTTGTCGTCCATCTGCCGGAAGGCGGTGATGCCGGTCCAGACGCCGACCACACCGGCGACCAGCAGGAGCACCCGGGTGGACGAGATGTCGATGGCGATGTCGCCGGCCCGGATGGTGCGGGAGCTGCCGAGGCCGACCAGGACACCGGCGAGGGAAATGGCGAGCAGCAGCACGAGCCGCGCGCCGATCTGGACGACGGCGAACACCCGGCCGCGCACCTCGTCGCCCACCTCGCCGCCGAGCAGGGTGACCCCGGCGAGGAACGCCATGCCCGCTCCGGCGCCGACGAAGAGCGCCCCGAACAGGGCCATGGAGAGGTGGAAGGCGACCGAGAGGAACGCGACCGAGCCGCTGGCGAGGACCAGGCTGATGCCGAACCAGCGGCGCCGGGACAGTTCGCGGACGATCGCCGGGCCGGCGCCGATGCCGATGGCGAGGCCGATGAAGAGGGTGGCGAACAGCAGGTAGAAGGCCGCGTCGCCGGCGCCGAGGGAGGCGGTGAAGAAGCGGGCGGTGCCGACGACGATGCCGGCGCCGGCAAACGCGCCGAAGATGCCGAGGACCAGACCGCGCACGAACGGGGTACGGCCGATGTACTGCCAGCCCTCGACGAACTGCCGGAACATGCTCTGTTCGGCGTTCTTCTGCTGGCGTTCGCGGCGGCCGGCGCTGATCTCCTTGATGCCGAAGAACACGACGGCGGCGGTGGCGGCCCGGGACAGCGCGTTGATGTAGAGCGCGATCTGCACCGGCGTCGCCCAGAAGGGCAGGCCACCGATCGGGCCCTGCACCACGCCGTCGAGGGCGGCCAGCGCGAGGGCGGCCAGGATCGGGGTCAGGCCGTACGTGGTGATCAGCGTGAGCTGGTTGGACGCCTCGAGCCGACCCTTGGGGATGAGGTTGGGGACCGCGGCTTCCTTGGCGGGGATCCACATCAGGGTGATCGTCTCGCCGATGAAGGTGGCGACGACCGCCCAGGTCACGATGAGGCCGCCGGAGTCGCTGACCAGGGCCACGACCGGGATCGACCCATACACGAAAAAGCGCAGAATGTCGCAGATGACCATGGTGTAGCGGCGGTCGAACCGGTCCGCCATGACCCCGGCGATCGGGCCGAGGATCAGCGCGGGGAGCAGCCGGATGGCAATTGTGCTGCTGAACGCGCTGCCCTGCGCGATGCTGCCGGTGACCTGCTGCGCGGCGAACAGGGCGGTGGCGAGGATGCCGATCCAGTCGCCGAACGAGGCGAGGCTGAGCACCAGCCAGAGTCGCCGGAAGGGCCGGATCCGCAGCACGGAACGCAGCGCGGCCACCCCGGAAAGATCAACCGGGCCGGCGTCCTTGCGTGCCGTACTCGCTTCGGTGTCGATGACCCTTACCTCCAGGTAGTCACTGCCCGAAGCACTCTAACGGGCGGACGTCGGTGGCAGGGGTGCGCTCGAACGGGTGGCGAATAGATGAAGGTATTTCGCATTGGTCGCGGAGCGGATAGGTTGCTGGCGTGATCGCCGACCGCAGCGCTCAGCAGAAACGTCTCGACCGGGCCACGGCCCACCTGGAGACACCGGTGGCCGCGATAGATCTGGCCGCGTTCGACGCCAACGCCGCAGCGCTCAGCCTGCGCTCGGCCGGCAAACCGATCCGAGTGGCGAGCAAGTCCGTCCGGGTCCGGGCCCTGCTGGAACGGGTGCTGCAGCGTCCGGGCTGGTCCGGCGTCATGGCGTACACGTTGCCGGAGGCGATCTGGCTGGTCCGCTCGGGCGTCACCGATGATGTGCTGGTCGCATATCCGACGGTCGACCGCACCGCGCTCGCCGAGCTGACCGCCGACCCGCACCTCGCTGCCGCCATCACGATCATGGTCGACAACCTCGGCCACCTCGATCTCGTCGACGCGGTCACCGCCCCCGATCAGCGGCCATCCGTACGCATCTGCCTGGAACTGGACGCCTCCTGGCGGCCGGCCGGCCCCCTGCACATCGGCGTGCGCCGCTCCCCCGTGCACTCCGCGGCACAGGCCGGGACGTTGGCCCGCAAGCTGGTCGCCCGACGCGGGTTCACGCTGGTCGCGATGATGGCGTACGAGGCACACATCGCCGGCCTCGGTGATGCGCCGCCCGGGCAAGCACTGCGGGCGCAGGCGATCCGGCTCATCCAGCGCCGCGCCCTGCCAGAGTTGTTGAAACGCCGAATCGCCGCGGTACGGGCCGTCCGCGAGCACGCCGACCTGGAGTTCGTCAACGGCGGCGGCACCGGGAGCATGGCGGCAACCGCCGCCGACCCTTCGGTGACCGAGATCGCCGCGGGGTCCGGGCTGTTCGGGCCGATGCTGTTCGACGCATACCGGGCCTGGCGGCCGACTCCGGCGGCGTTCTTCGCACTGTCCGTGGTGCGGCGCCCGACGCCGCAGGTCGCCACGGTGCTCGGGGGTGGCTGGATCGCCTCAGGGCCGACCGGACCATCCCGGCAGCCGACGCCGTGGTTTCCCGAAGGACTGCGGTTCCGCGGCGACGAGGGGGCGGGCGAGGTGCAGACACCGCTGCTCGGCGCGGCCGCAGCGGACCTGCGCCCGGGCGACCGGGTGTGGTTCCGTCACGCCAAGGCCGGCGAGCTGTGCGAACACGTCAACGAGGTGCACCTCGTCGACGATGACACCACCACGCCGACCCCGACGTACCGGGGCGAGGGGTATGCGTTCCTCGGCTAGCCCGTCAGGCTGCGTCTGCTGGGCCTGCCCTCCTGGCCCTCACCGTCGCGGCCGTGGGCCACGAGCGGTGGGAGCAGTTCGGTGCAGTCGGTCAGGCAGGAACGTGGCGGTGCAGGTACTCGCGGATCAGCGCCTTGGCCTCGGTCAGCACGGCCTCGTCGCCGGAGGGGTCGCGGCGGAAGGCGAGCTTGATCAGCGCGTCGGCTGCCTCGACCGCGATCAGCAGTGCGAAGCGCAGCCGCTCGAGGTCCATCAGCTGGAACTGGTCCACCAGCAGCTCGGCGATCCGGTCGCCGATGACCGTGTTGTTGTCCCGCTCGGCGTCGAGCAGGTGCAGGTCCACCACGTCACCGAAGTGCAGCGTCCGGAAGCCCGGCACGCTGCGGTGCATGTGGATGTAGACGTCTATGGCCGCATCGACGCCGTCCCACCAATGGGCAAACGTCTCGTTGCCGAAGCGGGCCGACAGACTCTGCAGGTAGGCGTCCATGTTGCGCATCGCGAGAGCCTGGACGATCGCCCGCTTGTCGGGGAAGAACTGGTACACCGAGCCGATGGCCACTTCGGCCCGCTCGGCGAGCAGAGTGGTGGTCAGGCCTTCGTACCCGACCTCGTCCACGAGCTCCGCGCAGGCGTCGAGCATGCGCTGGACTCGGGCAACGCTTCTGCCCTGCACCGGAACCCGCCGCAGCGGTCCGGTGGTGACGGTTGGTGTCGACACGCGTCGCCACTCCCTCTCAGCACTGATAGCGAGAACCGTCCGCGCCGGCGGAAAGACTCTCGTCGACCTACGTCTAGCGAAGGTCGACTCCGGTCGCGAACAATCCTCAATCGGAACGTTACTCGGATCAACGAGCGAGACGCATCGACGGGACGCGGGGGACGCGCACCATCCCCGGTTTTGTGCGACTGTCCGCTCGTCGGGAGGACAGAACCGTAATGACCAGTGACAAAGCGCTCCCTCTCACCTCCCGCCGCTGGCGGAACTGGGGCGGTAACCAAGAGTCCGTCGCCGTCGACGTCCTTACTCCCGGCACCCCCGACGAGGTGGCGGCGCTCGTCAAGGAGGCCGCTGCCGCCGGCCGCCGGGTCAAGGCGATCGGCAGCGGGCACTCGTTCACCGACATCGCCGTGGCCGACGACCAGCGACTCGTGCTGCACCGGCTGCACGAGCTCGTCGCCATTGACGGTAATCTCGTCACGGTTCAGGCCGGTATGCCGTTGTATCGACTTAATTCCTTGCTGGCCGAGCACGGCCTGGCGATGCCCAACCTCGGCGACATCGACCACCAGACGGTGGCCGGCGCTATCTCCACAGGTACCCACGGCAGCGGACACGCACACTCCACCCTGGCCTCGGTGGTGGAAGCGGTCACCCTCGTCACCGGTTCCGGCGAGATCCTGCACATCGACGCGTCGTCCGAGCTGTTCCCGGCCGCCCGGCTCGGCATCGGCGCCCTCGGCATCCTGGTCGAGGTCACCCTGCGCTGCGTGCCCGCCTTCGTGCTGCTCGCCGACGAGCGGCCGGTAGCGCTCGCCGAAATCCTCACCGGCCTGGACCAGCACATCGCCGAGAACGACCACATGGAGTTCTACTGGTATCCGTACACGGACCGGGCGCAGCTCAAGCGCAACAACAAGGTGGCAGCGTCGGACCAGCCGTTGTCCCGCTTCCGCGGTTGGCTGGACGAGCAGTTCCTGCCCAACACCGTCTTCCAGGGCGTCTGCCGGGTGGGCCAGAAGATCCCCGCGGCGGTCGCCCCGATGAACGCCCTCGCGGCCCGCGCCCTGACGGCCCGGACCTTCACGGACCGCTCCGACCGAGTCTTCTGTACGCCGCGCCGCGTCCACTTCGTGGAGATGGAGTACGAGATCCCGCGCGAATGCGTGCACGAGGCACTGGGCTCCCTGCCCCGGATCATCGAGAACCTGCCGTTCAAGGTGCAGTTCCCGGTCGAGGTGCGCTTCACCGGCCCGGACGACGTCTGGCTCTCGCACGGCTACGGGCGCGACTCCGCGTACATCGCGATCCACCAGTTCTCGGGCAGCCCGTACGAGCCGTACTTCCGGGCGTTCGAGAAGGTGTGCGAGGCGCTGGGCGGACGGCCGCACTGGGGCAAGATGCACTACCGGGAGGCGGAGTCGCTGCGGCGCGCGTACCCGAAATTCGACGACTTCCTGGCCGTCCGCGACCGGCTCGATCCCGGCCGGGTCTTCACCAACGCCTACCTGGACCGCGTCCTCGGCGCGTGACGACCGGCCGCTTGTCAAGATCCTAGTTTTCACCTCTTCCCGGCGGCCGCGGCGGCCCGCACCGTCCATACCTGAATGGGCGTAGCCGCCACACAAGGGGAAAAGATGAAATTCGATAATTGGGCACGGCGGGCGGTTCCCGCCGGCGTCGCGTTGACGGTTCTGGCGACGGCGGTTCCGGCCGCCGCCGCCGAGGCGCCGACCGAGCTGATCAGCATCGCCAGCTCCGGCGCCCAAGGCGCCGGACACGGGATCAAGTACACGCTGCCGCAGGTCAGTGGAGACGGCCGGTTCGTGGCATTCCGCTCGGCCGCCACGGACATCGTGCCGGGCGATGGCAACGGCACGACGGATATCTTCCTGCGGGACCGGTCGTTCAAGGAGACGACGCTGGTCAGCGTGGCCAGCAACGGCCGGCAGGCGAACGGCTGGAGCGATGGCGCCACGCTCAACGCGGACGGCCGCTACGTCGCCTTCCGCTCGGCGGCGGACAACCTGACACCCGGCGGCGACACCAACGACGTCCCCGACATCTTCGTCCGGGACCGGGTCTCGGAACGGACCACCATGGTCAGCCGGCCGGCGGCGGGCGGCCAGGCGAACGACCAGAGCATCGACCCGTCGATCAGTGCGGACGGCCGGTTCATCGCGTTCACCTCGTTGGCCGACAACCTCGTGCCCGGCGACGCCAACCTGTCCGACGTCTTCGTCCGCGACATGCAGACGGGCACAGTGACCCTGGCGAGCGTGTCGAACACCGGGGAGCAAGCCAACGGGAACGCCGGTGAGCCGAAGATCAGCGCAGACGGCCGCTATGTGACCTTCCGGTCCCGGGCGACGAACCTGGTTGCCGGCGACACCAACGGCCGCCTGGACGTCTTCGTCCGCGACCTGCAGGCCGGCACCACCACCCGGGTCAACGTGGCGACCGGAGGCGCGCAGAGCAAGGCAGAGGCCACTGTGTCGAGTGCCGTCATGGCTGGCCGCTACGTCACGTTCTGGTCCGACGCGGACGACCTGGTCCCCGAGGACACGAACAAGGCGGGCGATGTATTCGTCCGGGACCTGCAGGACGGCACCACCAGCCGGGTCAGCGTCTCGAGCACCGGCGGGCAGAGCGAGTCGGAAAGCTGGTCACCGGTGATCAGCGGGGACGGCCGCTACGTGGCGTTCGTCTCGGCCGCGCGGAACCTGGGCGGTCATGACTGGGGCCGCCCGATGAGCCGGCTCTACGTGCACGACCGGCTGACGGGTGCCACGCGGCAGGGCAACCTCACCAACAGCGGCGCCCCCGCCAACGGCGCGGACCGCAGCCCCGCGATCAGCGCCGACGGCAGCACGGTCGTGTACGAGTCCGGCTCGACCAACCTCGTCGACGGCTACGTCGCCAACAGCTGGAACGCTTTCAGCACCCGGATCTCCGCCATCACCGGGAGCTGAACACCGCTATTCGGAGGAGGCCGTCGCCTTGGCAGGGGCGGCCTTCTTCGCGGCGGCCTTGCGCGGCGCCGCTTTCTTGGCCGGGGTCGCCTTCTTCGCCGCGGTCGTCTTCTTGGCCGGGGCCTTCTTGGCGGCTGCCTTCTTCGCCGGCTCGGCCCCGTCGGCGGCCTTCTTGGCCGGAGCCTTCTTCGCCGCCGCCTTCTTCTTCGGAGCCGGGCCCTTGGCGCGCTTCTCCGCGAGCATCTCGGACGCCTGCGCGACCGTCAGCTCCTCGGGCGTCTGATCCCGGCGCAGCGACGCGTTGTATTCGCCGTCCGTCACGTACGGCCCAAACCGGCCGTCCTTGATCACCATCGGCTTGTCGGTGACCGGGTCCGGGCCCATCTCGCGCAGCGGCGGCTTGGCGGCCCCACGCTGCCGGGTCTTCGGGGCGGCCAGCAACGCCAGCGCCTCGTCGAGCGTGATGGTGAACAGCTGCTCCTCGCCCTGCAACGACCGCGAGTCGGTGCCGCGCTGGACATAGGGGCCGAACTTGCCGTTCTTGGCGACGATCTCCGCGCCCTCGGCGTCCTTGCCCACCACGCGCGGCAGGCTCAGCAACTGCAGCGCCTGCTCCAGCGTCAGCGTCTCGGGCGACTGGGTGCGGAAGAGCGAGGAACGACGATCACCACTTTCCACGTACGGGCCGAAGCGCCCGGACTTGAGCACCACGGCCCCACCGGTGGCCGGGTCGTCGCCGAGACTGCGCTCGCCGCCACCGCCGAGGAACAGCTCGTTGACCTTCTCCGGGGTCAGCTCGTCCGGGGCGATGCCGTCCGGCAACGACGCCCGGTCGTTCGGCGACTCCTCGGCACCCTCGGGCTGCTGACGCTGCAGGTACGGCCCGTAGCGGCCGACCCGTACCACGATGAGCTTGCCGTCCTCGTCGTCGAACAGCGGGATCGAGTTGATCGACCGCGCATCGATAGCGCCCAGGTTCTCGGTGACCAGCTTGCGCAGGCCGCCCGCCTTGGCGATGGCGTCGTCCGGGTCGGCGTTCTGGCTGCCGAAGTAGAACGACGTGAGGAAGTCCAAGGAGGCGTTCTCGCCCCCGGCGATGCCGTCGAGGTCGGTCTCCATCGCGGCAGTGAAGTTGTAGTCGACCAGGCGCGGGTAGTGCTGCTCCATCAGGCCGACCACCGCGAAGGCGATGAAAGTCGGGATCAGCGCCTGGCCGCGCTTCTCCACGTACCCGCGGTCCTGGATGGTCTGCATGATCGCCGCGTAGGTGGAGGGCCGGCCGATGCCCAGCTCTTCCATGGCCTTGACCAGCGACGCCTCGGTGTAGCGCGACGGCGGGCTGGTGTGGTGACCGGCCGCGGCCAGCTCCTCCGCGGTGAGCGGCTGGTCCTTGACCAGGTTGGGCAGCCGGCGCTCGGCGTCCTCGGCCTCGGCGTTCTCGTCGTCGGACGACTCGACGTAGGCGCGCAGGAACCCCGGGTCGGTGATGGTCTTACCGGTCGCGGCGAAGTCCGCCTCTTCCTGCGCGGTGGAGACCGCCCGGATACGCACGGAGATCGAGTTTCCGACCGCGTCGGTCATCTGGGAGGCGACCGTACGCCGCCAGATCAGCTCGTAGAGCCGGAACTCCTCACCGGACAGCTCGTTTGCCAGCTCGCCCGGCGCCCGGAAGACGTCTCCGGCGGGCCGGATCGCCTCGTGCGCCTCCTGCGCGTTCTTGACCTTGCCGGTGTAGCGGCGGGGCTCCGGCGGGACGCTGCGCTCGCCGTACAGCTCGGCGATCTGCCGGCGGGCGGCCGCGATGGCCGTCTCCGACAGGTTCACCGAGTCGGTACGCATATAAGTGATGTAGCCGTTCTCGTACAGCCGCTGGGCGGTCCGCATCGTCTGCGCGGAGGACATCCGCAGCTTGCGCGCGGCCTCCTGCTGCAACGTCGAGGTGATGAACGGCGCGTACGGCCGCCGCCGGTACGGCTTCTCCTCGACCTTGGTGACCTTGAACGGCTGCCCCTCCAGACGGGCGGCCAGCCCGCGGGCGCCGTCGCCGTCCAGGTGCACGACGGAGGCGCCGGGCTTGAGCTGGCCGGTGGTCGCCTCGAAGTCCTTGCCGGTGGCGATCCGGTCGCCGCCTAACGCGATCAGCGTCGCCGAGAACGAGCGGGTTCCCTCGTCCTTGCCCTGAATGGCGAGCAGCGCGTTGATGTCCCAGTACTCCGCGGAGCGGAAGGCCATCCGCTGGCGCTCCCGCTCGACCACGATCCGGGTGGCGACGGACTGGACCCGGCCCGCCGAGAGCTTCGGCATGACCTTCTTCCACAGCACCGGGCTGACCTCGTAGCCGTACAGCCGGTCCAGGATGCGTCGGGCCTCCTGCGCGTCGACCAGGTCCTTGTCGATTTCCCGCGGGTTGGCGACCGCGGCCTGGATGGCCGGCTTGGTGATCTCGTGGAAGACCATCCGCTTGACCGGGACCTTGGGCTTGATCGTCTCGACCAGGTGCCAGGCGATAGCCTCGCCCTCGCGGTCCTCATCGGTGGCGAGGAAGATCTCGTCGACTTCCTTGGCGAGCTGCTTCAGCTTGGCGATCTGCTGCTTGCGGTCGGCGGAGACCACGTAGAGCGGGCTGAAGCCGTTGTCCACGTCGACGCCGAGCCGCGCCCACGACTCACCCTTGTACCTCTCGGGGACCTCGTCGGCGTTCTTCGGCAGGTCGCGGACATGACCGAAGGAGGCCTCGACGAAATAGTCGGGCCCCAGGTAGCCGGCGATCGTCTTGGCCTTCGACGGTGACTCGACGATGACCAGACGGGTCGTCCTGGCGTTGCTCGGCACGGCACTCCCCAACTTCGGACTCACTCGGCAGCGACCCGTCGCGGACGACAGGCACGCGGACGTTCAACGTAACGCGCCGGACCAGCTCTCATTACCCGGGCACACAGATGTCGGATGGTAACGGCCCGGCCACCGCACGCATCTGACGGCGCCACCGTACACCGGGAACATAGCGCCGTGTCGCACACAATCGGTGAAGATCACGCAGCGGCGCCGCCCGGCCACAGCCGTTCGGGTGCCGCGACGGGCCGTTCGCCGATCAGCTCGGCGAGTCGCGCAAGACGCCTCCGACCTGCAATCACGTACGCCGGACCGGCTTGAATCGTGCCCATCAGACCGACGTGTGTCAATGCGTCGTGCACCGGGTCGGCAAGAGCCCGGTCGGGATCCAGACCCAGAGCGTAACCCTCCGCACGCGGCGCTCCCGCCGCTGCCACCCACAGTCGCAACCGCGACCCGTCGAGAAAGATCCGGCCGTCCGGCGGCGGCCAGCTCCGCGCCAACCCGTTCAACCGGCTGCTGTACGCCGTCCCGACTTCGAACCCCGCCGGCAGCACCTCTGCCTCGGCGCCGCCAGCCGCTCCCGCACCTTCCGGCTGTTCTTCCTCCAGTGGTGCTGCTTCCGCCGCTGGCCCACCCTCCGTCGACGGCGCTTCTTCCTGCTCTCCTTCCGGTGGTGTCGCTGCCGGATGCGCTTCGTGGATCGGGCGCCAGTTGACCACCAGGCCTCGGCTGACCAGTTCGCTGACCAGGACGTGCACCCGCCAGGCCGCGTCGACTCGGACGGAGACTCGGGCCGTACCCCCGATGCGGCCCAGCCGTCCCGGGCCCGCCAGCAAACCGACCAGGTCAGCCAGCGAGGGGTCGACAGCCTCGACCCCGAAGACCGAAAGCTGGCGCCCTGCCGGACCGGCCGCGGTCACGCGCTGGAGCCGCGCGCGACCGGACCGGCCCGAGGCGGGCTCGACCGGCGCGGGCAGGATTTCGCGCGGAATCAGCGGCCACCCCGGCTCCGCCATGGTCAGCGGCATTCCGGGACCGCGTCGAACGCCTTCTGCAGCTCCACCGACGACAGATTGCTGGTGTCGAGCTCGCTGGCCTTGTACTCGGTGTTGAGCGTGTCCACCACCGTGCCGACCCGCGCGTAGAAGTCCTTCGCCGGGCTGGTCGCGAGGCCCTCGATGCCGGTCTTGGCCTTACCGTAGGCGTCGCGCATCGCGCTCAGTGACGCAGTGAAGCCGTCCGCTACCCGCTTGCCCTCGTCGACGTCGGGCACCCCGGCGTCCTGCACTCCGGCCCGCGCCTTCTCGCTCGCTGACTCGGCGCCGCCGAACAGCCGCATCAGATTCTCCTTCGCCTGGGCGGGAGTCGTCGCGGCGGTCATCTGCTGCTGGGTGCGGGTGGTGAGCGTGCCTATCTCACTGCGCCAGGGCGTGAGCACCTTGCAGACCGACGCGGCCCAAGCGCTCGGTGCCGGGCCGCTGGAACAAGCACCCAGAGTTACCACGAGGGAGCAGACGACGAGTAAGGGGATGGTGCGGGCCGTGCGCATGGATTGCAGCGTACGGCCAACGCAGGGCGGAAGGCACCCGGCGAGTGCCGGGTGCCTTCCGCGACCACTTCGGATCAGGCGCTGACGCGCGTTGGAGCCGGCTTCTCGGCGGGGGTGTCCTCGCCCATGGAGATCGGCTTGCGCTTGCTCCAGACCACTGCGCCGACGATCAACAGCGACGCGACGACCGCGATGCCGACCCGCAGCGGGGTGTTCTGCTCGGTGCCCACGCTCCAGGCCACCACCGCCGGGGCGATGAGCAGCGACACCAGGTTCATCACCTTGAGCAGCGGGTTGATGGCCGGGCCGGCGGTGTCCTTGAACGGGTCACCGACCGTGTCACCGATGACCGTGGCGGCGTGCGAGTCGGAACCCTTGCCGCCGTGCGCGCCGTCCTCGACCAGCTTCTTGGCGTTGTCCCAGGCACCACCGGAGTTGGCGAGGAACACCGCCATCAGCGTGCCCGCGCCGATCGCCCCGGCCAGGTAGGACGCCAGCGCGCCCGCGCCGAGACCGAAACCGACCGCGATCGGCGCCATGATGGCCAGCAGGCCCGGGGTGAGCAGCTCGCGCTGGGCGTCCCGGGTGCAGATGTCGACCACCCGGCCGTACTCGGGCCGCTGGGTGCGGTCCATGATGCCGGGGAACTCGCGGAACTGGCGGCGTACCTCCATCACGACAGCGCCCGCCGAGCGGGACACGGCGTTGATCGCCAGACCGGAGAAGAGGAAGACCACCGCGGCGCCGATCAGCAGGCCGACCAGGTTGCGCGGGTTGGAGATGTTCAGCAGGCCGAGAATCTCGCCCTGGATCCTGTCCGCGGCGATGCCGGCATCGGCCAGCGACGCCGACAGCGTGTTCGTGTACGACCCGAACAGTGCCGTGGCGGCGAGCACGGCCGTCGCAATCGCGATGCCCTTGGTGATCGCCTTCGTCGTGTTGCCGACCGCGTCCAGCTCGGTCAGGATCTGCGCGCCACGCTCGTCCACGTCACCGGACATCTCGGCGATGCCCTGCGCGTTGTCCGAGATCGGGCCGAACGTGTCCATCGCGACGATGACGCCGACCGTGGTCAGCAGGCCAGTGCCGGCCAGCGCCACCGCGAACAGCGACAGCGTGATGGACGAACCGCCGAGCAGGAACGCCCCGAACACACCGGCGCCGATCAGCAGCGCCGAGTAGACGGCCGACTCGAGGCCGACGCTGATGCCGGCCAGCACGACCGTGGCCGCACCGGTCTGCGAGGACTTGCCGATGTCCTGCACCGGACGCCGCTCGACCTCGGTGAAGTAGCCGGTCAGCGCCTGGATGGCGGCGGCGAGCACGATGCCGATCGCGACAGCGCCGATCGCGACCCACTGCGGGTTCTGACCGCTCGCGAGAACTCCGGCGTCCAGGTTCGCGTCCTGGAAACCGGCGAAGGTCTCCGGCAGGTACATGAAGCTCACGACCGCCACGCTGACCGCCGCCAGCGCTGCCGAGATGTAGAACGCCCGGTTGATAGCGGTCAGGCCGTTGCGGTCCGAGGCGCGCAGCCGGGTGATGAAGACACCGACGATGGCGATGACGACACCGATCGTCGAGACGATCAGCGGGAAGACCAAACCGTCCTGGCCGAACGCCGCCGAACCCAGGATCAACGCCGCGACCAGCGTGACCGCGTACGACTCGAACAGGTCGGCGGCCATCCCGGCGCAGTCGCCGACGTTGTCACCCACGTTGTCCGCGATCGTCGCCGCGTTGCGCGGGTCATCCTCGGGAATGCCCTGCTCCACCTTGCCGACCAGGTCAGCGCCGACGTCCGCGGCCTTGGTGAAGATGCCGCCACCGACCCGCATGAACATGGCGAGCAGCGCGGCACCGAAGCCGAAGCCCTCGAGCACGGTAGGCGCGTCGGCCCGGTAGATCCACACGACCAGCGCGGCGCCGAACAGGCCCAGGCCGACGGTGAGGAAGCCGACCACGCCACCGGTGCGGAACGCGATGCCCATGGCCTTCTCGCGACCACCGGTCTCCCCGGCCGCCGCAGCCACCCGCAGGTTCGCCCGGGTAGCCAACGCCATCCCAGCGCCGCCGATGAACGAGCTGAAGACGGCGCCCACGATGAAGAACAGCGACCGGCCGATCTTCACAGTGGTCTCGTTGTCGCCGGAACCGTGCACGGGAAGCAGGAACAGCAGCACCACTGCGATGACGACGAAGATCGCCAGAGTCTTGAACTGCCGGAACAGATAGGCCGAGGCGCCTTCCTGCACCGCGCCAGCGATCTCCTGCATGTTGGTGGTGCCGCGCCCGGCCTTCAGCACGGACTGCACGAACATGGCGGCGAACGCCAACGCGACCAGCGCGAAGACGACCGCAACGATGATGAATGAGACGTTCTCACTACTGAGGGACACCCCGCCGCTCTCCGCGGCGAGGCTCATGGAGCTCCCGGACATCAATGTCCTCCTGTACGACACCGACCGAACCCGGCAGTGGACGGGACCGCCGGGCGCATCCCCGCGAACGGGGAAGACGACAGACCTGGTTCCGCGGACGCGACACCAGGGAGGAGTAGCTGATTACCGGCGTACTGTAGCGGCAGGACGTGGCAATGGTCACACCTGTGTCCGGCCGTGTCGTGGTGATGTTTACCGCTGTGTTAGCAGTTGGCATCGATAGCGGTAAACGTCTAGGCTTCCCGCCAGCGACCTGCGGTTTCCCCGGCCGCCCGCCGCCTGCTGTCCATTTTGTGCCGCGGAGAGTGCGGCACTTCCGTGCGCCCCACGCCCCGCATCGACCCTGACCTTGGGTGATTGCGCCTTGACGTCAGGTCACGGACTTCTCGTGTCGATCAACGCCGGAACCGGCCCCGCGCAACGGGCAGAGCGTCATCCATCCGGGGCTCACAAAGCCGGACGCGAGGAGAACCTTGATCTCCGACGCCGCGTCTCCCGGAATAGCACCGGCCCGGGGAATAGCGGTTCGGTAGGCCGCTTGTCCGGCACAGGGATCCGTAATGGCTACGGGCGATGCACGGGCCGCAGCGCAGGGCCATTCGGCGCGGCGCAGGGCCATTCGGCGCGGCGCAGGGCCATTCGGCGCGGCGCAGGGCCATTCGGCGCGGCGCAGTCCTACCGCGTGGTCAGCGGCGGGCGACCGGCCACACCATGCGGACCTCGGTGCCGGCCCCGTCGTCCACGGGGCGGACTTGGAGATCGTCGACAAAGCCGGCGAGCAGGGCGAAACCGACGCCGGTGGTCAGCGCCTCATCAGTGAGCGACTCGTCGGCGAGTTCGTCCGGGGGCAGCTTGGCCAGGCCGACGCTCGCTTCAATGGGCGCCCGGTCGATCACCCGCACCGTGTACATGTCCGAGTCGGACATCTCCACCATCACCAGGTCGGGCAGGCCGTACTGGTTGTGCAGGGCCACTGCCCGCGTGCACGCCTCGCCGATGGCTAGCCGAACCTCGTCCAGCAGATCCTCGGCAACTCCCGCGCGCCGGGCCACCGCCACGCCGACCAGCCGCGCCGTCCGTACGTGCACCGGAGCCGGCGAGAAAGACAGCCGTACCGTGGCCATCACGCTGCTGGGGGGTTGTCGTCGCGATCGCCGGACGGGGTCGAAGTGGCCGCCTCGACTGAGGAGTGGATCGGAAACACCTGGTCGAGCGCGGTGATCCGGAAAATCTTCAGCAGCGGTTCCTTGGCACAGACCAGACCGAACGTCCCGTGCGCCGCCCGCAACCGCTTCAGGGCACCGACCAGCACGCCGAGGCCGGTGGAGTCGAGGAAGTCGACCCGGCCAAGGTCCACGACCACATGCCGAGAACCGCCGTCGACCAGCTCGACCAGACGCTCCCGCAACCGCGGCGCGGTATACACGTCGACTTCACCGCCAACGTCGAGCACCGTGTGCTCGCCGACGGTCCGCGTCGTCAGCGAAAGCTCCATCGGTCCCCCTCCCTCTGGGCAAGCCCTCAGGCAGCCGATCTCCCCAGCGAATCTAACCACCGACTGTCATCCCCCGACGCGTGGGCACCCACCGTCGTACCCGTTTGGGGTTCGGGCCATACCGATGTCAGAGTGCAGAACGTGACCACGACAGTCCCGGGCATTCCGGCCGCGCGCAGCGCGATCGAAGCCCTCGGACCCGCGGAACTGCTGCATCGCCTGCGGGTGCTGCGGTCGTCCGTCGAGGACTCCCCCATCACCCACGTCGAGTGCGTAGCGGCACGAGTCGGGCGTACCACGCCGTGGCCGTCCTGGGTGCCGCAGGCGCTGCGCGAAGCGTACGGCTTCCAGCCCTGGGAACACCAGGCCGCGGCGGCGTCACTCGCCCACGCCGGTCAGCATGTGGTGCTGGCTACGGGTACGGCCTCTGGCAAGTCGCTCGCGTACCAAATGCCGGCCTTGAGCAGCCTCCTGGCTGACCCCCGGGCCCGGGTGCTGTACCTCTCTCCCACCAAGGCACTCGCCGCGGATCAGCTTCGCGCCCTCGTTCGGCTGGGGATCGACGGCGTCCGCCCCGCCACCTACGACGGCGACACCCCGCGCGAGGAACGCGAATGGGTCCGCCAGCACTCCCGTTTCGTGCTCACCAACCCCGACATGCTCCACCATGCGCTGCTGCCCGGCCACGCCCGCTGGGGCCCCTTCCTGCGCCGCCTCACGTACGTGGTGATCGACGAATGCCACACCTACCGAGGCGTCTTCGGCTCCCACGTTGCCCACGTCCTGCGCCGGCTCCGCCGCCTGTCCACCCAGTACGGCAGCACCCCCACGTTCGTCCTGGCATCCGCCACCTCAGGCGACCCCGCCGATGCAGCCACCCGCCTCACCGGCCTTCCGGTAGTAGCCGTCACCGACGACGCCTCCCCACGCGGCGCGGTGACCTTCGCCCTGTGGGAACCTCCACTTCTTCCTCCGGAGACCCCGAGCCAGGTCCCCACCCAACGCCCCACCCCAGCACCAGCCGCTGTCCCCGCCACCTCGGCCGCGTTTGACGGCGTGGGGGACGGGCGGGCGCGGCGGTCCGCGCTGAGTGAGACTGCAGACCTGTTGGCGGATGCGGTCGTGGCGGGTACGCGGACGTTGGCATTCGTCCGCTCGCGGCGCGGCGCGGAGGTGGTCGCGGCGCTGGCTCGGCGGGCGCTGGAAGAGGCGGTGCCCGGGTTGGGTGACCGGGTGGCGGCGTACCGGGCGGGATATCTGAAGGAGGACCGCCGCGCGCTGGAGCAGGCGCTGTTGACCGGGGAGTTGCTGGCGTTGGCGTCGACGAATGCACTGGAACTCGGCGTGGACCTGGTCGGTCTCGATGCGGTGCTGATCTGCGGATATCCCGGCACCCGGGCCTCGCTGTGGCAGCAGGCGGGGCGGGCGGGCCGGGCGGGCGGCGAGGCCCTCGCGGTGCTCGTGGCCCGCGACGATCCGCTTGACACTTACTTGGTGCACCACCCGGATGCGCTGTTCGGCCGCCCGGTGGAGGCGACGGTTCTGGATCCGGCCAACCCGTACGTCCTGGGGCCACAGCTGTGTTGCGCGGCTGCGGAGGCTCCCTTGCGCCCCGCCGATCTGCCACTCTTCGGTCCCACGGCGCAGATCGCGGTGGATGCTCTCGTCAGCTCTGGTGCCCTGCGGAAGCGCCCCACGGGCTGGTACTGGACCCACCAGGGCCGCCCGGATGTCGACCTGCGGGGTACGGGCGGCACGCCGGTCGCCGTGGTCGAGGCGGCGACGGGACGGCTCCTCGGCACGGTGGATCGGGGCTCCTCGCACGTCATGCTTCATCCCGGAGCGGTGTACCTGCACCAGGGGACCTCCTATGTGGTCGAAGCGCTGGATCTGGACGACGCGGTCGCTCTGGTGCACGCGGAGGAACCGGACTGGTCCACGCACGCCCGCGACGTGACGGACCTGTCAGTGGTGTCAGTCCGCGAGTACGTGGACGCGGGCCCGGTCGGCTTGTTCCTCGGCGAGGTGGATGTGACCAGCCAGGTGGTCTCCTACCAGCGCCGCCGCATCGGCTCGGGTGAGGTCATCGACACTCGGCCGCTCGACCTTCCGGCCCGTGAGCTCCGCACGGTGGCGGTCTGGTTCACAATCTCGTCGAAGGCTCTGCTGGCCGCCGGAGTGGAACCGGGCGATGTCCCCGGCGCGCTGCATGCTGCGGAACACGCGGCGATCGGGCTCCTGCCGCTGGTGGCGACCTGCGACCGCTGGGATATCGGTGGGCTGTCGACCGCAGACCACGCAGACACCGATTGCCCGACCGTGTTCGTTTACGACGGGCATCCGGGCGGTGCGGGCTTCGCGGAACGCGCTTACGCCACGGCCGAGGAGTGGCTCCGGGCGACCCGCGAGGCAATCGCGTCCTGCGGGTGCGACACCGGCTGCCCCTCCTGCGTGCAGTCCCCCAAGTGCGGAAACGGCAACAATCCCCTGCATAAGCGGAAGTCGATCGCGGTTCTCGACGCCGTCCTCGCGGCGCTTCATCCGCGGATCGGCCCGGCCCGGGCGGCCGCCGAGGCGTAGGTCGTCAGGTGCGGCATCGGGGTGACGACCGTCTCGGTCTGGACCACGACGTCCAGGCCTTCGAGGCGGCATGCGGTCAGCCGGGCGCCGTTGGCGGCTACGAGCTCAGCGGCTCGCAGGCATGCGGCTTCCTGACCTTCGATTGCTCGTAGGGCACCCGCGAGTGCACCGAGGTCGGCAGCTGTACGCGCCTCGTGCCGGCCGTTCCTCGCCGCTCCCACGGCCGCGCCGCCTAGACCCCCGGCGACGAGGACAAGCCCGACTGCGAGGACAAAGATCGATGCAGCTCCGCGATCACCATCTCGTGCCCGCAGCAGTCGACGCTGCATTGATGAGGTGAACATAGTCATGGACTGCTCACCGGTTCCCGGGCGGCTACCGCTTCCGCGCGTACGGTGATCATCGGCAGGTGGCCGCCCAGGATCGGGACCGGCACGCGAACCGTGACGGTCACCGTGTCGGCGGTTTCCGTAGTGTCGATCCGTGCCGCTGGTCCGGCGATTCGGGCTGCCGTCTCGGCGGCGCCCGGGGTGCCTCGGGCAGCCGCGATGGCACCTTCTCGTGCGGCATCCTCGCTTCTGCCTTGGGCGGTCATAGCGCCGACCGCGGTGAGGCCGGCAAAAAGCAGAAGCATGAGCGCCGGCAGCCCGGCCGCCAGCTCAGCGGTGAACGCCCCCCGGTCGCCGGCCGCAAGGACGCCGCGCAGGCCGGGAGCTAGGCGACCGGGCTGTCGGCGCGGTCTCACTTCAGAGCCTCGTTGATGACGCCAGCCAGGGCCTGCTGAACGCTGGAGCTGGTGAGGACCTTCAAGAGCAAGCCGGCGAACGCAACGGCGGCCAGGGTTCCTACCGCGTATTCGGCGGTGTTCATTCCTTCATCCGTGCGCGAACCGGTCAGGCGAGCGACGAGTCGATGCATGAGAACTCCTTGATGGGTGGGTGGCACAGGGCATCGCCGGGAACGGCGATCGACACCGGCCGCCGGGGCCGGCGAGCTGGTGGCGGGCTCAGAGAACCTCGCGGAGGACAGCGATCAGGACGGGGGCCAGGCCGGCCAGCAGGAAGGCGGGGAGGAAACACAGACCGAGCGGCAGGACGATCAGGGTGCCGGCGCGCTGGGCGGCTGCCTCGGCGGCGATGGTCCGGTCGGCGCGGAGATCGCCGGCGATGCGGGTGAGTGCCCCGGCCAGGGCGCTGCCGCTGGCGCTTGATCGGACTGCCGCCGTGATCAGCCGTGCCGCGCCTCGGCTGTCGGCGAGGTGACTCCATGCTTCCGGCGGGTCGGCACCGAGCCGCAAGGACCGTCCGACGCGGTCGAGACGCTCGCCCAGTGGCCCGCCAAGCGCCTCCGCGACGGCACGGACCGCATGATCGACCGGAGCGCCCGCACGCAACGCGGCGGCGAGGAGGTCCGCGGCAAGCGGCAGGTCGGCTTCGATCCGGGCCCGTACGGCGCGGACGGCGGCCGGTTCCTGCGTGCGCAACCAGCGGTCGAGCCCATAGGCGAGCAGCAGCCCGGGCAGGACCGCCCACCACTGACCGACGTACCAGGTGACGGTGGTCAGACAGAAGGCGGCGACGGCGATGCGCTTGATCATCTGAGGACCGCCGCCGGCACATCGGCTTCCGCTGGTGTCTGGGACCGCAAGTCCGCGCGCAGCGGACAGGGCGGCTGAGCCGACGGAGCGGCAGGTCGCGTCGAGCCGTAGGCGTGAAGCAGGATCGTCACGCAGCAGGGATGCAGGGGGATCTGCACCGGCCCACCGCTGCGGATGATCGACTGAGCGCCGCAGGGAAAGGTGTCCATTACGCCGGCTGACCTTCGCGCGCGACGCCGTCGATCAGCCGGTCGGCCCACAGCAGACCCGCAGCTTGCAGGAGGGTGGCGCTGATCGCGCAGGCGGCACCAGCAGGGGTGTGCAAGAGGACGTGCAGCGGGTCGGCGCCGATCCCGTAGCCGAAGGCGATGCCGCCAAGCGGCAACGCTGCCAGCAGCGTTGCTGTCGCCTGGGCACCTGCGGACTGTGCGGCAGCACCCGCTCGGGTCCGGCCGGCCGCCCGGGCGTCGGCCTCGATGCGTTCGATCAGCTCGGCACTTGGGGCTCCGGTGCGCTCGGCAAGTCGATCAGCTGCCAGCACCAGCTCGGTCATCCGCCGTTCGAAGACCGCGTTGACTGCCCACCGGGAAAACCCGGACAGCCCCGCACGCAGCTCGGCAGCAAGCGTGCTGAGTGCATCGAGAGTGTGCTCGCGGATCTGAGCGGCGTGGCGGCGAGCCGTTCGCCGGAGGAAGGCGCGGGCGGCGAGGGCCGCGTAGACCCCGATGACGGCTGCGGCCACCGGGCCGGCGCTTAGTGCTCCCGCCACTGCGGCAGCTCCTGCCACAGTGGCGATGAACCGCCGAGGCCTCCGCTCCGCAGCGGCGCCGATGGCCGAGAGATCCGGCAGGCGAGGCCTGCGGGGAGCCGGACTGGACAACCGGCGCAGACCACGCCGGGTCGGCCATGCAGCAACGATGGCCGCACCCGCCAGCAAGGCGGCTGCCAACAACCACGGCCAGGCCACTTCGAGCCAGGCCACTTCGAGCCAGGCCACGTCGAGCCAAGCCGCCCCGGGTCGGGTCACCACGATCGCTCCCCCACGACCGCAGGCGCCGGGACCGACGATGCCCAGGGTGTTGCTGCGACTGCGCCCAGCAGTGGGGGCACGGGCACGCCTCGTTCGGCGAACATGCGTGCGAGGCTAGGCGCCCCGCAACCAAGCCCGCGCTCGCGATCCCAGGCCGGAATGACGGTGGCAAGGTGCTGCTCCCCCGTCGGTAGCAGCACCCCGATCGAGTCCAGGACCCGGCCGCGGTCGGTACGGCGTACCTGGAGGATGACCTGAATCGCGGCGACCGCCTGGGCGTGCAGGGCTGCCCGGGGTAGGCCGCCGAGCAGACCGAGCGCCTCGAGCCGGGCCGGCACGTCGGCCGGGGCGTTGGCGTGCAGCGTCCCCGCGCCACCCTCATGGCCGGTGTTCATGGCGGACAGGAGATCGGCGATCTCCGCGCCTCGACACTCGCCGATCACCAGGCGGTCGGGGCGCATCCGCAGCGCCTGCCGGACCAGGTCGGTGAGGCCGATCGCACCCGCACCCTCCACGTTGGCGGTGCGGCCCTGCAGCGTGACGACATGGGGATGAACTGGGCGCAACTCGGCCGCATCCTCCACGAGCACGATGCGTTCGGTCGATGGTACGAGCCCGAGCAGGGTCGCGAGTAGCGTCGTTTTCCCGGAACCTGTGCCGCCGGTGACCAGGTAGGCCAGCCGGGCGGCGACCACCGCCGCGAGCACCGGGGCGAGGGCTGCCGGGACTGCGCCACGTCCGACGAGGTCAGGCAGGCTGAACGGCCGCTGCCGAAAGGTACGCAGCGACAGGCACGGCCCGTTCATCGCCACCGGCGGCAACACGGCGTGCAGCCGGGTGCCGTCCGGCAGGCGGGCATCCGCGTACGGGTGGCCGTCGTCGAGTCGGCGTCCACAAGCGGCCGCGAGACGCTGGGCGAGCCGTCGGACGTCCTCGGGGCTGCCCAGGTCCGCAGCGGCCCGGTGCAGGCCGGCACCTCGATCGACCCAGACTTCCACGCCGTTGACGAGGATGTCCGTGACTGCGGGATCGGCCAGCAGGGGTGCGAGGGGGCCGGCGCCGACGAGCTGGTCACGAACCCGTCCGGCCAGGTGGAGGACCGCGTTGTCGCCGAGCGCAGCGGCGTCTGCCTCTCGGCGCACGGCGGTCATGACGGCGGCCGGGGTGGCGTCGATGTGTCCCTCGGCGATGTGCCGACGCACCCGTGCGGTCAGCGATGGTGTGGTGCCAGCCGACCGGATCATGACGGCTTACCAGCCGCGGCTGCCGTCAGGCCAGCGAGGAGGTGCTGGCACAACTCGGCGAGTGGTCCACGGCCGGCGGCGGTGGGCGGCTCGCCCTTCTCCATGTTCTGACAGACGGCTGGCTCCGGGCGCAGCGAGCCAGCAAGTGGCAGGCCGAGTGATCGGGCGATTTCCCGGGCTTTCAAGCGGCCCGGTGCGGGACCACGCACGACAACGGACAGGTCGGGGCAGTGCGCCTTGGCCGTTGCCGCGACGCGGGATGCCGCGGCGGTCGCGCGCAGCTCCGCGGGAACGACGAGGATTGCCCGGTCTGCCGCACCGAGTGCGACCGCCGCAGCGTCGTCCAGATGCCTCGGCAGGTCGACGACGGTCAGGTCGGTGGTTGCCCGGGCGGCCTGGATCGTGACCGACATGACGTCTGCGGGCACTGACCATGAATGCGGCTGGCCGGATGCGAGCGGCGACTCCGGCGGTGAGTCGCGGGCGAACGACAGCAGGACCAGGTCGCCGTGGTGCGGGAGGGCTTTGAAGAGCGCCGACGGGTCGATATGGGTGCCGGCCTCGGTCAGTGCCGGCCAGCGCAGACCCGCGGTCTGTTCCCAGCCGAGCACCAGGTCGAGACCGCCACCCAAGGGGTCCGCGTCAAGGAGCAGGGTGCGGAGCTTGGCCCGAACCGCGGTGACTGCGAGGCCCCCGGCGAGGGTGCTCGCGCCTGCGCCGCCACGGCCGCCCAGCACCGCGAGCACCTGGCCGTGCGGTGCCGGTCTGGTGCCGGTGCAGGCGGCGAAGCGGTCAACGAGCCAGGGCTCGGCTGTGGGCAGCAGCGCCACGTGGGCCGCACCGAGGGGCTCGGCGGCGTCCCACGCGGCGGGGGCGATGGGCTCGTGACCGACGACGACCACCTGCGGGCGCCGGGGCAGGCGGGCGCGCAGGCAGGCCTTGGCCTGGTCGGCGCCGATCACGATCAGCGGCGCGTGCGGGAAGCGGACCCGGGCAGCGACCGGGTCCGGGGCCACGTCGACTTCGGCGCCGCCCGCGGCGGCTAGCCGGAGCAGGTCGTCGAGGAGGTCCTGGTCGCCGGTCACCAGCAGCGGCAGGGCGTTCGGTGCGGAGGTGCGGGCGGACATCGTGGCTCCAGCAGGAGGAAGGCGGCGGGCCGGCGGTTGGGCACTCACCGTGGCAGCCGAGCGAGGTGCACTTCCCCCGCGAATCGTCAGCCTGTGGATAACGTCCCTGGCTGTGGATAACCGGTGCCTGGCCGTGGCGGAGTCGGACGCCGGGAGGTGTTAGAGAGCGGAGGTGTCCGTCGTTAGGTATGTTGGCGCCGACACGACCGATGGAGTTGGCATGGAGCAACCGATCCGGAGCGCGGCAGGCGAGGACGGCACCGCCCACGTGACTGTGCTGGGTGAGATCGACTTCTCCAATGCCGACGAGCTCGCACAGACCATCCAGGACGCGGTGGCGCGCTGGTCGCCGGACGAGGTTCGGGTCGACCTCACCGACGCCACGTTCATCGACTCGACCGGGCTGGGCGCGTTGATCGAGGGCTACCGGGCGGCGAACGAGGTGTCGTGCCGGTTCGTGGTGACGAACCCGAGCTCGAGCTTTCGCCGGGTGTTGTCCGTGACCGGCCTGTCCGAACTGTTCGGCATGCCTGAGCAGGAATCCGCCGACCTCAGCCGGGCCACTGGCGCCTGAACAACCCCTGGCCGGACCACCGCCTCAGGCGGATGGTCGCTTGCGTGTGTGCTGGTCCAGCGTTGCGGGTCCCGTACCGAAAAAGCCGAAAGAAGAACGACCCCCGCCGGGGCGACGGGGGTCGTCCGAAGATTCGGCTCCGGGGGGGTCCGAGCCGAATCGGTCTCGATGACCGCGGGGGGCGCAACCATCGAGAAATCTTCACGGAAAGCGACCGCGACCACGAACGTGAATCCCCATCGCACCCTCAGCATGCCCTAGTAACGGGCAACCGTCGAGTACCCACTGTCACCAGAAAACCCACACGTCACGGCGAAAGCGTCACTCCGTGCGTCTTGCGGCTACACTTTCGGCCCGTGGGGCAGAGTGCCGCATTTTTCGATCTCGACAAGACCGTCATCGCCAAGTCCAGTGCGCTGGCCTTCGGACGGCCTTTCTACCGCGATGGGCTGATCAGCCGCCGAGACGTGGTGAAGTCGGCTTATGCCCAGCTCATGTTCCGGTTGGGCGGCGCCGACGAGCAGACCATGGCGCGCACCCGGGACTACCTGGCCGCGCTCTGTAAGGGCTGGAAAGTCGAGCAGGTCCGGCAGATCGTCGCCGAGACGCTGGAAGAGCTGATCAACCCGTACGTGTACGCCGAGGCCGCCATTCTCATCGGCGAGCACCAGGCCGCCGGGCGGGACGTCGTGCTGGTCTCCGCCTCGGGCGACGAGATGGTCCGTCCCATCGGCGCGCTGCTCGGGGTGACCGACGTGATCGCCACTCGCATGGGTGTCGCGGACGGCCGGTACAGCGGCGTGGTCGAGTTCTATGCGGCCGGGCCGAGCAAGGTCACCGAGGTGCAGCGGCTGGCCGACGCTCGGGGGTACGACCTTGCAGAGTGTTACGCCTATTCGGATTCGGTCAGTGACCTTCCACTGCTGGAAGCGGTGGGTCGGCCGAGCGTGGTGAACCCTGACCGAGGGTTACGACGGGTGGCGCTGGAGCGCGGTTGGCCGGTTCTGGAGTTCCAGCATCCGGTGCCGCTGGGACGCCGGCTGCGGGAGCGCCCGGCGGTGCCGCTCACGGCTGCGGCGCTCAGCGTCGGCGTCGGGGTGGCGATCGGCTTCGCCATCTACGGCCGGCACCGGCGCGCCCGCACGGCGAGTGCCTGAGTCCATCGACGAGAGCCACCGGCCAAGCGTCTGACTAATCCGGTTCGCAGCATTTGCCCTGGTGATCAAGGGCCGGGCGGCGTAGAAAGGTCAGTGCGGGACCGCACCGAGAAAGACCAGCAGGTTCCGTGCACGGCCACCGGGAACCCACGCGCGATCAGCCACGGCAGGCACGTTGCGGCGGGACCCACCGGATTCCGGTGGGACTGTCGACAACGACCCAGGTGCACGCTTGATAACCCGGCCGGACGCGCAAAGCGGCGGCGCCTCACCCGTGAGGCGCCGTCCTTATTTTCCGAGGGACAGGTGCCGGTTGCGCAGGTCGTGGTAGACCTCGCGGAACAGCTGCGGACGCCGGTGAAAGTCCACGCCCTGCGCCCACAGCTCGGTGTTCACCATGGACCCGTCGCGCCGCTCGATCAGGACGGTCATGCCGCCCTCGATCTCCCATCGGCCGATCTTGTTGCTGTGCCGGTGCAGTCGGACGTGCGCGATGTCGTCCCACCGCAGGGTTCGGGTCCGCAGCAGGCCGCGGATGCGCAGCGCGTGCGGACTGACGTAGACACCCATCTCGAGGATGCGCCAGCCGCCGAAAAACCAGACCGCTGCCATGAGTACGGCCAGCACGTGCACCCCGGCCCCGGTCAGCTCGAACAATCCGATGCTCGCCCAGCCGAGGAGCCCGAACGCCACCGCCTCCCAGCCGATGACGAGCCAGCGACCAGGTCCGGCCGAGTAGGGGCGAATCCACTCGTTCTCCACCAGAGCGAGTATGCCAACCAGCGCGCGGACGAAATACGCATTCCGCCCAACCGCCCGGCCAGCGCTAGCTACCCGAAGGTGCCAGAACCTCGTTGCCGATCTCGTCGATCTCGGCAGCGCCCGCAGACACCGCCGCCGCGTAGTGGCGCAGCCACGAGCGAACGCCGTCGGGAGTGCCAGTGGCATAAGCACCGGAGGAGCCGACGTACTCGGGCTCGCGGGCAAGATGTCCGCGCTCGACGCCGACCAGCCCTCGGATGTCGAAGCCGCGGGAAATCAGCGTGAGCCGGGCCGCGGCCCGGGCGACCACCCCGGCCGGACCCGCGAACGGACGCAGCGTCAGCAGCTCCGCGTGGACAATCGCAGCGAGTAGCAGGGGTGGCGTGCGCTCATTGCCGGCGACCAGCTCGGCCAGCGCGTCGATCCGCTCGGCGCCGGAGGTCAGCCGGCCGAGATCGCCCTCGGCGACCGCGCCGCGGGCAGCCAGCATGTGCAGCTTGGCGAGGACTTGCCGCGGCGCCTTGGGCCAGAGCGTCGCGAGACCGTCGAGCGATTCGGAGACCCGCAACGCGCCCTGCACCACCGGGTCGGTGACGGTCCCGGCCCGCACCTCGGCGAGCTCGTGGCGATGGTCTTCGAGGGCGGCGCTGGCGACTGCCGCGCGCAGTCCCGCCTCGGCCGCGACCTGACCGCCGTTGCGGCGCAGTGCACGGTGCCGCAGTGCAGCGTCAACCTTGGCGCGGGCATCGAGAAAGGCAGGCTCGACGTCGGCGAGCGCAAGCAGCGGGGCCAGGGGATCGTTCGTCACGGCCTAACGGTAGCCCGAACTGCTTCTGCACGTACGGGCGTGGAAGTGGCAGAATTCGCGCAGTACCGCGCAGGTTCCGCTCGCTGGATGCGCATCGAGCAACGGGCAGAACTAGTGTTCACCTCAAACAGAACGGTCACGGCAGAGGAGCCGCCCTCATGAGTGAGACCCTGGAGAATCTGTATTCGGAGACGCGGCAGTTCCCGCCGCCGGCCGAGCTCGCCGCCGCGGCGAACGTCAAGGCCGATGCCTACGAACGGGCCGCCGCGGACCGGCTGGGCTTCTGGGCGGAACAGGCCGACCGACTGACGTGGACGAAGCGCTGGGACCAGGTGCTCGACTGGTCGAACGCGCCGTTCGCGAAGTGGTTCGTCGGTGGCGAGCTCAACATCGCCTACAACTGCGTCGACCGGCACGTCGAGGCCGGGCACGGCGACAAGGTCGCGATCCACTGGGAGGGCGAGCCCGGCGACACCCGCGCGATCACGTACGCCGACCTGCTCAAGAGCGTCAGCCAGGCCGCCAACACGCTGACCGAGCTCGGCGTCACCGCGGGCGACCGGGTGGCGATCTACCTGCCGATGATCCCCGAGGCGGCGGTCGCGATGCTGGCCTGCGCCCGGATCGGCGCGCTGCACAGCGTGGTCTTCGGCGGCTTCTCGGTGGACGCGCTGTCCACCCGGATCCAGGACGCCGACGCCAAGCTGGTGATCACCGCCGACGGTGGTTACCGCAGGGGCAAGCCGTCCGCCCTCAAACCGACCGTGGACGAGGCGGTCGCGCAGTGCCCGAGCATCGAGCACGTGCTGGTCGTCCGGCGGACGGGCGAGGACGTCACCTGGGGCGACAAGGACCTGTGGTGGCACGAGACGGTCGAGCGGGCGAGCGAGACCCACGAGCCGCAGTCGTTCGACTCCGAGCACCCGCTGTTCATCCTCTACACCTCCGGCACGACGGGTAAGCCGAAGGGCATCCTGCACACGACCGGCGGCTACCTGACCCAGGCGTCGTACACGCATCATGCGATGTTCGATCTGAAGCCCGAGACCGACGTCTTCTGGTGCAGCGCCGATGTCGGCTGGGTGACCGGGCACTCCTACATCGTGTACGGCCCGCTCTCCAACGGCGCCACCCAGGTCATGTACGAGGGCACCCCGGACACCCCGCACAAGGGACGGTTCTGGGAAGTCATCGACAAGTACAAGGTGACCATCCTCTACACCGCGCCCACCCTCATCCGCACGATGATGAAGTGGGGCGAGGACATCCCGGCGAAGTACGACCTGTCCTCGCTGCGCGTCCTGGGCAGCGTCGGTGAGCCGATCAACCCCGAGGCCTGGATGTGGTACCGCGCGAACATCGGCCGGGACAACTGCCCGATCGTCGACACGTGGTGGCAGACCGAGACCGGCTCCGGGATGATCGCGCCGCTGCCGGGCGTGACCAGCACCAAGCCCGGCTCGGCGATGACCGCGTTGCCGGGCATCTCGGCGGACGTGATCGACGACGAGGCCCGCTCGGTCCCGAACGGTGGCGGCGGCTTCCTGGTGTTGCGCGAGCCGTGGCCGTCGATGCTGCGCACGATCTGGGGAGACGACCAGCGCTTCCTCGACACGTACTGGTCGCGCTTCGGCAAGGGCGCCGGCGTGGGCGACGAGTGGATCTACTTCGCCGGCGATGGCGCCAAGAAGGACGAGGACGGCGCGCTCTGGCTGCTGGGCCGGGTGGACGACGTCATGCTGATCTCGGGGCACAACATCTCGACGACCGAGGTCGAGTCGGCGCTGGTGTCGCACCCGTCGGTGGCCGAAGCGGCGGTCGTCGGTGCGACCGACCCGACGACCGGCCAGGCGATCGTGGCTTTCACGATCCCGCGGGGCAATGTGGAGACCGGTGGTGACGCGGGCGAGAAGCTGATTCAGGACCTGCGGGCGCACGTGGCGAAGAAGCTCGGACCGATCGCCAAGCCGCGGCAGATCATGCTGGTCACCGAGTTGCCTAAGACCCGTTCCGGGAAGATCATGCGGCGGCTGCTGCGCGACGTCGCCGAGAACCGTTCGCTCGGTGATGTGACGACGTTGCAGGACTCCACGGTCATGGACCTGATCTCGTCGGGGATGAAAGGCGCGAAAGCCGAGGACTGAGCTAAATCCGGCGGCGAATCCCTCGTGGATTCGCCGCCGTTCCTTTTTGGACTAATTGCCGGTTTGCGCGCCATTGTTCAGCCACCAAGCCAACAACTCCCCGGATCGATCCAGATGGACCCTTCCCGGAGATCGGTGAATTTGCATACGTTCTTCTGAGCCTCAAATCCGAGGCGGTTCACCGCCGTCGCTGCACGACAGCGCGCGGTCATGCCAACGGAGGTATACGTAGTGCGCAAGGTGGTCGCAGGACTGCTCGGCGCCGCGATGGTCAGCAGCGCCGGGGCTCTTTTCCCGGCCGTTGCCACCGCTGCACCGCCGGTTGAACCCGTACCGGCGGCCAAGGCCGCGGCACATGTGGATGATCTCCCCCACCCGCTCGAGGACAAGCGCCGAGCCCTGCGTGAGCAGGCCGTCGCCGATGTCGTCAGCGGCAAGGCGAAAGTCATAAAGCGCAACGGCAGCTCGGTCGTCAAGGTCGGCCGGACCCAGGGCGCGGGCGACACGAACCGCAAGATCGCCAAGTCGGGCGCCGACCAGTACGTCGAGCTGGGCCGCGAGCAGACTGACCGGATCTTCGTGATCCTGGCCGAGTTCGGCAACGACCGGCACCCGAGCTACCCGGACGTCGACAGCAACCCGGCCGTCCCCGGGCCGACGACGTTCGAGGGCCCGCTGCACAACAAGATCCCGGCCCCGAACCGCGCGGTGGACAACTCGACCGTGTGGCAGCCGGACTACAACGCCGACTTCTACCGCGACCTGTACTTCGGTGAGGGCGCGGACAAGGAGTCGGTGAAGACCTACTTTGAGACGCAGTCGTCCGGGCGCTACAGCGTCGACGGCGAGGTCACCGACTGGGTCAAGGTCAACTACAACGAGGCGCGCTACGGCCGCGACCTCTGCGGCAGCAACGTCTGCAACAACACCTGGGCGCTCGTCCGGGACGCGGCGAACAAGTGGGTCGCGGACCAGCAGGCCGCCGGCCGCTCGGACGCCGAGATCGCCGCCGACATGAAGTCGTTCGACCAGTACGACCGCTACGACTTCGACGGTGACGGCAACTTCAACGAGTCCGACGGCTACATCGACCACTTCCAGATCGTGCACGCCGGTGGCGACGCCGCGGACGGCGACCCGCAGCAGGGCGAGGACGCCATCTGGAGCCACCGCTGGTACGCGTACGGCACCGACCAGGGTCGCACCGGCCCGGTGGGCAACCTGCTCGGCGGCACCCAGATCGGCAACACCGGCATCTGGATCGGTGACTACACGATTCAGCCGGAAAACGGTGGCCTGAGCGTCTTCGTCCACGAGTACACCCACGACCTGGGTCTGCCGGACGACTACGACACCTCCGGCGGTGGCGACAACAACAACGAGCACTGGACCCTGATGGCCCAGAGCCGGCTGTCCGCCGCGGGCGACCAGGGCATCGGCACCCGCCCGGGTGACCTGGGCGCCTGGAACAAGCTGCAGCTCGGTTGGCTCGACTACGAGACCGTGGTCGCCGGCCAGTCGAAGACCCTGGAGCTCGGTCCGCAGGAGTACAACACCGAGAAGGCGCAGGGCGTCGTCGTGGTGCTTCCGGACAAGGAGGTCACCACTCAGCTCGGTGCGCCGTTCGCCGGCACCAAGCAGTTCTTCTCCGGCAACGCGGACGACCTGAACAACTCGATGTCCCGCGAGATCGACCTGACCGGTAAGACCACGGCCGGTGTCACGCTCAAGGGCCGCTACGACATCGAGGCCGACTACGACTACATGTACTTCGAGGCGTCGACCAACGGCGGCTCGACCTGGACGCGGCTCGGCGGCACGCTCAACGGCGCACCGTTCCCGACCGACGCCAGTGGCACGCCGGCGCTGACCGGCAGCACCAACGGGCAGTGGGCCGACATCTCGGTGCCGCTGAACGCGTACGCCGGCCAGAAGATCACCTTCCGCCTGCACTACCTGACGGACGGCGGCGTGGCCGACGGCGGCTTCTTCGGTGACGAGGTCACGATCACCGCGGACGGCGCGACCGTGCTGACCGATGGTGCCGAGGGTGCGACCACGTGGAAGCTCGCCGGCTTCACGGTCGTCGGTGCCACCTCGACGCAGAAGTTCGACAACTTCTACATCGCGGGCCACCGCAGCTACGTCTCGTACGACAAGTACCTGAAGACGGGTCCGTACTTCTTCGGCTACAACCCGACCTTCCCCGACAAGGTGGACCACTACTCCTACCAGGAGGGTCTGCTGATCTCGTACTGGGACACCTCGCAGGTCGACAACAACACGAACGTCCACCCGGGCACCGGTCGTAACCTGATCATCGACTCGCGCCCCGCGCCGTTCTACAACCTCGAGGGTCTGCCCTGGCGCTCGCGCGTCCAGGTGTACGACGCCCCGTTCAGCCTGAAGAAGGCGGACTCGTTCACGCTGCACATCAACGGCAAGCCCAGCTACATCCGGGGCCAGGCCGCGCAGCCGTTGTTCGACGACACCAAGAAGTACTTCTACGACGAGATGCCGAACCAGGGCGTGAAGCTCCCGGCCGTCGGTGTCAAGATCAAGGTCGTCGATACAAATAACACTTCGATGAAGATCAAGATCAGCTGATTTTCGGACAAAGGTCGCAGCGCCCGGAGAATTACTCCGGGCGCTGCTCCGTTTACAAAAAAACTTTTTTCTGAGGTCTTCCACACATCCACTTTTTTGCATACGTTCACCGGAGCCCGATCAAGGGCCTGCTAACCGTGAGCTGCGTGGGGCGAGCGGTTTTGTCAACGGAGGTACCTGTGCGCAAAGTAGTCGCTGGACTACTCGGCGCCGCGATGGTCACCAGCTTCGGGGCACTGCTCCCGACTGTGGCTCAGGCGGCGCCCCCGGTGGAGCCCACTGCGAAGGCCGTCAAGGCGGACCCGTCCGACGAGCTCCCCAACCCGTTCGAGGACAAGCGCCGCCAGCTGCGCGAGGAGGCCATCAGCGCCGTCCTCAAGGGTGAGGCAAAGACGCAGAAGCGCGGCGCCAGCACTGTGGTGAAGGTCGGCAAGACGCAGGGTGGCGGCGAGACCGACCGCACCGTCGCGAAGTCCGGCCAGGACCAGTACGTCGAGCTCGGCCGCGAGCGGACCGACAAGATCTTCGTGATCCTGGCCGAGTTCGGCAACGACCGGCACCCGAACTACCCCGATGTGGACAGTGACCCGGACACCGCGGGCCCGACCACGTTCGAGGGCCCGCTGCACAACAAGATCCCGGCGCCGAACCGCGCAGTGGATAACACCACCGTGTGGCAGGCCGACTACAACCGGGACCACTACGAGAAGCTCTACTTCGGTGAGGGCAAGAACGTCGAGTCGCTGAAGACCTACTACGAGGCGCAGTCCTCGGGTCGCTACAGCGTCGACGGCGAGGTCACCGACTGGGTCAAGGTCAAGTACAACGAGGCCCGCTACGGCCGCGACTGCGACGTCAACGGCACCTGCACCGACACCAACATGTGGGCGCTCGTCACCGACGCCGCCAACAAGTGGGTCGAGGACCAGAAGGCCGCCGGCCGCACCGACGCCCAGATCGCCGCGGACATGAAGTCCTTCGACGAGTGGGACCGGTACGACTTCGACGGCGACGGCAACTTCAACGAGCCCGACGGCTACATCGACCACTTCCAGATCGTCCACGCCGGCGGCGACCAGTCCGACGGTGACCCGCAGCAGGGTGAGGACGCCATCTGGGCGCACCGCTGGTACGCGTACAACACCTCCGCGGGTGTGACCGGCCCGAGCACCAACAAGGCGGGCGGCACGCAGATCGGCAACACCGGCGTGTGGATCGGTGACTACACCGTCCAGCCCGAGAACGGCGGACTCAGCGTCTTCGCGCACGAGTACGGCCACGACCTCGGCCTCCCGGACGACTACGACACGTCCGGCGGCTCGAACATGAACAGCGAGTACTGGACGCTGATGGCCCAGAGCCGGCTCTCCGGCGCTGGCGAGGCCCTCGGCACCCGCCCCGGCGACCTCGGCGCCTGGAACAAGATGCAGCTCGGCTGGCTCGACTACGAGACCGTCGTCGCGGGTCAGAAGAAGACCCTCGAGCTCGGCCCGCAGGAGTACAACAGCAGCAAGGCGCAGGCCGCTGTCGTCGTCCTCCCGGACAAGAAGGTCACCACCGACCTGGGCGCCCCGTTCGCCGGCACCAAGCAGTACTTCTCCGGCAACGAGGACGACCTGAACGTCTCGCTGACCAAGTCGGTCGACCTGACCGGCAAGACCAGCGCGTCGTTCGACCTCAAGGGTCGCTACGCCATCGAAGAAGGCTACGACTACCTCTACGTCGAGGTCTCGGAGAACGGCAAGGACTGGACGCCGGTCAACGGCACCATCGACGGTGCGCCGTTCGGCACCGACGGCGCCGAGCCGGGTCGCCCGGCGATCTCCGGCACCAGCGGTGGCGCCTGGAAGTCGATCAACGTTCCGCTGAACGCGTACGCCGGTAAGAAGATCGACGTCCGGCTGCACTACATCACCGACGGTGGTGTCTCGGCGGGTGGCTTCTTCGGTGACGACCTGACCATCAGCACCAACGGTGTTGCCGGCCCGGTCGACGGCGCGGAGGGCACTCCGGAGTGGACGGCGAAGGGCTTCAAGGCGATCGGTTCCTCGATCACCGCGGAGTACGACAACTTCTACATCGCCGGTAACCGCACCTACACCTCGTACGACAAGTACCTGAAGACCGGTCCGTACAACATCGGCTGGGCGAACACCAAGCCGGACTGGGCCGAGCACTTCGCGTACCAGCAGGGTCTGCTGATCTCGTACAACGACACCTCGGTGGCCGACAACAACACCAACGTGCACCCGGGATCGGGCCGCAACCTGATCATCGACGCGCACCCGGCGCCGCTGTACAACCTCGAGGGCCAGCCGTGGCGCTCGCGGATCCAGATGTACGACGCGCCGTTCGGTCTGACCAAGGCCGACTCGTTCAACCTGCACGTCAACGGCAAGACCAGCTACGTCCGTGGTCAGGCCGCGCAGGCGACGTTCGACGACACCAAGAAGTACTTCTACGACGAGTTCCCCGCCACGGGCGTCAAGCTCCCGGCCGCGGGCGTCAAGATCAAGGTCGTCTCGCAGAACGGCACCTCGATCAAGATCAAGATTTCCTGACCCACCGCACCACCAGACCCACCGCACCACCACCAGGCGCCCGGGGGCTTCGGCCCCCGGGCGCCGCCCTTTTCCTCAGCCATCGACGGAACCCAACGCGCGGCAATAGGGTCTTACTCTCGGAGGTACCCATGAATTTCTTCCGTACGGCCGCAGCAACGTCCTTGGTCGTCGTCTTCCTGTCCGCCTGCGCCAGCACGGATTCCGCCGCTCCCGGCAACTCCGTGCCCGCCCCGCCCAGCGCCGCACCCTCGGCGTCTTCCGCTGCCCCGCCCGCGGTCCCGCCCGCAGACGTGACCACTCCCCCCGCCGTGGCACCCACCACCGTCGGCACCGGTGCCCCGCCCGGCGTCCGCAAGCCCCCGGCCATCCCGAAGACCCCCACCGACACCAATCCGTACGCCGGCTGGACCGAGGGCTACATCACCCGCGGCGGCACCGGCCCCTGCTACGGCCTCGCCGACCTCGACGGCAAGCCGTACGCCATCTACTCCGACGCCGGCACGCCCCTGATGAAGGGCGCCCACATCCGCGCCAAGCTGGTCCCCGCCACCCTCCGCATCAACTGCGGCGAGGGCACCCAGGTGCAGATGGAGGCGGTGGAACAGCTCCCCTAGTCGGCTGCCCGTACGCTGAAGACATGAGCTCGCAGGTGGACGAGACGTGCGTCTTGACGGAGGGTCCCTGGACCCACCGGTTCGTCGGCGCCAACGGCAGCCGCTTCCACGTCGTCGAAGCCGGAACCGGGCCGCTCGTGCTGCTGCTGCACGGCTTCCCCGAGTTCTGGTGGTCCTGGCACGACCTGCTGCCGCGGATCGCCGACGCGGGTTTCCGGGCGGTCGCCATGGACCTGCGCGGCTACGGCGCCAGCGACAAACCGCCCCGCGGCTACGACGGCTACACGATGGCGGCCGACGTGACCGGCCTGATCCGCGCGCTGGGCGAACGGTCCGCCATGATCGTCGGATCCGGCGCTGGCGGCATGATCGGCTGGACGGCGGCCGCCTTCCACCCCACGATGGTGAGCCGCCTCGTCGTTCTCGGGGCGGCCCACCCGCTGCGCCTGCGCGCCGCCCTCTTCAACGACCCCCGCGGCCAGATCGCGGCGACCGCCCCCACCCTCAAATTCCAGGTCCCCCGCTACGAACACGTCCTGACCAAGAACGACGCCGAGCTGGTCGGCGAGCTCATCGCCCGCTGGAGCGGTCCGACCTGGACCGAAACTCCGGAATATCCGGAGTACGTCGCCCGCTGCCGCGAAGCCATGCAGATCCCCCAGGCATCCTTCTGCGCCCTGGAGGCCTACCGCTGGGTGTTCCGCTCGGCCCTGCGCCTGCAGGGCTACCGCTTCGTCAAGCTGATGCAGCGACCCCTGATCACGCCGACGCTGCAGATGCACGGCTCCCACGACACGGCGGTCCTGGCCCGCACAGCCCAAGGCTCCGGCCGTTACGTCATCGCCCCGTACGAATGGCGCCTCATCGACGACGCCGGCCACTTCCTCCACCTCGAGCAGCCCGATGTGGTGACCGGCGAAATCCTCCGCTGGCTGAAGACCTGACCACCTGCTGGGCGGGCGGATCAGACGCGGTGCTCGAAGAGGTCCGTGATTTCGTGGACCGGGGCCCACCCCTGGTAGACGCCAAAGTCGAACTCTTCCAAGCCCAGCGACTGAGCGACCGGCGCCCGCCCACCCGTGTACTCCAGGCGCAGCCAGTTGTCAGCCTCGGCCAGCACGATGAACGGCTGCCCACGCCAGGTGCAGGTCGTCCGCACGTAGACCAGGTCGTCGAACTCGCCCGGCTGCAGCACCCGGACAAAGCGTCCCGGCCGCACTTCCTCAAAGCCGCCACCGGGCTCCGGTGCGTAGGCCCGCACGTTAGGCCCGTCAGGAGCGGCGTCGTACTCCCGCCCCTGCCACGTCACGACATATCCATCACGCATCGTCGTCGCCCACCCTGCGCCAGATCGGAGCGTCGCAGTCGAAGACAGCGATCACCCGTTCCCCGCCGTCGGCGTCGAGCCGCCACAACTGCGCACCGTGCGGCAGCCGCACGCTGTCCACTTTGAACTCGGCGATGACGTCGCTGCCCTCTCCCGGAGCAAAACCATTGCCCCGGAACGGCGCGCGTTCGATCACCCAGCCGTCCATGGCGCGCAGCGCCTGCTCGTTCTGGCCGCCGTACGGAATCCGGTAAAGGCTGGGGCGGAAGGCCGGCCAGCGAAGCAGGAAAGCTTCTTTGGCATCGGCCGAATAGGGCGACCCGTCGTGCAGCAAGCCCAAGGCAGCGAACAGCTCATGCGGCGACCGCAAATGCTCGACCTCCGCGGCCCGGTGCACAAATCCCGCCACCCGGTCGTAGCCCCGCTCCAGGTAGTAATCCACCTGCTCGGCCGGAACCATCTTCTGCATCGTCGTGGGCTGCGCCTCGCTCGGCGCAGCCTTGTCGTCCGCAACGTCCGGCGCCGAGTCGGCCGGCTCCTCGCCCAATCCTGCCTCGACGGCCCAGCTCGCCAAGGCGATAACCTGCGGACCGGGATACCTGGCCCCGACCGCAGACCCAGGATTGACGGCGAACGCCCAAGCCGGATCCGGCCAATTCTTAATGAGCTCCACAAACCGCACCGCAACGGTACGGGCCGGCTCGACGTAATGCTCGGCCAGCCGATCCCTGCTCGTGAACACGACCAGGAACCGCTCGCTCCCGAACTCCTCCGTCCGGAACACAAACCCGGATTCCCCAGGAGCGCTCCCCGGCCGCGAATCCGGCCCGACCGGCACCAGCACCGTCGCGAGCAGCAGAGTGGAGAGGAACGCGTCGGTGCTGTGATCGAGACTGGCGTGATAGAGATTCCGCTCTACCTCGTTCGCCGGAACGAATTCGTCCTCGTCCTGCGGTCGTTGAGTATCGCCGTGCGGGTTCCGCACAGCTAGCTCGCGACCGGTTCCGCTCTCCACCGCGGCGGCCTGGCGTTCCGTCTCGTTCGGCTCCGAGCGCGCTTCCCGGTTCGCTGCCGGGATCGTTTCCGCGCGCGCGGCCGGGCTCGAGGAGTCGCTCGCAGCTTGGCTCGAGTTCTCGCTGGCAGCTGGGCTCGAGTCCGGGCTCGTTGTCGGCGGCGGGCTGGTTGTGGCAGCTGGCGACGGCGCTGAGACGGGCCGGGTCGGCAGGCCCCCGGCGTCCGGCGCCGCGGAGCCGCCAGGGGTTCGGGTCGGCAGCTGCGGTTGGCTACCCGACGCCCGCTGAGCCGCCGCGCTCTGGTCTGATCCCGACGCAGCCATCGACCGGTCGGCGCCATCCGCACCCGGAATGACCGGCGGGGCGATGCCAGCGCGCACAGCGCCACCAGAACCCGCCGCCAGTCCTTGCTCCCGAGGCGGCTGTGCTGGGTCCTCCGACGACCCGGGAGCTACCGCGCCGGCTTGGCCCCGAGCAGTCAGCTCCTGCGCAGCAGCGGCCATCGAGACAGGCCGTTCGGCAGGCGACGCGACCTGCCGCCGCGGAAGCCCACCGGGTCCAGCCTGCTCCGCCGGGCCCACAGCTTCGACACTCTCGGAGTCAGCGGCAGCACCCGAAGCTCCGCCGACCACGTCGTCCTGCTCCGGCGACACCATGTGATCAGGCACCGGCGGCGTCTGCGCCATCGGCGTACGCGTCGGCAGCGGCCCGTCCGTCGACTGCAACGGGGGCAGACTCGGGGCGCTGGCCGGCGTGCCGGACCGGCTACCGAGCGAGTCCAGTGCACTGGGGCTACCAGCCGGAGCCGTCGATCCCGACCTACTCGCCAACGCGTCCAACGCGCTGCCCGGCGTGACCGCCGACCGCCCCGCGCCTGAAGAAGCATCCGAGGGTGGCGACACGTGCTGCTGCGTGCCGGGTGCCGACTCTGGTCCGCTCAGCCCGGCAGGCGCGGATTCGGGCCGCACCGGCGCGAACTGCCCCGACGCGGGCTCGGCATCCTGCACCCGATTCTGCGCAGCGCCGCCCGTGGTGAAGCCACTGAAGGAACTGCCACCCGGCCCACCCATTCCCGGCGGCGTCGCCGGCACGCGAGAGGGCAGACCGCTGGGCAGGACACCACCCGGAGATCGCACCGGCAGCCCACCTGGCCCGACCGGCTCGGCACCCCCGCCGCCCGCAAACTGGCCCGCCTCCGCTGCCGGCGCAGCAGTCCGGGAAGGCAGTGCGCCTGGCATGCCGCCGGCGGCTCCGGTGTATTCCCCGCCCTGACCACCGGTCGGGCTGTACTTACCGCTCTGGCCGCCAGCTGTGTCGTAGCCTCCACGCTGCGGCGAAGGGGGCGTCGCGCGCTGGGGCAGGTCAGCAGCCGCACGCTGGGGCTGATCGGCAGCACGCTGGGGCTGATCGGCAGCCGCACGCTGGGGCTGATCGGCAGCCGCGCGTTGGTAGGGGTCGGTTGCAGCGCTCGCGCGCTGATAGGGATCGGCCGGGCTGTCCTGGAAACGATCTCCGGCGCCGTTGGAGCTCCGATCACCATTGCCCTGACCAGCGGAAACAGGACCACCGGAAGCGGGCGAGGCGAAACTTTGGCTCGCGGCCGCAGCCTGCATGCCCATGATGCGGCTGGTCGCGTCGCCGTCCTCGCGGGCCGGTCCACGGGTGGGCAGACGCAGATCTCCGCGGCTCAGCTGGGCGACAAACCAGGCCGGAAGGTAGCCCTCGATCGGCAGGCCGGGGTTGACCGCCAGCCACCACTCCAGGTTGGGCCAGGTCTCGGCAAGCTCGGCATAGGCCACCTGACGAGCAGATCCTGGGTAATCCGACAGGCAAGCTTGCAGCGCCTCGGGCGACGTAAAGGCAAGCACATGCGTACGTCCACCGGTGCTCCACGTGCCCCAACCCATCGGCGCGCGGCCGGCTAGAGCCTCCGCCGAGACGGGCAACAGCAGGTCGACGCCGGCGAGAATGCGGAAGTAGGACTCCTGGTCATCGGTGCGCAGAGCGTTGCGCATCGCGACTTCGGCGTCCGTAGCCGGTTCCCACTCGGTCACGTCCACCTCTCCCTTCGCGGCGAACGGGCCACCTCAACGCGTACAACCTACAAGGTCAGGCCCCGATCACAATGGGCGGCTGCACGCACACTGCGTACCAACCATCCCACCGCCGCCATCGTCGCGCAGCGACACCTCCCAATAACTACAGGTAACTACGTCGTCGAACGTCGCAGCAGACACCATCACACCGTGGATAAAGCTCGCGGGCGCTCTCCACCGTCAGCAGGGGCCGACACCACCTGGCGCGCCCTCGCCGCGGCGGTCGGTGCGGGCGGGGCACTGCCGCGCGCAGCAATGCCCCCGAACCGACGTGGAAGTCAGCCGCCGAAACGCTGCGCCGCGCTGCGCTCGGTCGCCAGGTACTGGGCGTTGGACTCCTCGACCGCGCCGCCGATCTGCCGAAGGATGGCCTTGAGGCTGTCGGCTGCTTTCGTCCAATCCGCCTGACGCTGGACGTAGGCCTGCTGCGCCGCACCGTCCCACGTGCCCATCAGCCTGCGACCCTCGTCGTCCAGTCTCGCAAGCTCGGCATCGAGGCGCTTGACAGCGGCCTGGATATCGGCAGCGGCGGTGGACAGGCCGTTGAAGTTCACACGAAGCGTACCGTCGTTCATCGGATGATCCCTCCCGCTCAGTTCTCGAGCGGCAGGCTGATACCACCGCCGCCGGACTTGGTGATCGCGCTGGCAGCCGCCGAATCGGAACTCTGGTAGCTCGTACCCGAGACCTTGATGTGATCAGCGGTCAGCGCGAGGGCCTTCTGGAGAGCCTGCACATCGCTCTCATATTGAGCCCTGGTCTGCTCGAAAGCCCGGGCGCCTTCTCCGGCCCACGTCGCCTGCGTCGCAGAAAGCTGGCCCATGAGGTTTCTGAGCATGGAAGCCAATTCCTGGCTGCCGTCGTCGAATTTCTGGGCCGTGCCCGCCATCTGCTCGGCACTTACCCTGGTCGCCTCGGTCACCCCGGACGTCACCCCGCTCCTTCTGTCGTCCTTTTTGCGCTGGATCCTGTCTGGATCGACCGCGCTCGCGTGCGGCGCTTCAGCACATTGACGTGGCTTCCAGGCTAGCCCGAACCGCAATGCGGTGGGGGGCACGCCTGAGCAGCCCTTATCCGTCTCAGCCGCGACCGTAACCGGTGCGGCACCGCGAAGGGTAGCTCGACTTCCCCACCCTGTGGATATCGACAGTCGCCTTTATGTCATCGATGTCCGGGTTATCCACAGGCACCTCCGACATCCCGCCGGGAGCCCTACGATGGCTCCCGCAAGCACAACCACGACCGAAGGGCAGCGCGAAGTGACTGCAGAGGTGGCGAGCGGCCGCAGCTTTCCGGAGCTGAGCGGCGGCGGTCAGCGCCCACCCCACGCGCGCGCCTCGCATGTCCGGCATGGACGATTGTTCGGTATTCGCGTCGGTCAGCTGGTCAGCACCCAGGTGGCAACCGTGGCCTTACTTCTGGGGGCCAGTTATGGACCAATGGCGCTGGGTGCGGCCGTTTTCACCTCAATTATCCTTCTTGCACTAACTTGGCTCCGCTTACGCGGTCGGTGGGCATTCGAGTGGTTGAGCACTGCATTTAGATATACATTCCGTCGCCACTCGATGACCATCAGCAGCACGCCGACAGCGCTCCTTGAATTTGTTGCGCCGGGTGCCGCGGTGGAGCAAGTCTCTCTGGCCGGTGACCCCGCCGCGGTCATCGTCGACGGACAGGGCCGGACGGCCATCCTCGAGCTCGGCGACCCGGCCGGTCTACTCGCCGAAGAGCCAGGAGCCGTGCCCTCGCTTGCCGGGCTCCTACCTCCGGCCGGCACTGAACATCCCCCATGTCGACTCCAGCTTGTGCTCACCGGCGCCCCCGCTCCCGCTCTCCGGGCGGGCAACGGAACGCCCGCCAACTCGTACCGTCAGCTGACCGAGGGTCGACTACTCGGCCATAGCCGGGCTTTCCTTGCCGTCCGGGTTCTGAATGCGGAGGGATGGTCCGAGGACGATCTCCGTGTCGCGTTGTCCAGTCTCGTGCGCAAGCTGCTGCGCCGCCTCGCGCCCACTCCGGCCCGGCCACTCGGCGAAGCGGCAGCCCTCCGGGTGATCGCCGAGCTTGCCCACGACAACGGCGAAGGCTCCACCCAGGAAAGTTGGCCCGGTCTCCACCTCGGCGGGTTGGCCCAGGCGACATTCCGGCTTCGACGCTGGCCCGACCTCCGCGTCGAGCCCGCGCAGCGCATCGTCTCCCGCATGCTCACGCTGCCGGCGGCGGCGACCACAGTTGCGCTGGGCGCCGGGCCGCATTCCCCCTTGGGTACGGACACCGCGGTGGACCTGACCATCCGCCTCGCCGCACCGGACTCCGCCACCTTGGGAACCGCATCCCAGGCGCTCCGCAAAATCCTCGCCGCCGAACGAGCCACCGCCCAACGCCTCGACGGTGAGCATCTCGGCGGCCTGGCCGCAACGTTGCCCCTGGCCCTCCCGGTGGCCCCCCTGATCCCCGGTAGGCATACCCCAGACGGCAACCCAGCCGCCGCTGTCGAGAATTTGCAGCTCTCTGTCGGCACCGCCGGCCTGATGGTCGGCGCGAACCGCCACGGAGACCCCGTCATCGCCCGTCTGTTCCGGCCGGAACAGACTCGCTCTCTGCTCATCGGCGGCATCCGGTGCGCACAGCTCGTGGCACTGCGAGCGATGGCACTGGGCGCCCGAATCGTCGTGCAGACCTCCCGCCCCCAGGCTTGGGAGCCCTTCGTCCGCGGCGCAGCCGTTCCCGGCGAGGCAATCGCCGTCATTCCGCCCGGTCGAGCCGTCGACATCCCACCCGGCTCCGCCCTGCACCCCCTTCTTCTGGTGCTGGATATCGGCCCGGTCGGCCCAGACGGCAGCTCGGGATCCGGCTGGCAGACCACCCTCGTCGTCCGAGACGGCTTTTCCCCGGCAGATGCCGACTTCGCCACCCGCGCCGATCTCCTGCTTGTTCAACCCCTCCGCTCAGCAGAAGCCGAGCTCCTCGGCGCAACCCTCGGCTTAGGCGAGACGGCCAGCTGGCTGACGCAGATCCGCGCAGACATGGTCGGCGTGATCAACCGCCGAGCCGTCCGTTGGGCCGCGTTATCCGCCACTCCCATCGAAACCCAGCTGATCGGCCCGCCGAGCCGCTGACTTCCGTTTCATCGCCGGACCGACCCGCGCAGCACCGACAACTCCCAACCCGCAAAGGCGAGGTCGCATGGCAAGGCGGAAAGGCGCTACGACGAAAAGGGGCTAACAGGAAGGGGTGGGTGAATAGGTCCGGCAGCGCGGCGGTTTCTTGGCGAGCTGCTCACAAGATCGCGGAGTGTTGTCGCTTGTAGTGGCCCGGGCGTGGCACCATCGCCAGCCATGGGCATCATCATCCGGCTGGTGATCACCGCCGTATCGCTGTGGATCGCCACTCTGGTCATCGACGGCATCCGGCTCACCACCGACTCAGTCCCCGGGAAAGCCGGAGCGCTACTCGCCGTTGCCGTCATCTTCGGCATCGTGAATGCGGTACTGCGGCCGATCATCAAGATGGTGGGGTGCGGCTTCTACGTACTCACCCTCGGCCTGATCTCGCTGGTGGTGAACGGGCTGCTGTTCATGCTCACCAGCTGGATCGCCGGCCGACTCGACCTGCCGTTCGAGGTCGCCAACTTCTGGCCTAGCGCGGTCCTGGGCGCCCTGCTGGTCGGCGTCGTGAGCTGGGTCCTCAACATGCTCGTCCCCGACGGCGACGACTGACCGACGCTGCCCCGGGGGCCGATGCCTCCGGGGAACCCAGGCCGCCAAAGCCCAGTCCTCGGGGGAGCCTGTGCCGCCAGGATCCCCCGTAGCCATACGAACGACCTGGGCGGGTCGCACGGACTGGTGAGCTTCGACATATGCAAGGAGCGATACCCCAGCCGCGCCTTACGGTGACCTCATGGGCGAAGAACGTCGCGGCTATCTCTACGGGTTGACGGCCTACACCCTCTGGGGCTTCTTCCCGATCTACTTCAAGCGGCTTCAGCCGTCCCCACCGCTGGAAATCCTCGCCCATCGAGTTATCTGGTCGGTCGTTTTCATCAGCCTGCTCCTGGCCGCCGCGCGGAATTGGCGTTTCCTCGGCCGGCTGGCACGGGACCGACGGCTGCTGGGCGGGGTCACGCTGGCTGCCGTGCTCATCGGGGTGAACTGGGCGACCTACATCTACGGCGTGAATTCCGAGCGAGTCGTGGAGACAGCGCTCGGCTACTTCATCACGCCGCTGGTGGTCGTGCTGCTCGGCGTGACGGTGCTGCGGGAACGGCTGCGGGTGTGGCAGTGGGTGGCAGTGGGGATCGGGGCGGCCGCGGTGGCCGTGTTGACCATCGACTACGGGCGGTTGCCCTATATCGCCCTGATTCTTGCGGCGACGTTCGGCTCGTACAGTTTGGTGAAGAAGCGATTGTCGGTGCCGGCCGCTGAGGGGTTGTTCGTGGAGTCGGCCGTGCTGGCGATTCCGGCACTGGGCTATCTGGGCTGGCTGAATGCGGCGGGCGACGCCGAGTTCGGGCACGTTTCGGGCTGGCACACCGTGCTCATGGTGCTGTCGGGTGTCGCCACCGCCGTGCCGCTCATGTTGTTCGCCGGGGCGGCCAACCGGGTGCCGCTGGTCGGGCTGGGGATCCTGCAGTACGTCGCCCCGATCCTGCAGCTGGCCTGCGGAATTTTGATCTTCCATGAGCCGATGCCCGCTGCTCGCTTGGCAGGTTTTGCCCTGGTCTGGACAGCGCTAGTGATCTTTACGGTGGACGGTCTGCGCGCTGCGCGGACCAGAAAGAGGACGGCGGCCGGAGCCGCGGCCGCCACCGCGGAGCCGGCCACCGCCCTACCGCCGCACTGACGATCCTGCGAAAGGAGTCGACCGTCAGGGGACGTCGTAGGAGAGCAGCGTCCGTCCGTCGTTCCGGATCAGTGCCAGGCGAGCCAGCGCGCCGCTGGCGAAGTGCGTGACACCGGACATGCTGAACTCTTTGCCGGGTGCGGCCGTCCACGAGCCCAGCTGCTCGCTTTCCTTGTCCGGCCCGTACGCCATCAGGCGAATGGTGTACGACTCGGACTCGGCATTCACCCGGTTGTACGCGCACCAAAGCTTGATCTTGGTCCCGCCCGCCGCACCCGCGAGGTTGAGCTCGGCGGACACCGGCACCAGGTCGCTCGCCGCTGTCATGGCAACGGTCGGTCCCCAACTTTCGGTTTCCGCGTTGCTCCGACTGCTCCCGGTCCAGAAGACCGCGCCGATGCCGACGACCAGCGCGAGACAGGCAGCGGCCAGCGCCACACCGAGCGTCCGCCACCGTCCGCGTCGGCGCCCCGGCCGCGTGGGGACAGGTGCGGCGACCGCGCTGAGGTCCGGCGTGCTGAGCCGGCGGCGGGGCGGCGGGGGTGCGAGGTCGGGGTCCAGCAACCGTTCGAAGTCGCTGGCGTCGAGACGGCCGAGCAGTCCTGGCAGCACTGCTATGTCCGCTACGGCTTCCCGGCAGAACGAGCAGGTAGCGAGATGCCGTTCGTAGGCGGCGCGTTCCCCGGGCGACAGGGCACCGAGGACATATGCGCCGTCGTCGTGCTCATGATCGCACCTCACCCTGTCACCCCCATTTCCCTCAACACCATGCGCAAAGAGCGCAGGGCATAGTGCGTCCGTGACTTGACCGTTCCCGGCGGTACGCCCAGGCGCGCGGCTGCCTCGGCGGTCGAGCGCCCCCGGTAGTAGCACTCGATGAGGACGTCTCGGTGGCTCACGGACAGCCGGCCCAAAGCTTCGGCGACCGTCCAGTTCTCCACGGCCCGCTCCGCCGCGTCCGCGTTCGGACCAGGATCGGAGAAGCCGGGGCCGTGCTCGGAAAACATGTCGCTGACCACCCCGCCGGCGTCGGTATCCGGGGCGCGTAGCCGACCGGCGTCCTGACTCTCCACGGCTGCCGACCCCCTTCGCGCTCCCGCCGTGTATTACGGGCGGGGAAGGGCGTCGGGTTCAAATCCCGTGCGGGTCAGGCCGTGGCGGCATCTCCGGTGGACAGGGCCTCGGCCACGTTGCGTGCCGCTGCGGTCAGTTTGGCGCGGACGACGCGCGCGGAGGTCAGCATTTCAGCGGCGGGCAGAGCGCAGGCCAGGACGAGTCGCCGTTCCATGTCCCGGTCGGTGATCACGTTCACGGCCGCGCAGGCGAGGCCTTGGCGGAACTGGCCCATCTCGAGTTGCATGCCGCGCCGCTCGCCGGCGGCCAGGTCGGCTTCGAGCGCTTCGGGGGTGGTCATGGTTGCCGGGGTGAAGGCGCGCATGCCCCAGTCGCGCAGATAGCGGGCTCGCTGGTCGGGCGTCAGCGTGGCCAGCAGCGCTTTGCCCAGCGCGGTGGCGTGGCCGCCTTCGTCGAAGCCGGGGACCATATCGTCCATGAACGGTGAGCGGGCGCCTTCGGCGCAGGCGGTCACCGCGATCCGGCCGCCGACGAACCGGCCGAGGTAGTGGCTGTAGCCGGTCTCGGCCGCTGCGCGCCGCAGGGCTTCGCCGACGGTCGGCGGGCCGCGGAACGCGGAGACGAGTTCTCGATACCGGTCGGCAATTTCCAGGCCGACGATGTACGTGCCGTCCTCACGCCTGATCACGTAGCCCTCGTACGCGAGGGTGCGCACCAGGTGATAGGTCGTCGCGACGGTCAGCTCGCATCGTCGGGCGATTTGTTTCACGGTGAGTCCGCGCGGGGCCCGACCTACCGACTCGAGCACACGCAGGGCGCGTGACACGCTCCGGATGAGATCTGACGGCTCCGCCAGGGGGTCGCGCACGACTACCTCCAGCGCCGGGGACTTACACCATATGAATAATCTTCCCCGGACGGAATGCCTTGAGCGTGTCGACCATGACCAATCTCTACGGGATGTACGGGCGCTGACACTCACCGTCTAGATCACGGAGCGAAAGCGCGGCGGCACGGTGCGGCAGAAATGGGTCTTGAGCAGCACAAAGACACACATCGATGCCAAGTGCTTTGTGGACGGTCGCGTACGGAGTCAGCTGGTGCGGTCGGCGATGAAATCGCACAACGATTCCATCGCGCGGCGCGGCGAACCGTCCGGCAGCGGTGCAAGTTGCGCCCGGGCGTCCTCGGCGTAGGTGCGGACGGTCTCGCGCGCCCGCTTCATCGCCCGCGATTCCCGCAGCAGACCGAGCGCTTCGGCGTGCAGCGCGTCGTCCACCAATGGCCCGGAACCGAGCAGCTCCCGCAGGCGTACGGCGGAGGCGTCCGTGTCGTCCTCGGCGAGCGCGTAGAGCACCGGCAGCGTCGGGACGCCCTCGCGGAGGTCGGTGCCCGGCGTCTTGCCGGACTGCACCGACTCGGAGGCGATGTCGAGCAGGTCGTCCGAGAGCTGGAACGCGACACCGATCGTTTCGCCGTACCCGGCTAGGGCTTCGACGTGTGCGGGTGACGCCTGCGAGAAGAGGCCGCCGAAGCGGGCGGACGTCGCGATGAGCGACGCGGTCTTCTCGGCGATGACGTGGAGGTAGTGCTCGATGGCGTCGCCACTGCGCGGCCCGGCGGTCTCGGCGATCTGGCCGTGCACGAGCCGGGAGAAGGTCTGCGCCTGCAGCCGGACGGCCTCGGTGCCCAGGCCCGCCGCGATGTCCGCGGCGCGGGCGAAGAGGTAGTCGCCCACGAGGATGGCGACGGAATTGCTCCAGCGCGCGTTGGCACTCGGCGCACCGCGGCGCACGGCGGCCTCGTCCATGACGTCGTCGTGATAGAGCGTGGCGAGGTGGGTGAGCTCGACGACCAGCGCGGCCGGCACGATCTCGGCCCGGGTGGGGTCACCGAACTGGGCGCCCAACGCCACGATCAGCGGCCGGAACCGCTTGCCGCCGGCATCCATCAGGTGCCGGGCAGCCTCGGCGACCAGCGGATCGGCGCTCGCCACGTTGCTGCGCAGCTGCTCCTCCACCTCGGCGAGCGTGGCCGAGACCGACGCGTCGACCGCGGGGTCGATGTCCAGGCCGAGCGACGTCAGCGCGCTGTCAGCAGTCACTCATTCACGATGCCATACGGATGCTGAGCCGAAGCTTACGGGTCTTCAAGATCAAAATTATTCGATGATACGGCCGCAGAAAGTCCTAGTTACCCACGAACAAAGCAATTGCCGGGTTCTGCCCGCGGTTCACCGCCGGGCTTAGCTGCCTACTCAAGCAAAACAGCCCCGGCCGAAACGGCCGGGGCTGTTGAGAAGAAGACCTATCGAACGAACTGCGCCGCGTCGTTGGTCAGGTCCAGCAGCGGCGCCGGCACCACGCCCAGCGCGAACGTGGCGATCACGCCGATAGACAGGGCCGCCGCGGTCAGGAAGCCCGGCACGGACACCGCAGGGGTGGTCTCGCCCGGCTCCGACAGCCACATCATCACGATGACCCGCAGGTACGGGAACGCCAGCAGCATGCTGGTGATTACGCCCACGATGACGAGCCAGGTCTGCCCGCCCTCGACCGCCGCGCCGAACACCGCGAACTTGGCGGTGAAGCCGCTGGTGAGCGGGATACCCGCGAAAGCGAGCAGGATGAACGAGAAAATCCCGGCGAACACCGGACTCTTCCGGCCCAGTCCGGCCCACCGCGACAGGTGCGTCGCCTCGCCCTCCGAGTCACGGACCAGCGAGACAATGCCGAACGCGGCCAGCACCGAGAAGCCGTACGCGACCAGGTAGAACATCGTGCTTGCCAGGCCCTCCTTGTTGAGCGCCAACACGCCCACCAGCAGGTAGCCCGCGTTCGCGATCGACGAGTAGGCAAGGAGCCGCTTCATGTCGGTCTGGGTGACCGCCAGCACGGCGCCGATCAGCATGGTCAGGATGGCGATCACGCCCAGCACCGGCTGGAAGTTCCACTTGGCGCCGTCGAACGCCACGTAGAGCACGCGCAGCAGAGCACCGAATGCCGCAACCTTGGTGCAGGCCGCCATCAGCGCCGTGACCGGCGTCGGGGCGCCCTGGTAGACGTCCGGCGTCCACACGTGGAACGGCGCTGCCGCGCTCTTGAACAGCAGGCCGATGGAGACCAACGCCAGCCCGCCGAAGAGCAGCACCTCACTGCGGGTCGGGTCGGCCACCGCCGCGTGGATCGATGCGAGGTCCACAGCGCCGCTGTAGCCGTAGATGAGGGCCACACCGAACAGGAAGAAGGCGGAGGCGTACGAGCCCAGCAGGAAGTACTTGAGTGCCGCTTCCTGGCTCAGCAGACGCCGGCGCCGGGCCAGCGCGCAGAGCAGGTAGAGCGGCAGCGAGAACACCTCGAGCGCGACGAACATGGTCAGCAGGTCGTTCGCCGCGACGAACAGCAGCATGCCGCCGAGACCGAACACGGTCAGCGGGTAGACCTCGGTGGCACCCGGCTGGCCGCCGGCCTGCTTGAGGTCCTTCTGCGAACCGACCGTGATCGCCGCCTGGGCCACGAACACGCCGCCGGCCTCGAGCGATCGCTCACCGATCAGCAGCAGCGAAACGACACCGAGCAGCAGGATCGAGCCCTGGAGGAACAACGTCACGCCGTCCACCGCGACCGCGCCGCCGATGGTGACGACCCGGGTGTCCCGGCCCACGATCACCATCACCAGCGCGGCGACCAGCGCCAGCAGCGCGACGCCGAGCTGGATGCCGTGCCGCCGGGTCTTGGGCACCACGGCCTCGATCAGCACGCCCAGGCAGGCAGCGCCGAAGAGGATCAACATCGGCGCCAGGGCACCGTAGTCGATGTCGGGCAGTTTGAGCTCTCCCATGGCTACGGCGCCACCTTTCCGTTCGCGACCGCGGTCCGCGCCGGATCGGTCGAGCCGATGTCCTGCATGGTCGCCTCGACTGCCGGGTTGATCACATCGGTGACCGGCTTCGGATAGAAGCCGAGGAGAAGCAGCAGCAGCACCAGCGGCGCGACGACTGCCTTCTCGCGCCAGGTGATGTCCTTCCGCATCTCGGGAACAGCTTCGAGCGCCGGGTTCAGCGTGCCCTGGGTCGTGCGCTGCACCATCCACAGGACGTACGCGGCAGCCAGGATGATGCCGGTCGTGGCGATGATCGCGTAGACCGGGTGCACGGTGAAGGTGCCGATCAGCACGAGGAACTCGCTGATGAACGGCGCCGTGCCGGGCAGCGCCAGCGAGGCCAGACCGGCGAAGAACAGCACGCCGGCGAGGACGGGGACCAGCTTGCCCGCACCACCGAAGTCGCTCACCAGGGCCGAGCCGCGGCGCGCCACGAACATGCCCACCACCAGGAACAGCAGGCCGGTAGCCAGGCCGTGGTTGACCATGTAGAGCACCGAGCCGGTGCCGGCCTGGGTGGTGAAGGCGAAGATGCCGATGCCGATGAACCCGAAGTGGGCGATCGACGTGTACGACACCAGCCGCTTCAGATCGTTCTGCCCGACCGCCAGCAACGCCGCGTAGATGATGCCGATGACGCCCAGCACCAGTGCCGCCGGGGCGAACCAGCGCGACGCCTCCGGGAACAGCGGGAGGCAGTAGCGCAGGATGCCGAACGTGCCGACCTTGTCCAGCACGCCGACGAGCAGCGCGGCCGCGGGCGCCGGAGCGGCACCACCGGCATCCGGCAGCCAGGTGTGGAACGGGAAGAACGGCGCCTTCACCGCGAACGCGATGAAGAAGCCGAGGAACAGCCACCGGGCCGTGTTCGTCTCGAAGGCGGCCGAGGCGTCCTTCAGGTTGTTCCAGTCGAACGTGTGTCCGCCGACCACCCAGAGACCGACCACCGCGGCCAGCATGAAGAGGCCGCCGACCAGCGAGTAGAGGAAGAACTTCACCGCGGCGTACTGGCGGCGCTGGCCGCCGAACGAGCCGATGATGAAGTACATCGGCACCAGCATGACCTCGAAGAACACATAGAACAGGAAGACGTCGGCGGCCGCGAAGACGCCGATCATCGTGCATTCGAGGGCGAGCAGCAGCGCGAAGTACGTCGGCACCGACCGCTGGGTCTCGTCGACGTCGTGCCAGGACGCCAGGATGACCAGTGGCACCAGCAGCGCGATGAGGATCAGCATCACCAGGGCGATGCCGTCAGCCGCGAAGGTGAACCGCGCGTCCCAGGTCGGAATCCACTGGTAGGACTCGCGGAACTGGAAGCGGTCACCCTTGGCCTCGAAGGCCACCCACATGCCGATGCTCAGCGCGAGCACCACCAGCGACCATGCCAGGGCGATGGTCTTGGCGAGCCCGGCCTTGCTGCGTGGGATGAAGGCCACCACTGCCGCGCCCACCAGCGGGAGCAACGTCAGGATGGACAGGAACGGGAAGTCCTTCATTACGCCAACCACCCCAGCTGGATCGCGAGGAACGCGCCGACGACCAGCACGGCGCCGGTCAGCATGGACAACGCGTACGAGCGGACGAAACCGGTCTGCAGTCGGCGCAGGCGCCCCGAGCTGCCACCGACGGCCGCCGCCAGGCCGTTGACCGCGCCGTCGATGCCCCGGTTGTCCAGGTAGACCAGCGCGCGGGTGAGGTAGATACCGGGCCGCTCGAACACCGCCTCGTTGAAGGCGTCGGTGTAGAGGTTGCGCCGGGCCGCGCGAACCAGGAAGCCAGCCGGCTGCTCCTGCTCGGCGGTGCCGTTGCGGAACAGCGCCCAGGCCAGGCCGGCGCCGAGCAGCGTGACCGCGATGCCCAGGATGCCGACCACCGTGTGCCCGAGGACCGCGTGCGGGTGCTCCTCCTCAGCGGCGCCGAAGACCGGCGTCAGCCAGTCCGGCACCGAGGTGGACATCAGCCAACCCGCGCCGATCGAGCCCACGGCCAGCAGCATCAGCGGCACGGTCATGATGAACGGCGACTCGTGCGGGTGCTTGTTCTCCTTGGTGTACCGCTCGGGACCGTGGAACGTCAGCACGAAGAGCCGGGTCATGTAGAAGGCGGTCAGGCCCGCACCGAGCAGCGCGGCCATGCCGAACAGCCACGGCTTCCAGCCCTCGCCCTCGAAGGCGGCCGCGATGATCGGCTCCTTCGAGAAGTAGCCGGACAGCGGCGGGATGCCGATGATCGCCAACCAGCCCATCATGAAGGTGATCCAGGTGTACTTCATGTACTTGCTGAGACCACCGAAGCGGCGGATGTCGACCTGGTCGTGCATGCCGTGCATGACCGAGCCGGCCCCGAGGAACATGTTGGCCTTGAAGAAGCCGTGCGCCAGCAGGTGGATGATCGCCAGCGCGTACGCCCCGCCGCCGAGCCCGACACCGACGAACATGTAGCCGATCTGGCTGACCGTCGACCAGGCGAGGACCCGCTTGATGTCGTCCTTCGCGGCGCCGATGATGCAGCCCATCAGCAGCGTGAGCGCGCCGACGCTGACCACGATCAGCTGCAGCGTCTCGTTTGCCGAGAAGATCGCGTGCGAGCGGGCGATCAGGTAGACGCCGGCGGTGACCATCGTCGCCGCGTGGATCAGGGCGGAGACCGGGGTCGGGCCCTCCATGGCGTCGGGGAGCCAGGCCTGCAGCGGGAACTGGCCGGACTTACCGGCGGCGCCCAGCAGCAGCAGGATGCCCATGACCAGCACGGTGCCGCCGGACAGCAGCGACACCTGGCTGAACACCTGGTCGTACTGCGTGGTGCCCAGCGTCGCGAACATCAGGAAGATGCCGATGGCCAGGCCGGCGTCGCCGACCCGGTTCATCAGGAACGCCTTCTTGCCGGCGGTGGCCGCGGACGGCCGGGTGTACCAGAACGAGATCAGCAGGTACGACGCGAGACCCACGCCCTCCCAGCCGAAGTAGAGCATCACGTAGTTGTTGCCGAGGACCAGCAGGAGCATCGCCGCGACGAACAGGTTGAAGTACGCGAAGAACCGCCGTCGCCCCGGGTCGTGTTCCATGTAGCCCACGGCGTACAGGTGGATCAGCGAGCCGACACCCGTGATCAGCAGGACGAACACGCCGGAGAGCGGGTCGAACAACAGCCCGAAGTCGACCTCCAGGCCGCCGACGACGATGAAGTCCCACATGCTCAGCTGGGCCGAGCGCGCTCCCTCGTCCAGGCCGCGCAGCTGGAAGAACATCGTCAGGCCGAGGACGAACGTCGACGCCACCGCCAGCACACCGAGCCAGTGACCCCACTTGTCCGCCCGCTTGCCGAGCAGCAGGAGGATGGTCGCACTGGCGAGCGGAATGGCGACAAGTAGCCAGATTCCGCTCAGAAGCCCCGTGGCGGAGGCGTACTCCACTGTCTGTTCCACGTGAAGGCCCCTTTAGTACTTGAGGAGGTTGGCGTCGTCGACGCTCGCCGAGCGCCGCGTACGGAAGATCGACATGATGATCGCCAGCCCGACCACGACCTCGGCCGCCGCGACCACCATCACGAAGAACGAGATGATCTGGCCGTCGAGCGTGCCGTTGATCCGGCTGAAGGTCACCAGCGCGAGGTTCGCGGCGTTCAGCATCAGCTCGATGCACATGAACAGCACGATCGCGTTCCGGCGGACCAGCACCCCGGCGGCCCCGATGGTGAAGAGGATCGCCGCGAGTACGAGGTAGTAGTCAGGAGTCACTTTTCCGTCCCCTTGGGTGCGGCTTCCTGCTCGGTCAGCTCGCGCACCGGAAGGATCGGCGAGATGGTGCGCTCCGAGCCGCTGCCGTCCGGCAACTTGCCCGGGACAGCGACCGACATGGTGTTGGCGTAAATGCCCGGACCCGCCTTCGCACCGGGGTAGTTGCCCGGCCGGAAGCGCTCCTTCATCCGCGTCACCTGGTCTACCTTGTCCAGCGAGCCCTGCTCCACGTGGGCCAGGATCATCGCGCCCACCGCCGCCGTGATCAGCAGCGCGGACGTGACCTCGAAGGCGAAGACGTACTTGGTGAACAGCAGCGAGGCGATGCCCTGCACGTTGCCGGCGGCGTTCGCGTCGGCCAGGCCCACCACGGCCGTGTCACCGAGCGAGCGGGCGAGGCCGGCTGCCACCAGGACGCCGAAGCCGGCACCCAACAGGATCGCGGCGAGGCGCTGGCCGCGCAGCGTCTCGATGAGCGAGTCGGACGCGTCCCGGCCGACGAGCATGAGCACGAAGAGGAACAGCATCATGATCGCGCCGGTGTAGACGATGATCTGCACCGCACCGAGGAACGGCGCCTCGTTGATCACATAGATGAAGCCCAGGCAGAGCATGCTCTGGACCAGCCACAGCGCGGAGTGCACCGCGTTGCGCGCCAGCACCATGCCGAGCCCGCCGATGACGGCCAGCGAGCCGAGGATCCAGAAGCCCCAGGCCTCCGCGGTGCTGACCTCTGCGGCGGCGGCCGCCGCGTGGGCGATCACCGGGCCACCTCCGTGGCGGCCGCGCCGGTCGCGTCCTCGGTGCCGGTCTGCGACCAGGGCGCCCGTTCCGCACCGGCCGACGTGCCCGGGTTGGTCAGCGCGCCGAGGTAGTAGTCCTTGTCGGTCTCGCCGAGGCGCATCGGGTGCGGCGGCTGCTCCATGCCGGGCAGCAGCGGCGCCAGGAGCTCCTTCTTCGTGAAGATCAGGTCCTGGCGGTTGTCGCGGGCCAGCTCGTACTCGTTGCTCATGGTCAGCGAACGGGTCGGGCAGGCCTCGATGCACAGCCCGCAGAAGATGCAGCGGGCGTAGTTGATCTGGTAGATGCTGGCGTACCGCTCACCGGGCGAGAAGCGCTGCTCGTCGGTGTTGTCGCCGCCTTCGACGTAGATCGCGTCCGCCGGGCAGGCCCAGGCGCACAGCTCGCAGCCGATGCACTTCTCCAGGCCGTCCGGGTGCCGGTTGAGGATGTGCCGCCCGTGGTAGCGCGGCGCCGGCTTCGGCGGGGAGAACGGATAGTCGGTCGTGATGACCTTGCGGAACATGTGCGCGAAGGTCACCCCGAAGCCCTTGAACGAGCCCGTGAACGTTCCCACGTCACACCTCCTTGTCTGACGTGTCGTCGGGGGCCGCGTCCGCGCCGCCGACCGTTGCCGGCTTGCGGTCGGCGACGGCGCGCCGGGCGCGGGGGCTGGGGGGAACCTGGAGGTCCATCGGCGGGACCGGGAAGCTGCCCGGCGGCCGCGCCGCGAGCTGCTCCTCGATCGAGAACTCGCGTTGCTTCTTGCTGGCCGGCCACATCAGTGCGATGCCGAGCACGACGACCGCCGCGACCAGGTAGACGACCCAGCGGGCACCACCGTCGACGCGCTCGTTGGTGACCCGGACGCCGGCCAGGAAGAGGATCCAGACCAGGTTGACCGGGATCAGCACCTTCCAGCCGAAGCGCATGAACTGGTCGTAACGCATGCGGGGCAGCGTGGCCCGCAGCCAGATGAAACCGAACAGCAGGATGAGTACCTTGCCGAGCCACCAGACCATCGGCCACCAACCGGAGTTGGCGCCCTCCCAGAAGGAGGTGATCGGGGCCGGGGCCCGCCAGCCACCGAGGAACAGCGTGGTGGCGAACGCCGAGACAGTGATCATGTTGATGTACTCGGCGAGGAAGAACAGCGCGAACTTGAACGACGAGTACTCGGTGTGGAAGCCGCCGACCAGCTCGGACTCCGCCTCGGGCAGGTCGAACGGAGCCCGGTTGGTTTCACCGACCGCGGCGATGCAGTAGATGATGAAGCTGGGCAGCAGCAGGACGGCGTACCAGCTGGGGGCCGTGGGGTTCCAGCCGAGGATGTCGACGCCCGAGGGCGCGTTACCGGCCTGCGCCTTCACAATCTGCGAGGTCGACATCGAGCCAGCAGTCATGAAGACCGCCACGATCGACAAGCCCATCGCGACCTCGTACGAGATCATCTGGGCACTGGACCGCAGACCACCGAGCAGCGGGTACGTCGAGCCGGACGCCCAACCGGCGAGCACGACACCGTAGACGCTCATCGACGAGCAGGCGAGCAGCACCAGCACCGAGACCGGCACGTCGGTGAGCTGCAGCGCGGTCTTGTGGCCGAAGATCGAGACGACCGGTCCGAACGGGATCACCGAGAACGCGGTGAAGGCGCAGGTCGCCGAGATCACCGGGGCGATGAAGTAGACCACCTTGTCGGCGGTCTTCGGGATGATCTCCTCCTTGAACGGCAGCTTGATGCCGTCCGTGAGGCTCTGCAACCAGCCCTTGGGGCCGACCTGGTTGGGGCCCGGCCGGACCGCCATCCGGGCCACGACCTTGCGCTCGTAGTTGATCGTGAACAGCGTCAGCAGCAGCAGGATCACGAACACGCCGAGCAGCTTGATCAGCGTGATCCACCAGACGTCGTCTTCGAACGTCTGCAGCGTCGGATCCTGGGCGGCCGCGAGAACTAGCGAGTTCATGCGTTGACCCCTTGAGCAGCAAGGACCGGGCCGGGGGCGCCGGCGCTGAGCCGGACCACCGCTCCCGAGGTGACGCCGAGGCTGCGGCGCAGCGTCGAGCCCGGCGAGTTCGTGGGCAGCCACACCACCTGCGGGGGCAGGTCCGTGATCGCGGCCGGCAGCGTGATCGCACCCCGGTCGGTGCCGACCGTGACCGGGTCACCGTCAGCCACGCCGAGCGTCTGGGCCAGCTCCTTGCCGAGGCGCACCAGCGGCGGCCGGGCGGTTCCGGCCAGGAACTCGTCGCCGTCCTGCAGCGAGCCGAGATCGAGTTGCTGGTGCCAGGTGGCCAGGACCGCCTCAGTGCCGGTCGGCTTCGGCACGCTCGCCGCGGCCACCGTGGGCAGCGCCGGGCGGTCCGAGCGGCTGGCGGGCATCGCGCCGAGCTCGCGGCGAATCGAGCCGACATCGCCGGTCCCCAGAGAGATGCCTTTAGTCCCGTTTTGGGGGGCGGCGGGGTGGTTGGATGGGACTTCCATCAGGGCCGCGACCGCTTCGAGCACGCGGGCGTCGGTCATCGCGCCGGTCGGCAGCACCGCGTCGAAGGTCCGCAGGCGGCCCTCCCAGTTGATGAACGTGCCGGGCTTCTCGGCCACCGGGGCGATCGGGAGCACCACGTCGGCGCGGCGGGTGACCGCGCTCTGCCGCATCTCCAGGCTGACGATGAACGGCACCGCGTCCAGCGCCTGCTCGGCGAGGCGGGGGTCGGCCAGGTCGGCCGGGTCCACGCCGCCGACCAGCAGGGCGCCGAGCTGACCCGCCGCTGCGGCCGCGATGATCGCGTCACCGTCGCGTCCGGGCGTACCCGGAAGAGCGGAGGTCTCCACTCCCCAGGCCGTCGCCATCTCGCTGCGGGCCTGCGCGTCGGTGACCGGGCGGCCGCCGGGCAGCAGGTTGGGCAGGCAGCCGGCGTCGACCGCACCGCGGTCGCCGGCGCGACGCGGCACCCAGGCCAGCCGCGCGCCGGTCTTCGCGGCCAGCTTGGCTGCCGACGACAGGCCGCCGGGCGTCTCCAGCAGCCGCTCGCCGACGATCAGCAGAGCGCCGGGCTCAGCAAGCGCCGCGGCGACCGTGCCGTCCGTGTCGAGCAGCCGGGCCTCGTCGCCGGGCACGGCCGGCACGAGGGTCGCGCTCAGCTTGACCAGACCGCGAGTCAGGTACGGCGCCACGGCCGTAACCTTCAGCTTCTTCTTCAACGCGCCCTTGCGCAGGCGCAGGAAGAGGATCGCCGACTCCTCCTCGGGCTCGAGGCCGACGATGACCGCCGCGGGCGCGTTCTCCACGTCCTCGTACGTCACGTCGGTGACCCCGGCGACCGAGGCGGCCAGGAAGTCGGCTTCCTCGGAGCTGTGCGGGCGGGCCCGGAAGTCGATGTCGTTGGTGCCGAGGGCGACCCGGGCGAACTTCGCGTACGCGTACGCGTCCTCAACCGTGAGCCGGCCGCCGGTGAGCACGCCGACGCCCTGGCCCTTGGCGGCCTGCAAGCCCTCGGCGGCGGCGAGCAGCGCCTCGCTCCAGGAGGCCTCGCGCAGCTCACCGGTGGCGGCATCGCGGATCAGCGGGTTCATGATCCGGTCGAATGCGGTGGCGTAGCGGAAGGCCCAGCGGCCCTTGTCGCAGTTCCACTCCTCGTTGACCGCCGGGTCGTCGCCGGCCAGGCGCCGCAGCACCTTGCCGCGCCGGTGGTCCGTGCGGCTCGCGCAGCCGCCCGCGCAGTGCTCGCAGACGGACGGGGTGGAGACCAGGTCGAACGGGCGGGCCCGGAACCTGTACTGCTCACCGGTCAGCGCGCCGACCGGGCAGATCTGGATCGTGTTGCCGGAGAAGTACGAGTTGAAGGCGACGTCGCCCTCGCCCTCGCCGACCTGGCCGTCGCCGGTGCCCCGGCCGCCGAAGAAGTCGTCCCGGTAGACGTTGATCTGCTCGCCGGACGAGCGATCCATCAGGTCGATGAACTTGTCGCCGGCGATCTCCTCGGAGAACCGGGTGCAGCGCTGGCAGAGGATGCACCGCTCGCGGTCCAGCAGCACCTGGCTGGAGATGTGGATCGGCTTCTCGTACTCGCGCTTGTGCTCGTGGAACCGCGACTCGGCCCGGCCGTTGGTCATGGCCTGGTTCTGCAGCGGGCACTCGCCGCCCTTGTCACAGGTCGGGCAGTCGAGCGGGTGGTTGGCGAGCAGCAGCTCCATCACGCCACCCTGCGCCTTCGCGGCAACCTCCGAGGTGAGCTGGGTCTTGACGACCATGCCCTCGGCGACCGTCTGGGTGCAGGAGGCGACCGGCTTGCGTTGGCCCTCCACCTCGACCAGGCACTGGCGGCAGGCGCCGGCCGGGGCGAGCAGCGGGTGGTCGCAGAACCGCGGGATCGCGGTGCCCATCCGCTCGGCGACCCGGATGACGAGTTCGCCCTTCTTGGCGGTCACCTCGACGCCGTCGATGATGAGCGAGACCTCGTCGGCCTTCTTCGCTACGTCGGTCATCAGTGCGCTCCAACCAGGGCCTTGGCGGACAGCCGCGGGGCGGTCCGGCCCTCGATGTAGTCCAGGTAGTCCTGGCGGAAGAACTTCAGCGTGGACATGACCGGGGTCGCCGCGCCGTCACCGAGACCGCAGAACGAGCGGCCGAAGATGTTGTCCGCGGTGTCCTGCAACGTGTCCAGGTCCTTGACGGTGCCCTCGCCGGAGAGGATCCGGCGGTACGTCCGCACCATCCAGTAGTTGCCCTCGCGGCACGGGGTGCACTTGCCGCACGACTCGTGGTGGTAGAACTCGAGCCAGCGCCAGGTCGCGTACACCGGGCAGTCCTGGTCGGAGAAGATCTGCATCGCCGTGGTGCCCAGGATCGAGCCCGCGGCCGCCACGCCCTCGAAGTCCATCGCGGTGTCGATGTGCTCGGCGGTCAGCAGCGGCGTCGACGAGCCGCCCGGCGTCCAGAACTTCAGCTGGTGGCCGTCCTGCATGCCCCCGGCCAGCTCGATCAGCTCGCGCAGGGTGATGCCGAGGCCGCACTCGTACTGGCCCGGGTTCTTGATCCGGCCGGACAGCGAGTAGATCATCGGGCCGGACGACTTCTCCGTGCCCATGCTCTTCCACCAGTCGGCCCCACCGAGCACGATGTACGGCACGGAAGCGATGGTGCCGACGTTGTTGACCACCGTCGGGCTGGCGTAGAGACCGGCGACCGCGGGGAACGGCGGGCGCAGCCGGGGCTGGCCGCGGAATCCCTCGAGCGAGTCGAGCAGCGCCGTCTCTTCACCGCAGATGTACGCGCCCGCGCCACTGTGCACGACCAGGTCCAGATCGAACCCGGAGCCGAGGACGTTCTCGCCGAGGTAGCCCTTGGCGTACGCCTCCTTGACCGCGTGCCGCAGCCGCCGCGCCGCGTGCACGGCCTCACCGCGGATGTAGATGTACGCCCGGCTCGCGCGGATCGCGTAGGAGGCGATGATCGCGCCCTCGATCAGCGAGTGCGGGTCGTACGTCATGAGCGGCAGGTCCTTGCAGGTGCCGGGCTCGCCCTCGTCGGCGTTGATGACGAGGTAGTGCGGCTTGCCGTCGCCCTGCGGGATGAAGCCCCACTTGAGACCGGTGGGGAAGCCCGCGCCGCCGCGACCGCGCAGGCCGGAGTCCTTGACCAGCTGGATCAGGTCGTCGGGGTGCACGTCGAGCGCCTTGCGGACCGCGGCGTAGCCGTCCAGCCGCTCGTACGTCTCGATCTTCCAGGCGTCCGGCGAGAGCCAGCGCTTGGTGAGCACGGGGGTGAGCTTCTTGAGCACCTCAGGCCGTGGCTGGGTCACTTCTTCTCCTTGCCGCGCTTGCCGCCGTCACGCTTGCCGCCGTCGCGCTTGCTGTCACCAGCGGGCCTGCCGTCACCGGCGGGCTTGCCGTCACCGGCCGGAGCGTTGCCGGCCGCGCCTGCCGCCTCGGCCGCGTTCTCCGGCGCCTGCCCGGTTCGGAGCTTCCCCTCGTCGGGGGTCGGCGTGGAGGCGTCGGGGTTGCGGTGCTCCGCGGTGCGGACCTCGGGATCCTTGTCGTCGCCGGCCTTGACCGGCTCGCCCGCCTTGCGGTGCTCGACCACGGTCTCGGCCTTGTCGACCACGACCGCCGCCGCGTGCTTGACCGCCTCGGCCGCCTTCTTCGCCACGCTGGCGATCTTGCCCTCGGGCTTGGCGGTGGCGGGAGCCGTCGCGCTTCCCGGGCCCGGGTCTTTGACAGCCCGAGCGGACTCGTCGCGGGCGGGCTTGGTCGTCGCGATGGGAGTGTCGATGTCGAAGTTCGGCACCGCCACGCCGTGTTGCTGAGCGAGGGTCACGCCGCGCAACGTCGGGGCGCCCGCGGGACCGTCCGCAACCGCGCCGTCGCGCTCGTCGGCGAACCCGGCGAGCTGGAACTGCATCTCCTTGAGGCTGCACAGCCGGGCGCCGCGGCTCGGCGTGAGCTTCTCGCCCTTGCGCAGCCCCTCGACCAGGCCGACCGCGGAGTCGGGCGTGGCCTGGTCGATCGTGAAGTCGTAGTTGACCGTCACGACCGGCGCGTAGTCGCACGCGGCCAGGCACTCGGCGTGCTCCAGCGTGATCTTGCCGTCGGCGGTGGTCTCGTCGTGGCCCACGCCCAGGTGCTCGGTCAGGCCGTCGTAGATCTCCTGGCCGCCGAGCATGTTGCACAGGGTGTTGGTGCACACGCTGACCAGGTATTCGCCGGTCGGGCGGCGCTTGTACATCGTGTAGAACGTGGCGACCGCGCCGACCTGGGCCTTGTTGATGCCCAACACCTCGGCGCAGAACGCGACACCGTCCGGGCTGACGTGCCCCTCGGTCGTCTGCACGAGGTGCAGCAGCGGCAGCAGCGCCGACCGCTCCCGGCCCAGGGGATAACGGGCGATGATCTCGCGCGCGGAGTCGAGCAGCTTCTCCGCGAGCGGCGCGGCCGCGGGCGAGAAGTCCACTTTGGTATCAGACATCTATCGGTCACACCCACCCATCACGGGGTCCAGAGAGGCGCCGCCGGCGATGACGTCGGCCAGCAGGGCGCCTTCGGCCATCGCGGGGATGGCCTGGAGGTTCACGAAGCTCGGATCCCGCATATGTACGCGGTAAGGATGCGTACCGCCGTCGGAGACCGCGTGCACTCCCAGCTCGCCGCGCGGGTGCTCGATGGCGACGTAGACCTGGCCCGGCGGGACCCGGAAGCCTTCGGTCACGAGCTTGAAGTGGTGGATCAGCGACTCCATCGACTGACCCATGATCTTGGCGACGTGCTCGAGCGAGTTGCCCATGCCGTCGACGCCGATCGCGAGCTGGGCGGGCCAGGCGATCTTCTTGTCCGCCACCATGATCGGGCCGGGCTTGAGCCGGTCCAGCGCCTGCTCGACGATCTTCATGGACTCGCGGATCTCGGCCATCCGGACCAGGTAGCGGCCCCACACGTCGCCGGTCTGCGCGGTCGGCACGTCGAACTCGTAGTTCTCGTACCCGCAGTACGGCATGGTCTTGCGCAGGTCCCACGCCAACCCGGCCGAGCGCAGCACCGGACCGGTGACGCCCAGCGACAGACAGCCGGTCACGTCGAGGACCGCGACACCCTGGGTGCGCTCGTGCCAGATGACCTGGCCGGAGAGCAGGGCCTCGTATTCCTTGAGCTTCTTCGGCAGGTAGACCAGGAAGTCGCGGATCTTCTTGACCGCCGACTCCGGGATGTCCTGCGCGACGCCGCCCGGGCGGAAGTACGCGTGGTTCATCCGCAGGCCGGACGTCTCCTCGAAGATGTCGAGGATGTACTCACGCTCGCGGAAGCCGTAGAGCATCATCGAGATCGCGCCGAGCTCCATGCCCGTGGTGGCGATCCAGACCAGGTGCGAGGCGATCCGGTTGAGCTCCATGAAGAGCACCCGGATGGTGTTGGCCCGGTCGGTGATCTGGTCCTCGATGCCCAGCAGCTTCTCGACGGCCAGGCAGTAACCGGCCTCGTTGAACAGCGGTGCCAGGTAGTCGGCACGGGTCACGAACGTCGTGCCCTGGGTCCAGTTGCGGTATTCGAGGTTCTTCTCGATGCCGGTGTGCAGGTAGCCGATGACGGGCCGGACGTCGGTGACCGTCTCGCCCTCCAGCTCCAGCACCAGGCGCAGCACGCCGTGCGTCGACGGGTGCTGCGGGCCCATGTTGACGACGATCTTCTCGTTGCTGAGCGGATCGACGCTGTCGGTGACGGTGTTCCAGTCGCCGCCGGTGACCGTGAAGACGCGGCCCTCGGTGGTCTCCCGCTCGGTCGCGTAGCCCGACTGTGTCATTGGTAGACCCTCCGCTGGTCAGGAGGCGGAATTTCGGCGCCCTTGTACTCGACGGGTACGCCGCCGAGCGGATAGTCCTTGCGCTGCGGGAAGCCCTCCCAGTCGTCCGGCATGAGGATCCGGGTCAGGTTGGGGTGACCGGTGAAGATGACCCCGAACATGTCGTAGGTCTCCCGCTCCTGCCAGTCGGCGGTCGGGTAAACGCTCGTCACGCTCGGCACGTGGCCGTCTGCCGCGACGGCGACCTCGAGGCGTACCCGGCGGCGGTAGGTCATCGACATCAAGTGGTAGGCCACGTGCAGCCGGCGCGCGTCGGCGCCGAGGTAGTCCACGCCGGACACCGACGAGCACAGCTCGAAACGCAGCGACTCGTCGTCGCGCATGACCTGGCAGACCTCGACGATCTTCTCCGGCTTGATGTGCAGGGTCAGCTCACCGCGGTCCACGACCACCTTCTCGATCGCGTCGGCGAAGCCCGGGTAGGCCTCTTCCAGCGCGTCGTGCACCTCGTCGAAGTAGCCGCCGAACGGCCGGGGGCTGTCCGCGGTGGTCGGCCGCCGGCGGACCAGGCCGCCGAAGCCGGAGACGTCACCGCTGCCCTTCATGCCGAACATGCCCTTGTCGGGGCTGGGCGGCGTCTGCGCGGGAGCGCCAAGGTTCGCGCCGCCCGCCTGCGTTACCGGTACGCCACCGTCTGACCGGGGATCCATGCTCACTTGCCGCCCTCCCGAAGGTGCGGTTGCAGCTTCATCCAGTTCTCGATGCGGAGCTGCTCTTCGCGGCCTTCCTTGACCGCCTGCGTCCACTCGGCCCGGCGGGCCTTGTCCACGCGGTACGAGGAGGGCATCGCGCCGGGCGCCACGATCGGCACGTCGCCGCGCTCGATGCGGGCCGCCAGCATCTTGCGGCCGTTCGGGCCGAGCGGCTGGGCCATCACCTTCTCGCGCATCTTGAGGATCGCGTCGATCAGCATCTCCGGCCGCGGCGGGCAGCCCGGCAGGTAGATGTCCACCGGAACGATGTGGTCGACGCCCTGCACGATCGCGTAGTTGTTGAACATGCCGCCGGAGGAGGCGCACACGCCCATCGAGATCACCGAGCGCGGCTCGGGCATCTGGTCGTAGATCTGCCGCACGACCGGCGCCATCTTCTGGCTGACCCGGCCGGCGACGATCATCAGGTCGGCCTGCCGGGGCGAGGCCCGGAAGACCTCCATGCCCCAGCGGCCCAGGTCGTAGTGCGGGCCGCCGGACGCCATCATCTCGATCGCGCAGCAGGCCAGGCCGAACGTGGCGCCCCAGAACGACGACTTGCGGGCCCAGTTCGAAAGCTTCTCCACCGAGGTCAGCAGGATGCCGCTCGGGAGTTTCTCTTCGATTCCCATAGCACTCAGTCCCAGTTCAGGCCGCCGCGTCGCCACACGTACGTGTAGGCGATGAACACGGTGACGATGAAGAGAACCATCTCCACGAACCCGAACAGGCCCAGCGCCTCGAAGGACACGGCCCACGGGTAGAGGAAGATCGTCTCGATGTCGAAGATGATGAAGAGCATCGCGGTCAGGTAGAACTTGACCGGGAAGCGTCCACCACCGATGGGCTGGGGCGCCGGCTCGATGCCGCACTCGTACGCGTCCAGCTTGGCGCGGTTGTAGCGCTTGGGCCCGACGATCGGGGCGACCGACACCGAGAACAGGGCGAAGAGCGCACCGAGAATCAGTAGCCCGATGATCGGTACGTAAGGATTGAGCGTCATGCCTTCTCCTGCTCGACTGTTAGCCGCTTCACACTATTAATGCGCATTCGCCAGGCCTCGACCGGGGTGTCCCGAATACTCATACCGCAGGTGCAACCTTGGTCAGGCCGTTGATGATGCGGTCCATGGCGTCCCCGTCCCGCGGATCCGTCAGGTTCGCCAGGAGTTTGAGCACGAAGCGCATGAGCGTCGGGTGCGGCATGCCGTGCTTGGTGGCGATCCGCATGATCTGCGGGTTGCCGATGAGCTTCACGAACACCCCGCCCAGGCGGTAGTACCCGCCGAAACGGTTCTTCAACTCGGCCGGGTACGCCCGCAGCGCCCGCTCACGGTCCGGACCCGCCGCGCGGGCGAGCGCCTGGACGGCGACCTCCGCGGCCAGCTCACCGGACTCCATGGCGTACGCGATGCCCTCGCCGTTCATGGGGTTGACCATGCCGCCGGAGTCGCCGACCAGCATCATGCCGCGCGTGTAATGCGGCACGCGGTTGAAGCCCATCGGGAGGGCGGCACCGAGGATCGGCCCTTCGGCGTTCTCCTCGCCGCGCATGCCCCAGTCCTCGGGGGTCGTGTTGAGCCAGTCGCTGAGCATGGCCCGGTAGTTCGTCTTGCCGAACGCGCTGGACGAGTTGAGGATGCCGAGGCCCACGTTGACCCGGCCGTCACCCAGGCCGAAGATCCAGCCGTAGCCCGGGAGCAGCCGGTCGCGGTCCTGCGCGCTGCGCAGCTCCAGCCAGGACTCCAGGTAGTCGTCGTCGGCACGGACCGGCGAGTGGAAGTAGCGCCGGACGGCCACGCCGATCGGCCGGTCGTCGCGCTTGGCGAGCCCCATCGCGAGCGGCAGCTTGCCGGACACACCGTCCGCCGCGATCACCAGCGGCGCTCGATACTGGACGGGCTCCTTTCCGGGGCCCACCTTGGCTTCCACGCCGATGGCGTGCCCGTCGGCGTCCAGCACCGGACCGGTGACCGTCACTTGAGTACGCAGCAGCGCGCCCGCCGCGACGGCCCGCTCAGCGAGCATGTCGTCGAAGTCGAGGCGAGTGCGCACGAGCCCGTAGCTCGGAAAGCTCGCCAGGTCGGGCCAGTCGAGTTCAAGTCGGACTCCGCCGCCGATGACCCGCAAGCCTCGGTTGTGGAGCCACCCCGCCTTCTCCGACGTGTCGACGCCCATCCGCACGAGCTGGCGCACCGCTCGCGGAGTGAGGCCGTCGCCACAAACCTTCTCCCGCGGGAACTGCGTCTTTTCGAGCAGCAGTACTCTCAACCCGTGCCTGGCCATGTGGTAGGCCGCGGCGGATCCACCCGGCCCGGCTCCGACCACGATCACGTCCGCCTCGTCGGCGACGATCCCGTTCACGGCTCACCTCCGTCTCGCGCGGGCTCGTGAAACAGTTCACAAGCCAGCCCAGTCCGGAGTCTAAGACCGGCATTGAAGCGGATTAGGGTTAGGGAACCCTAACTATTTGCCGGCTTCGGAATTACTGCCGAACTTTCGCTGCCCGCCTCGCGGAGCGCCCGATCAGCGACCTCTCGCGTGACACCGTCCAGGTATTCCCGAAACGTACCGCCCATTGCCCGGTCCAGTTGGACGATCAGCTCATCCACCAGCCGTTGCGCTTGTCCCGGGTCGTAGGCGGCGACCGCGCGGATGCGCTGAGCCAGCTCCAGCGCGCGCCGTTCGCCCTCGTCCCGGTCGTCGATCGCGACATCGATGTCCGAGTCGTCGACGAAAAGGTCGATAGTCGTCATAGTCCTAGCTAACACCCCGGGAATGACGAAATCGGGCGAACAGCGATTTTCACCCCTTGCTTGGCATTTCCTCTATGCCGCAGCTTTTCGGAGCCCAGACTTTCCCGCTCTGGCGGCGCGGCCTAGCTCTTGGTGGCGCGGTGCAGCGCCACGATTCCGCCGCTCAGATTGCGCCAGGCCACCCGGTCCCACGGGCCGGCATCCGCGATGCGGGCAGCCAGCTCCGCCTGGTCCGGCCAGGCCCGGATCGACTCCGCCAGATACACGTACGCATCAGGGTTGCTGGAAACGCCGCGCGCCACCGTCGGCAGACTCCGCATCAGATACGACATGTAGACAGTGCGGAACGCCGCATTCGTCGGACTGCTGAACTCGCACACCACCAGGCGCCCGCCCCGGCGGGTGACCCGAGCCAACTCGCGCAGCGCCGCCTCGGTGTCGACCACATTGCGCAGGGCAAACGAGATCGTCACCGCGTCGAAGGCCTCGTCGGCGAACGGCAGCTTCAACGCATCCCCGGCCACCAGCGGCACAGCTGGGCGAACCCGGCGCCCGGCCTGCAACATGCCGGTCGAAAGATCTGCGCCGACCGCGAACGCCCCGGAGCGGTTCAGCTCCTCGGTCGAGACGCCGGTGCCGGCACCGACGTCCAGCACCCGCTCCCCCGGACGCAGGCCCAGCGCAGCGCGGGTTGCCCGGCGCCAGCCCCGGTCCTGCCCGAAGGACAGCACGGTGTTGGTGAGGTCGTACCGCTCGGCCACGCCGTCGAACATCTCGGCGACCTCGTGCGGCTGCTTGTCCAGGTCTGCGCGCGTCACGCTGCCACTGTGACATGGCGGGCATACAGAACGGGCGGGATGGTGACCCATCCCGCCCGTTCGTCGTGCGTTATATATACGACCGCCATCGGTCGGGTCCGAACCCACCGCCGGCGGTCAATAGCCTTCGGCGACGCTTGAGTACTGCTCGTGCTACCGGGTGTTACGAAAGCACCGTAACCAGCGCGAACACCGGCCGCACAGAGACACGCGCAGCTCGTTACCGAGGAGCAATCCGCCCCTGTTCGGACCACCGACCCACCGCTGACCGATCGGCCGATCCGGACTGCCGGACGGCCCATCGACACCCCTCAGTCGGCCTCGCCTCAGTTTGCCTCGACCAGCGGCAGGTTCTTGCGGCCACCCTCGGGCAGCGCGATCGACGAGAAGTGCGACACCACCCGCTCGTCGGTGGGGTCGTCGGCCTCGGTGTGGTGCACGGCCAGGTGCTGGTAGAGAGTGTCGCGCTGGGCTGGGATGCGGCCGGCCGTCCGGATCATCCAGATCAGCTCATGCAGGTTGGACCGGTGCCGGGCGCCAGCCGAGGAGATGACGTTCTCCTCGAGCATGATCGAGCCGAGGTCGTCCACACCGAGATGGAGCGACAGCTGGCCCACGTCCTTGCCCGTGGTCAGCCACGAGGCCTGCAGGTGGGCGATGTTGTCGAAGAACAGCCGGGATACCGCGATGAAGCGCAGGTATTCCATGGTGGTCGCCTGGGTGCGGCCCTTGAGGTGGTTGTTCTCCGGCTGATAGGTCCACGGGATGAAGGCCCGGAAGCCGCCGACACCGCCGTCCGCTTCGACGGGCGAGTCCACGTACCCGTTGGCGACGGCGAGGTCCTGCACCTCGCGGATCATCCGGATGTGCTCGATGCGTTCGGCGTTGGTTTCGCCCGTACCCATCATCATGGTGGCGGTGGAGCTCAGCCCGTTGCGGTGAGCGACCGCCATGACCTCCAGCCAGCGCGCACCCGACTCCTTGAGCGGGGCGATGGCCTTGCGCGGGCGCTCCGGCAGCATCTCGGCGCCGGCGCCGGCGATGGAGTCCAGCCCCGCGGCCTTGATCCGCACGACCGCCTCCTCGATGGAGACGTCGGAGACCTTGGCCATGTGCAGGATCTCGCTCGGGCCGATCGAGTGGATCGCCAGCTGCGGGTAGGCGGTCTTGACCGACGAGAACAGATTCTCGTAGTACTCGACGCCGTAGTCGGGGTGGTGCCCGCCCTGCAGCATCACTTGGGTGGCGCCGAGGTCGACGGCCTCACCACACCGATGGAGGATCTCCTCCATCGGGTGCGACCAGCCCTCCTTGTGCTTCGGCGCCCGATAGAAGGCGCAGAACTTGCACGCGGTGACGCAGACGTTCGTGTAGTTGATGTTGCGATCGATCAGGTAGGTGACGATGCCCTCGGGGAACCGTCGCCGCCGCACAGCGTCCGCCGCCTCGCCCAGGGCGTGGAAGGGCGCGTCGGTGTAGAGCAGCAGGGCCTCCTCGGGCGTGATCCGCCCGCCGTCGGCACCTCGCCGCAGAATGCTGTCGATCTCCGCGTTCACCGTCACGCTCCGAAGCCTACGTCGCCCGGGCAGCCATGGTCAGCGGCGCGGGTCACTGCTCGCGCCGGGCTTCGATCATGACGCCCAAGCCGTCGAGGACCCGCTCCAGGCCGAAGGCGTACGCATGCTCGGCATCGAACGCCGCACCCAGCTCGGCTCCCGCCGCCGCCCCGACCCGCACGGCGATCGGATATTTGTGCTGGTCAAAGACCTTTTCTAGCAGCGGCCCGCTCTCCTCCCACCACTCGGCATCGGTCTGATCGGTGCGTTCTGCGACCGCGCGCGCCGCCGCGGCGGCCCGGGATGAGTGCTGCACGAAGCCCAGGACGAAGGTCAGCGCGGAGTCGGTTTCCACGTCGTCAAGTCCGCAATCCGCGAATGCCCGCAGCTCGTGCTCGTATTTCGCCATCAGCCCCGGCCCGAGCGGCGGCCGGCTCGCCGAGATCTCCGCCGCCCACGCATGGTCGTCGTAAAGCCGCCGGTTCTCCGCGGCGACCGCACCGACCCGCTCCCGCCAGCCCGGCCCACCCCCGTCCGAGCGCGGCATCCGCAGATAGAGCGCATCCAGCATCAGATCAAGAAGGGCCGCCTTGTCCGGTACGTACGTGTACAGCGTCATCGGCACCACGCCGAGCTCCTGGGCCACCCGCCGCATGCTGACCGCGTCAAGCCCCTCGGCGTCGGCCAACGCGATCGCCGCGTCCACCACCTGGACCAGCGATAACCCTTTCCGGCGCCCACGCCGGCTCTGCGGCTCCTCGAACCACAACAGGTCGATCGTGCGTCGCGCCTCCGCCACGGGGTGGCACCCCTTTCTTGTACGGTGTATCTTATACGGCGTTCTACTAATTCGGGAGACACCATGCGCATCTCTTCTTCCGTCGTCTCACTCACCGTCGACGACGTCCCCGCCTCCAGCAAGTTTCTCGCCACCCACTTCGGCTTCACCGAGCGGATGTCCGCCGACGGCTTCGCGGCCCTCAGTCACGACGACGCCGCGATGGACATCTGCTTCCTGCGCCGTGGCCTCGAGGTGCTGCCCGTGGAGCTCCGGCAGCAGACCGCCAGCGGCACGATCATCGCGTTCGTGGTGGACGACCTCTCCGCGGAACACGAGCGCCTGCAAGCCGGGGGCGCCCCGATCACCCTTCCGCCTCGCGAAGAGGCCTGGGGCGAGCGGCTCTTCATGGTCACCGACCCGAACGGCATCGCCTACGAGCTCGTCGAGTGGGCCACGCCGTGATTCACCGGCCGGGTCGTTAACCTCGATGGGTCGATCGGAATCGGAGTCGCCTTGCTCGTCGTACATGGGGTCTGGGTCGCTGGTGAGTCCGCACCGGGACGGCTGGTTCTCTGGGCGGAGGATCCGACCCTGCCGCTGACCGCGGCCTCCCGCGCGCGGCGCCGTCCGCACCCCTTCGCCGCGTCGGCGGCCTCGCTCGCGACCACACTGGCCGGGTCCGCCGACGATGTCCGCGACGCGCTCGCCAAGGCGGACGACACCTCCCTCGCACTGCGGCTGCCCGGCACGCCGAAGGGACCGCTGCCGTCGCCCGAGACCGGCAGCGAAGCCCCACCGCGAGGGTTGCGGTTGTCGTCCTGGGAGACACCCGCTGTGGCCGTGCCGGGCGACCATGCCCTCGTCGCGCTCGGAGCGCTCGGCGACCCCGACCCGGACGGCCCCTGGGCAGCAGCCGCATCGCTGCGCTATCTCTGCCTCCTCGCCGGCCACGCGTGCGACCTGGCCCGCCGTGGCCGCATGCTGCCACAGCTCGTGCGCGAAGCGGGCGGGCACGCCGCACGCTGGCGGCCGGTGCTGACCGGTGCCGACGCGGCAGCCTTCCGGGAGTTCGCCGAGGCGATGCCGCCCGTCTGTCGGGCGGCGGCCGAGCCGGACGCCGGGGCAGCCCGCACCCTGCGCGACGCACTGCACGCGCTCGTCGACTCCGCCGCCCGCGCGATCCTGCCCGAGCGCCTCTTGCTCGGTGCCCGCCCAGGGCTCAGGACCCCGCTCCCCGACCGGTGGATCTCCGCCCTGACCTCGGCCGACGCCGCTCTGCCGGGAGCCAGCGCCACCGACGCGGCCGAGCTGGCCAAGCCCCTCGAGGCCTGGCTGCGCGCCGCGCACGAGGCGAACGGACCGGTCCGGGTCAGCTTCCGCCTGGTCGAGCCGGCGCCGGGTGAAGACGACTGGGCACTCGGCTTCGCACTGCAGTCAGCCGACGACCCGAGCCTCTATCTGCCGGCGGAAGAGCTGTGGTCCGGCAGCCGCATGCCCGGGCTCACCGGCCAGGCCGACGAAACCCTCCTCGCCGGGCTGGGCCGCGCGGTTCGGCTCTTCCCCGCCCTGCACGAGGCACTGCTCGACGCCCAGCCGGATGGCATGACGCTCAGCACCGCGGAAGCTCACGAGTTCCTGCGGCAGGCGGCGCCACTCCTGCAGGCGGCCGGCTTCGGCGTCCAACTGCCGGCCTGGGCGGGACGCAAGGCGGTCGGCCTCAAACTCACCACCCGGGCCAAAAGCACCACCCCGTCCGGCAAAGCCGCCGCCGAGTCGGGTTTCGGCCTCGAGGAGCTCGTCGACTTCCGCATCGACCTGGTCATCGGCGAAGGCACCGTCAGCCCGGAGGAACTGGCCGAGCTGGCCCGCCTCAAGGTGCCGCTGGTCCGGGTGCGCGGCCAGTGGGTCGAGCTGGACGAGCGACAACTCAAGGCGGCCCTCAAAGCGGTGAGCAAGCGCCGCGAGGGCGAGCTCACCATGGGCGAAGTGCTGCAACAGGTCGTTGACGGCGGCGAGGATGACCTGCCTCTGGTCGACGTGGATGCCGACGGGCGGCTGGGTGACCTCATTTCCGGGGAAGCGGCGCAGCGGCTCACCCCGATGCCGACGCCCGCGGACTTCCAGGGGATGCTTCGGCCGTACCAGGAACGGGGTTTGTCCTGGCTCTTCTTCCTGGGCCGGCTGGGCCTGGGTGGCATCCTGGCCGACGATATGGGGCTGGGAAAGACCGCGCAGACACTCTCGCTGCTGCTCACCGAACGCACGGGCGGCCAGACGCCGGCACCGACACTGCTGATTTGCCCCATGTCGCTAGTCAGCAACTGGCAGAAAGAAGCGGCCCGCTTCGCCCCCCGACTGCGGGTCTACGTCCACCACGGCGGCACCCGAAAGCGGGATGCCGAGTTCCTCCTCGCTGTCCGCGAGTCCGATGTGGTCATTACCACCTATGGCACAGCGTTACGGGATCTCGGCAATCTGCGGAGCGTCCACTGGGGACGAGTGGTGTGCGATGAGGCTCAAGCAATCAAGAACAGCGGCACCCGGCAAGCCCAGGCAGTGCGCGCGATTCCCGCTCGCACCCGCCTCGCCCTGACCGGCACTCCCGTCGAAAACCACCTCGCCGAGCTCTGGTCCATCATGGAGTTCGCCAACCCGGGGCTACTCGGCCCGGCAAAGCGGTTCCGCAAGCGCTTCCAGGAGCCCATCGAAGTGCGCGGCGACGCCGACGCGACAGCCGCACTGAAGCGGGCTACCGGCCCGTTCGTGTTGCGGCGCCTCAAAACCGACAAGTCGATCATCAGTGATTTGCCGGAGAAGAACGAGATGAAAGTGTGGTGCACCCTCACCGCCGAACAGGCCACCCTCTATCAGGCGGTCGTCGAGGACATGATGGCGGTCATCGAAAGCACCGAGGGAATGCAGCGGCGCGGCAACGTGATTGCGGCAATGACCAAGCTGAAGCAAGTCTGCAACCACCCAGCACACTTACTCAAGGACGGTTCCCGCCTGCCCGGCCGCTCCGGCAAGCTCGCACGACTCGAAGAGATCACCGAAGAGGTCATCGCGGAGGGCGACAAAGCGCTGATCTTCACCCAGTACGCCGAGTTCGGCACGATGCTCCAGCCTTACCTAGCTGCGCACCTGGACCGTCCAGTTCTCTGGCTCCATGGTGGACTGTCCAAACCCAAGCGTGACGAGCTGGTCGAACGATTCCAGTCCGACCCCGAACCCATGCTGTTCCTGCTCTCCCTGAAAGCAGCCGGCACCGGGCTCAACCTCACCGCCGCCAACCACGTCATCCACGTCGACCGCTGGTGGAACCCCGCCGTCGAGGATCAGGCCACCGACCGCGCATTCCGCATCGGACAGTCGCGCAACGTGCAAGTGCGCAAGTTCATCTGCGCCGGCACACTCGAAGAGAAAATCGACGCCATGATCGAACGCAAGAAGGCACTAGCCTCCACAGTGGTCGGCACCGGCGAAGACTGGGTCACCGACCTCTCCACAGACCAACTCCGCGAGTTGTTCGCCCTCGACCCGCTGGCGGTGAGCTGACATGCCGGTCGACCCGGACGGCCGCTGGTTCGACTCCACAGGACCCATCCGCGTCGACGGCGGGCTGACGGTCCGCGCCCAACGCGGCAAAATCGGCGAGCAATGGTGGTCCCGTCGCTTCGTCGACATCCTGGAGCGCACCTGCGCACCCGGCCGACTCGCCCGCGGACGCGCGTACGCCCGCAAAGGCCAGGTCATCGACTTCGAAATCAGCTCCGGCTCGGTGACCGGCCGAGTGCAAGGCTCCCGACCTGATCCCTACCAGGTCACCATCACCATCCCCGCGTACGACGAAGCACAATGGACAACGGCATTGGCCGCGCTCGGCGCCCAAGCGCTGTATCGGGCCGCCCTCCTCGCCGGCGACATGCCCCACGAGATCGTGACGCTCTTCGACGAGCTCGACATGCCACTCTTTCCGTCCACACTCGACATGCGCTGCACCTGCCCCGACTGGGGCATCCCCTGCAAGCACGTCTCGGCGATCCTCTACGTCCTGGCCGAAGCCTTCGACGACGACCCCTTCCTGGTCCTCGCCTGGCGCGGCCGAATCCGCGACGACCTCCTCACCGCCCTCCGCGGCATCCCCGAAGCACCCGACACCGCCGACGACCCCCTGGCCATCGACGAAGTCGCCCTCGACACCCGCCTCACCGACTTCTACACCCCCGCCACGCCGCTAAGTCGCCTCCGAGACCGCCCACCCCGCCTGACCGCACCCCCCGAACTCCTCCTCCGCGTCCTCGACCCACCCCCCGTCCGAGTGCGCCACATCCCCCTCGCCGACATCCTCCGCCCGGCTTACCGAGACCTCGCCAACCCGCCCGCCTAACCCGTCCGCCCCGCACCTAGCTGTTCCGCACCCAGGTGTTCCGCACCCAGGTGTTCCGCACCCAGGTGTTCCGCCCCTCGCCGGTTCGACGCCCACCCCCGCGGGTCTACTTCCCACCCGAGTGGCTGCCCCCGCATCCTGGAGCGTCGAACATCCCACCTCTGTGCGACTGTCCCGTCTGCCCTGCGCGCCTGTCCCCTCGCCCCCAAACCCCTGTTCCCTCGCCCCGGGAGCTTCGCTCCTCAGCCCTGGGTGCCTGTCCCTCACCCCGGGCGGCCCGCACCCTCCAGGCGGCGCATCACCCCGGGCGGCCCGCACTCTCCGGGCGGGGCATCACCCCGGGCGGCCCTCACCCTCCAGGCGGCGCATCACCCGGGCGGCCCTTGACCCACGTGGTCATTCCAGGTGATCACCAGCCGGCTCGGGCGGGCACTACCCCGTGCGGCCCTCACCTCGGACGCCCTCTCACACGGGGCCGGCCCCATCGCCACTAGGCGGTCCCGTCACCGGACGGGGTCCCACACCCCGGGGGACGCACCTCACGTGCTGGGTCTCGGTGCAGTTCAGGCGCACGGAAACGCCGTGCGTCCGGGCGATCCCGCGCCGGACACGGTGCTCTCCTCAGCCGCAGCCTTGGTCGCCGCGACGGCTGTACCGTCAGCTCTCACCCGGCGCCCTTTCCCTAGCTCGGGGCTGTCCCATCACCCGGCGGTCCCCCATCACCCGGGCGACCCCCATCACATGGCGGTCGCGGCAGCAGCTCATCCATTCGTTGGCCGGCAGCCATCCATTTGCCGTTTGCGCCGGGAGATTTGTTGGTGGCGCCGAAGGGTGCGACGGGACGCAAGGTTTTCCAGCGCTAGTGCGCAAGTGTCGTGCGGACCGGATCGCTCCGGCAATCCACCGTGCTCCCGGTGATTGGCGGTGCAGGCGATTGTGCCCTTCCTCCCCGGGCTGCTGATGGGCGGCTGTGCAAGCGTGCTCAATCCACGCACGCTGGACACCGCGCTGTGCAGCACCGCCAGCCAGTGGGTAGGCGGAGGCCGTGTCCCTTCCCGCTCTGGAAGGGACACAGCCCTGGAGTTCCAGCTCAGCCTTTGTGCCATTTTTGGTTGGCGGTGCCGGCACATTCCCAGAGCTGCAGGCGGGCGCCGTCAGCCGGGTTCCAGTCCTTGATGTCGACGCACTTGTTGGCCTGAGGGTTGACCAAATCACCAGCACCGGAGAGAACGAACTGCTGGGCGGCGCTGCCGTTGCAGGTGTAGAGCTGCACCGCGGCGCCGTTGGCGGTGGAGCCGGCCGCTACGTCCATGCATTTGCCGCCGGCTTGCCACGTACCGTTGCTGGGGGTCCATTTTTGGGCGCCGGAACCGTTGCAGGTCCAGGCCTGCAGCGGTGCGCGGTCGACGAAGTTGCTGCTCGGGACGTCGACGCACTTGCCGTTCCAGTCGCTGACTACCGGCGCTGCGCCCGGGCCGGGATTGGGTCCGCCCGCGTCGAAGGGTGTGAGGATCAGGCCGGCAGAGCGGGGATCGCCGCTGTGGACGAGGGATTCGAAAGCACCGACGTCGTCGAAGGCGAATGCGTACGCCCGGCCGTCCGCCATGTTCTGGTGAATGATTTTGGCGTACTGATTCGTCGGATTGTTCTGATAGAACTGCGCGGCATTTGTGCTGGGCTGGGTGTCGATCGTGCCCAGGGTGCCACGGTTCAGGGCGGCGCAGAGGGTGCGCGAGATGGGGCCTACCACCAGGTCGTTCGGCGCTGGCAGGTCGCCGTCGCAGCCCCAGACCGACGCCGACGAGGGGCGGTTGAAGGAAGCCACCCGTTGCCCCGCCGAGTTGGTGAAATGCAGGACCGTTCCGGACGTACGCCCAAAGTATCTGGTGTTGGGTTGATCGGTGAACGGCACCACCGTCAGGGTCTTGGTGGTGTACGCGTTCCAGGCCGCAGCGATGTAGGAATCGAGATATGTGGCGCTCATCAGGCCGGCACCCGCGGCTTTGCCCGGGGCCAGGACGCGCAGCACGGTTCCGTCGGATCTTGTGTGGACGGTGTTCGCCCAGCCGGGCTGGGATGTAATGCCGTTGATCACCGCGTTGCGACCGTTGTTCACCGGTTCGCCGGTTTTCGTCGTGACGCCGTTTGCTCCGGTCACCGTCACGGCGTGCGGGACGGCGAACATGTCGACCTGGGAACTGTTCAACCACAGGCCGGCATCGTTGTAGGTGAACTCACTCCAGTCGAACAGGATGTCGCGGTTGGCGTCGCCTGCCGCCCACGGCGCGGGCTGGACCAGACCATCCGGGGTGAGGAAGAACTTCAGCTTCGCCCCGAGGGAGAAGTAGACGCGCCCGGAGAAGCCGCGCGGGAATTGGATCGTCGTCGCGCCGCCGTTGCCGGCGCCGGGGATGGACGCGTCGGGGGCTGGGGACGGGGGGAGCTGTCCGGCGGGCCACGGGTGGAAGGTGCCGTTCTGGGTGACGTACCCGAGGCGGTTGGTGTTCAGGTTGATGCCGATGACATACAGATGAACGGCCTCGCCGCGACCGGTGTTGTTCGTGACGGTGACGGGCAGCAGGGCTGGACCGACAGCCTGGGCAGGTGCGGCGGCCGAGACGGCCATCGGGACCGTGACCAGCATGGCGGCTAGCGCTCGTAACAGCTTTCTCCTGGTACGCACGAAGACTCCTCGGGGGATTTCGGCGGAGTACGAGGTGGGGGACGATGCGCGAGAGAGCGCTCTCACAGCATCAGATGGTTACGTCTGTGCGTCAATAGACAACCGGTGATGTTTCAAGCTGGTCACTAAATTGACTATCCACAGGCCTGCCGCAGCCGCGGACCGGAGCGGCATAGGGTCGTGACCATGAGCGAGATGAGCTACCGCCGACTCGGCACCTCCGGGCTGGTCGTCTCCGTCGTCGGGATCGGCTGCAACAATTTCGGCCGCAAGCTGGACCTGGCTGAGACCCGCGCCGTCGTTGACGCAGCCTTTGACGTCGGCATCACCCTCTTTGACACCGCCGACATCTACGGCACCCCGCACGGCAGCTCGGAAGAGTGCCTCGGTGCCGCCCTCCAGGGCCGCCGGGACGAGGTCGTGCTCGCCACCAAGTTCGGCATGGACATGGAGGGCCTGAACGGCAACGACTGGGGCGCACGCGGCTCCCGGCGCTACCTCGTGCGGGCGGTCGAGGCGTCGCTGCGTCGGCTCGGCACCGACTACATCGACCTCTACCAGCTGCACGAGCCCGATGCGGCCACCCCGATCGACGAGACCCTTTCAGCACTCGATGACCTGGTTCGCAGCGGCAAGGTGCGCTACCTGGGCAACTCCAACTTCGCCGGCTGGCAGATCGCCGACGCCGACTGGACCGCCCGCACCGCCGGCTACGCGCCCTTCATCAGCGCCCAAAACCAATACAGCCTGCTCCACCGGGAGGCGGAGGCCGAGGTGGTGCCCGCCTGCGAGCAGTTTGGACTCGGGCTCCTGCCATTCTTCCCGCTGAACAGCGGCCTACTCACCGGCAAGTACCACCGCGGACAGCAGCCGCCCGAGGGCACCCGGCTATCCCTCGAGCGTTACCAACGGTGGCTCGACGGCGCCGACTGGGACACGATCGAAGCCTTGACCGCCTTCGGCAAGGAACGCGACCGCTCGCTGCTCGACGTCGCTATCGCCGGCCTTGCCGCGCGACCCGCCGTCACCAGCGTGATCGCCGGCGCCACCAGCCCGGAACAGGTCCACGCCAACGCGACAGCGGGCACCTGGTCCCTGACCGTCGAGGACATCGCGGCTCTCGAGGAGATCCTGCGCTGAACAACAGGCAGCGCTGAGCAACTAGGGACCCCGGCGGTTGTCGGTGGGAGAGGCGATGGGACAGGTAGATGGCGAGCTCGACCGGCCACATGTGTCGATGACCCAGCAGGGAGCGGCATACCGGTCAGGCGCGCAAACGGACCGGACCGAGGTGCAACTGATCGGACCCGGGAAGGCGATGACGGCCGGGCAACCCGAGGTGTCGGTGGCCGAGCTGGAACGACGAGCGCGGTCGGTGCTGCCGCCGGACGTGTTCGACTACTACTACGGCGCGGCGGGTGCGGGGATCAGCCGGGATGAGGCGACGGCCGCCTGGCGGGGATGGCGGTTCGTCCCTCGTCTGTTCCGGGACGTGTCGAGCGTCAGTACCGAGATCACGCTGTTCGGCACGACGCTCGCCGCGCCGGTGCTGGTGGGGCCGACCGCGTTACACACGCTCGCGCATCCGGAGGGTGAGGTGGCGACTGCGCGGGGTGTGGCGGCGGCCGGGTCGCTGTTGGTGCAGTCATCGCGGGCGGGTCTGCCGATCGAGTCGGATCGTTGGTGGTTCCAGGCATATGTGTTGCGGGACCGGTCGTTGACCGAGGCGCAGGTGCGCGATGCTGCCGCACGCGGGGCTCGGGCGATCGTGCTCACCGCGGATGCCCCGTACGTGCACCGGAGTGCGGTTCCACAGGCTGGGGCAGCCGCGCCGGAGAATCGGCCGCTCGGGCAGCGGCAGGATCCTGCGCTCGGGGTGGCAGCGATCGGGTGGCTGGCGGAGATCTCGGGCCTTCCCGTACTCGTCAAAGGGGTGTTACGGCCGGAAGATGCGCTTGCTTGCGTGGCGGCGGGAGCGGCTGGGGTGATCGTGTCCAACCACGGCGGGCGGCAACAGGACCGGGTGGTCGCCTCGGCGCGGGCTCTTCCGGCGGTGGTCGCGGCGGTCGGTGGGCAGGTTCCGGTGCTGGTCGACGGCGGTATCCGGGACGGCTCGGATGTGTTCACCGCGCTCGCGTTGGGGGCCCGGGCCGTGCTGCTCGGACGGCCAGCGTTGTGGGCGCTCGCCGCGGGCGGGGCGGAGGGTGTGCGTGATCTGCTGGATGGGCTTCGTGGCGACTTGAGCAACACGATGGCCCAAACGGGGGTACGAGATGTAGCAGATGTGGACAGTTCACTGGTGACGCCGACTTGGCAGCGTCAGAGCTGAGCGAAGATCGGGCCGTCTGCCGTCAGGGGCGGGGCTTCGCCCCGTTCGGCGGCACGCCGGGCGAACTCCCGCACCCCGGCGATCTGCCGCTCCCCCAGCGAGAAGTCGAGGGCGCGGAAGTAGGTGGCGAGGGTCGCGGCGTCGAACGGCTCCCAGCGGGCAGCCGACTCGGCGACCGCGTCCAGCTCGTTGAGGCAGAGGTCGCGGGAGCGCAGGAACGCCTCGTGCACCTCCTTGACCATGCCCGGCTGCGCGGCGGCGAACTCCTTGCGGACCGCCCAGACCGCGAAAACCATCGGCAGGCCGGTCCATTCCTTCCACGCCTCGGCCAGGTCGGTGACCTCGAGCCCCAGCGCCGGCGCCTCGTAGAGGGCACGCAAGGCCGGGTCGCCGATGAGCACGGCGGCGTCGGCTTCCAAGAGCATCTGGTTGAGCTCCGGCGGGCAGCGGAAGTATTCGGGGTTGGCGCCGTAGCGCTCGGCGAGCAGCATCTGGGCCAGCAGCACGCCGGTGCGGGACGTCGAGCCCAACGCCACGGGGCGGCCGTCGAGCTCGGCGGGCGGTCGGGTGGAGACCAGGTGCACCGACAACACGGGGCCGTCGCTGCCGACCGCTAGATCGGGCAGCAGCAGCAGGTCGTCGGCATGCCGCAGGTATTCGACGAGGGAGATCGGGCCGATGTCCAGATCCCCGGCGACCAGCGCGGCGTTCAGCCGGTCCGGGGTGTCCTTGTACAGGTCGACGTCGAGCAGCGCACCGGACCGCATGAGCCCCCAGTAGATGGGCAAGCAGTTGAGGAACTGGATGTGTCCCACCCGGGGGCGCTGCACGGCGACGTCGCTCATACCACCGACGCTATCTCCGGCAGGCATCCCGTACGGCGTCTCGAGCGAGCCGGAGCGAGCTATCTCACGTTCGATGCGCAGTGCTCAGCCGACGGAGAGTCGCTAAATGGGTCGTGAGCAGGGTCGGCGGGGCGTACCCTGGTGGGCTCGCCCGCGGGGACCGCGCGCATTCCCTAACCGGGCACTGCCGACACCGCATCCTGCTGGAGCGCCGGGCGGCCCAGGTCAGCTCACGCACACACCGACGCCGGAAGGTCCTTCGGATGACGCTGCCTGCCCCTATCGACCTCGATGACGACCTGGCCGCGGAGCGGCGGCATCTCGCCGCCTCGCGGGACGCACTGCGCCGGATGCGCGGCCGGGCCGAATCGCTCTTCTCCTCGTCCTCCGACGTCGCCGGGGACGCGTTCGCCGCCGAGACGCTCGGCCGGGCGCTGTCCCGCCGGGTCGCCGAGCTGGCCGACGATCCGAACACCCCGCTGTTCTTCGGCAAGCTCGACGTCCAAGCCCATGGCGCCGACGCCGCCGGCAAACCGCAAGGCCAAGCGCTCAACGTCCACGCCGATAGCGCCGGCGCAGGCAGCAAACCGCAGGGCCGAGCCGGGGACACCGAGCATCGGATCGCGGGCGACCAGATCGCGTACCACATCGGGCGGCGGCATGTGACCGATGATGCCGGGGAGCCGATGGTGCTCGACTGGCGGGCGCCGCTGTCGCAGTCGTTCTATCGGGCCAGCGTGCGGGATCCGCAGGGAGTGTCCACGCGGCGCCGGTTCGGCTTCGTCAAGGGGGAGCTGACCAGCTTCGAGGACGAGCATCTGGACCGCGGCGAGGAGTTGGGCACGAGCAGCCGGATTCTGACCGCGGAAATCGAGCGGCCGCGCGTCGGGCCGATGCGGGACATCGTCGCCACCATCCAGCCGGAGCAGGACGAACTGGTCCGGGCCGAGCTGGAGGATTCGATCTGCGTCCAGGGCGCCCCGGGTACGGGAAAGACCGCGGTGGGCCTGCACCGGGCCGCCTACCTGCTCTACGTGCACCGCGAACGGCTGCGGCGCTCCGGAGTGCTGATCGTCGGCCCGAACGCCGCGTTCCTCTCCTACATCTCGGCGGTGCTACCGGCGCTGGGCGAGGTGGAGGTGCAGCAGTCCACGGTGGATGACCTGGTTGCGCGCGTACCCGTCAAGGGAAGTGACGGCGACGCGGCCGCCCTGCTGAAGCATGACGTGCGGCTTGCCGAGGTGCTGCGCCGGGCGCTGTGGGGGCGACTGGTCGAGCCGACCGAGCCGATCATGGTGTCGGACGGGTCCTACCGGTGGCGGATCGACGCCGAGCCGCTGCGCCGGATCGTTGACGAGGCTCGGCGCGAGGACCTGCCGTATGCCGTCGGTCGCGAGCGGGTGCTGGCGCGGGTGGTGGGGCTGTTGCAGCGGCAGTCGGAATATCGGACCGGGAACTCGCCGGGCGAGGGCTGGCTGCGCAAGATGGCGAAGGTGGCGCCGGTCCGGGAGTTCCTCGACGCGGCGTGGCCCGCAGTCACGCCGGAAGCCCTGGTCGTCGCACTGCTGACCGACGAGGCGCTGCTGTCCACCGCTGCCGAGGGCATCCTCACCGCCGAGGAGCAGGCCACCCTGCGGTGGGCGAAAGCGCCAAAAACGCCGAAATCAGCGCGGTTCAGCGCCGCGGACCTGATGCTGCTGGACGAGGCCGCGGGGCTGTTGGAGCGTGCGGCCAGCTTCGGGCACGTGGTGGTCGACGAGGCACAGGACCTCTCCCCCATGCAGGCCCGCGCGATCGCACGGCGCAGCGAGCACGGCTCGATCACGCTGCTCGGCGACCTTGCCCAGGGCACCGCGCCGTGGGCCGCCGCGCAATGGCAGGACACGCTGGCACACCTTGGTAAGCCGGATGCGGCCGTGGTGCCACTCACCGTTGGCTTCCGCGTACCCGCGGTGGTGGTCGCGCTGGCGAACCGGTTGCTTCCGGCGCTGGCTGTGGACGTACCCGAGGCGGTTTCCTTGCGGCGGGACGGCGACCTGGCGGTGGTCGCGCTGACCGACCCCGGCGAGGTTGATGCCGCGACGTTGGTCGAGGTGACCGCGGCGCTGGAGCATGAGGGCTCGGTCGCCGTGATCGCGGCGGACGCCGCGGTGGACCGGCTGCGCGGCCACCTCACCGCGGCCGGCCTCACGGCCGCGACGCCCGGCGACGTCGACTCCGAGGCGCGGGTCACCGTCGTGCCGGCCACGATCGTCAAGGGACTCGAGTACGACCACGTGATCGTCGTGGAACCCGCGGAGATCGTTGCCGCCGAGCCGCGCGGACTGCACCGCCTCTATGTGGTGTTGACCCGCGCCGTGTCCCGGCTGTCGGTCATTCACGCGGCGCCGCTGCCTGAACCGCTGCGCACCGAATAGACGAAGGTGGATCAATCCGACAGGCGGGTGGGTCGTCGGCGGTTCGGTTGAACTTCCGACTGACCGCCCGCCCGCGGCGTATCGCGGTGCAACGATGGGTCGGTCGTCTGCCGCGAATGCGAGGAGCAGTCATGATCCAGCCCAGTCCTGGGGTGCCGACCTGGATCGACCTGGCTACCGCTGATCTGCCGGACGCGACCCGCTTCTACACCGAACTGTTCGGCTGGGAGGCCGACGTTTCCGGCGACGAGTACGGCGGCTACACCACCTTCCGCCTGGACGGCCACGCCGCGGCGGGAGCGGGGCCGTTGTTCGGCAAGGGGCAGCCGACCGCGTGGAGCACGTACGTGGCGACGGACGACGCCGACGCCGTGGCGGACCGGGTGGAGGCCGCCGGCGGCAAGGTGTTGGTCGCGCCGTTCGACGTGATGTACCAGGGCCGGATGGCCGCGTTCCTCGACCCGGGCGGCGCGCCGTTCAGTGTGTGGCAGCCGGGGAGCATGCGCGGGGCCGAGGTGTTCGACGTGCCTGGCGCGTTGACCTGGAACGAGTTGGCAACCCGGGACGCGGAGCGGGCCGCGGCGTTCTACGGGGCGGTGTTCGGGTGGCTGGGTCGGGAGATCTCGGTGGGTGGCCGGCCGTACCTGGCTTGGGAGTTGGGCGGGGAGATCGTGGCGGGGATGCGGGTGCTGGACGGGTCCTGGCCGGCGGACCTGCCACCACACTGGATGGTCTATTTCTCGGTGATCGACTGCGCCGAGGCCGCCGGGTACGCCGGTTCGCTGGGTGGCCGCGTGCTCCGAGCGCCGGCGAGCCTGCCGATCGGCCGCTGCGCGCTGCTCGAGGACCCGCAGGGCGGCGCCTTCGCCCTCCTGCAGAGCGCTAGTTCCTGACCGGCACGACGAGGGGGCCATGCTCGCCGTCGATGACGCGTACCCGGGCCAGGTAGTGCTGGGCTAGCAACTCCGCGGTCAGCACTTCACGGGCGGTGCCTTTGGCGACGACCTTGCCGCCGGCCAACAGGACCATCCGGTCGGCGTATTCACCGGCCGAGGTCAGGTCGTGCATGGTAGCCAACACGGTCAGGCCACGTTCCGCGCGTAGCCGGTCGACCAGTTCGAGCACCTCCTGCTGGTGCCCGATGTCCAGCGCACTGGTCGGCTCGTCCAGCAGCAGGATGCGCGCCTCCTGGGCCAGGGCGCGCGCCAGGAAGACGCGTTGCCGTTCGCCGCCGGAGAGCGTGTCCAGCCGGCGGCCGGCGAACGGTTCCAGGTCGAGCGCGGCCAGCACCTCGTAGACCTGGGCCAGATCGGACGCCGACTCGCGGCCCAACGGCGGGATGTGCGGGCTGCGGCCCAACAGCACATAGTCGAAGACCAGCATGCCCGACGGCACGATCGGCGACTGGGCCACCGTGGCGAGGGCCCGCGCCCGTTCGCGGCGGGACAGCTGGTCCAGGGCGGTGCCGTCGAGCAGGATCGAGCCGTCATAACCGACGAGGCCGCCGACTGCCCGCAGCACTGTCGACTTGCCGGCGCCGTTCGGGCCGATGACGGTGACCCATTCGCCGTCAGCGACGTCGAGGTCCACACCGTCGACGATCAGCGCACCGCCGAGCCGGATCCGCAGGTCCCGCACCGCGATCATGTCTGGGTCCGGCGCAGGACGATGGCGAAGAACGGCGCTCCGAAGAACGCGGTCACCACACCGATGGGGATTTCGGCCGGGGCTGCCACGGTCCGCGCCACCAGATCGGTCAGCGCCAGAAACGCTCCGCCATAGAGCAGCGCCAGCGGCAGGATCGACCGGTAGCTCGGCCCGGCGAGCAGCCGCAGCGTGTGCGGCACGATGATGCCGACAAAACCGATCAGCCCGGAGACGGACACGGCCGCCGCTGTGCCCAGCGACGCGGCGATCACCAGCAGATAGCGGCTGCGCTGTGGATGCAGCCCCAGGCTGGTGGCTTCCTCGTCGCCGACCGTCAGGACGTCCAGCTCGCGGCGGTGGATGAGCACGATCACCCCCGTCACGACGGCGTACGGCAGCACGACCAGCACATCGTGCCAGCCGGCGGTGGCGAGCCGGCCGAGCAGCCACGCGTACACCTCGCGCAGCGACTCGGTGTGCCGCTGCATGAGGAACGTCTGACCGGCCGCCAGGAACGCGGAAACGGCCACCCCGGACAAAATCAAACTCGATGGGGTACGCGCGCGCCCGCCGGAAGCCCCCAGCAGCCAGGTCAGCGCCACCGCCGCCACCGCACCAATGAAGGCCGCCAGTGGCACACCCATCGGCAGGTTGGCGGTGACGTCACCGGTGCCGCCGCGGAAGGCGATGACCGCGGTGACCCCCAGCCCGGCGCCGGCCGCGACGCCGAGCAGGTGCGGGTCGGCCAACGGATTGCGGAAGACCCCCTGGTAGGCGGCACCGGCCAGCGCCAGCAGCGCGCCGACCAGGAGCCCGAGGACGACCCGCGGCAGGCGTAGCTCGGTGATGATCGCGACTTCGCGCTCGGTGAGACCACTGTCCAGGCGTACCCCGGGAATCAGGTTGAGCAGCTCGGCCGCGACTGCGGCAGGCGGCAGCACGACCGGCCCGATCGCGACCCCCACGACCAGGGCGACCGCCACGGCGACGATGCCCCCGACCAGCCAGCCGGCCCGCAGGCCGGCGGGCCGGACCGGCACGCGGGAGGTTGCCGGCATTGGTTACGGAGCCTTGGCGACCGCGTCCGCTACGGACTGCACGAGGTCCACGACGCGCGGCCCCCAGCGCGAGGCGATGTCGTCGTCCAGGGCCACGACCTGCTTGTTCTTCACCGCGGCGATCCCGGCCCAGCCCTTGCGCTTGGCCACGGTGTCCGGCGACTGCGCGCAGCACTTGCTGTCCGCCAGGAACACCATGTCCGGGTCGGCGGCGATCAACGCTTCCTGGGAGAGCTGCGGGTAGTCGGTCTTGGCGCCGTCGGCGACGTTCTTCAGGCCGAACATGGTGAAGACCGAGCCCACGAAAGTTTTCGACGTCACGGTGAAGAACGTCGGGTCCAACTCGTAGTAGTAGGTCAGCTCCGCGGTGCGCGCCGGCACGCTCTTGACGATCTTGTCGATCTGCGTCTTCATCTGCTCGACCAGCGCCGTCGCCTCGGCCGGGTGCCCGGTCAGCGTGCCCAGCTCAGTGATCTGCCGGTACGAGTCGTCCAGCGTCTTCGCCGCGGGCGTCACCAGCACCGGGATCTTCAGCTTGGTCAGCTGCTCCACGATCTTGTTCAGGTCGTCGGAGAGCACCACCAGATCCGGGTTCTTAGCCGCGATCGCTTCGGCGTTCGGCTTGAAGCCGGACAAGTCCGACTTCGGGGCGTCCGCCGGGTAGTTGGACTGGTCATCGACGGCCGCGACCTGCTTGCCCGCATCGATCGCGAACAGCATCTCGGTCGCGGTCGGCGCCAGCGAAACGATCTTCTCAGGCCGCTTGTCCAGCGTCACCCCACCCGCTGTCGCGGGGAAGGTGCCAGCCGCGGCACCCGCACTCGCCGTGGGCTTGGTGTCCGCACCCGTCTCGGTGCCGCTGCCACCGCAGCCGCCGAGCATCAGAGCGGTAGCCGCGATAGCAGCCGTCAAAAGCCGTCTCATCCAAACCTCCTGCCGGGCATCGCCGGCCGGGCTCGGCAGGCGAGGCGCTCTTCCAACGAGAGCGCGGAATCGCGACCGACGCGCAGGCGACCTGGCTTCGCCCGGGAAGAGGACTTCACAGTTGCGGGACAGCGCCGGAATCACACCGACTTCGCTGCTACGCGGTCAGGTTGACGCTATCCCACGCCCCCGCAGCCCGTTCAGCAGACGCCGCCTCCCGCCCGTTTCGGAGCACCCTGCCGCGATCTTCCGGCGCGCCCGAAATGGCGCGGCATGACCGCCCGGCAACCTCCGACGTGAGCCGGCAAACAGCGGCAGCTTTGGGCCGCGAGGCGGTGGCGGGTATGAAGTAGGGTCGCGGCGCACCTAGAAGCTGGACAGCACCACGCGGGGGAGTGGCTTTGTCGCGCACCGAATCCATGGACGTCGCACGCGCAGGCCGCGGCTGGTCTGTGCGAAAGTCCGAAGGATGCGCGGCCGCCTTCGGTGCGGTCCTGGCCATGGCCGCCTACTGCGTCGCGCTGTACGCCCGCAACACGTACCCGTTCGGTTCCGAGTCGCGGGCCGTGAACGATCTGGCCAACCAGTTCATCCCCTTCCACGCCGTTCTCTGGGATCTGGAGCACGGCGAGGCCAGCGGGGACCTGCTGTTCAGTTGGAGCAGCGGCTACGGCGTGCCGTTCCTCGGCGAGTTCTTCACCTACCTCGGCAACCCGTTCTCCTGGCTGGTCGGGATCTTCCCCCGGGACATGATCGACCTACCGGTCTTTCTGGTGACGCTGTTCAGCATCGGCCTCGGCACCGCGCTCATGACTGTCTTCCTCGGCCGCTTGCAGCCCGGTTCGCCGTGGGGCCGGGCGCTGCTCAGCGTCGGCTATGGACTGTCCGCCTGGGTGGTCAACGACGGCACCTACGACCCCATGTGGATGTGGGGCATTGTCGGCCTGCCGCTCATCCTCCTCGCGATGGACCGGTGCCTGAAGGGACGCAACTGGGTGGTGGGGAGCCTCCTAGTGGCACTCGCCTGGGCCGGCAACTTCTACACCGCGGCCATGGCAACGATCGCCGCCGTGGCGGTGCTGCTGGTGCGGCTGATCCTCGCCGACGACCCGCTGACGGACCGGCTCCGCATCCTGTTCCGCGCGGGACTCATGACCGTGACCGGGGTGCTGCTCACCGCGCCCGTGCTCACCGTCGGCATGCTGGCCAGCAAGGGTTCCCAGCCGCCGCCACCGGCGTCCTTCCGGGGCACACCCGATGCTCTCGCGGTGCTCGCTCAGCTCCTCCCAGGCGGCCGTGCCGACCAGAGCATGCCGAACTTCTTCATCGGCATCCTGGGCCTGCTCCTGGTCGCGGCCTTCCCGTTCCACCGCAAGGTCACGTGGCAGGAGCGAACGGCCTGGCTGGCTCTTCTGGTGCTGGTCACCGTGTCCCAGCTCTTCGAGCCCGGCGTCCTGCTATGGCACGGGTTCGCCCTGCCCAACGGCAGTCCCTTCCGAGCCGCTTTCGCCGTCTCCGGCCTGCTCGTCATGATCGCCTGGCTGTCCCTCGCCCGGCGGCCGGGCCCCGTCGCTGTACTCGCCGGCGGCGGCCTCACCGGGGCCATCCTGCTGCTCTGCCAGAACCAGGGCTCGGTCCGGGAAGGCACCTGGCTCACCGTGCTGGTGGGTGGCCCGGTGCTGATAATCGCGCTGCTCCTGCTGCACTGGCGGCGGGCGGACCGGCCACGGCTGACCGCCTGGTCCCGGGCCACAGCGGCAGTGCTCTGCACAGTCGGCGTCTTTCTCGGCACGGCCTATTCCGCGTACGTGCCGGATGCGATCCGCGCCGACATCCCGTTCTTCAACCCGTTGCCGAGCATGACCGAGGCGTCGACCCGCGCGGCGTTCGCCGACGTGCAGAAGTCACGCCAGTGGCCGCAGCAGCGGACCGAGACCGGGCCGCACCGGTTCGCCAACAACGATCCCGCGCTGCTTCGCGCTGAGGGCTCCCGCTACTACAGCAGTTACCTGCCCGCGGTGACCGCCGAGGCGCTCCAAGGACTCGGCATCAGCTGGACCATGAACGGACGGCACATCCACAGCCCGGAGGATCCAGTCACCCGCGCGCTCATGGGTGTGGGCGGCTATCTCGAACGCTCATCGGGACCGCAGGGCTACACCCTGATGCCCGGCGACCCCGCCGCGCCCCTGGTCACGGTGCGTCCCGCCGGCACGGCGAGCGACGCGGTCGGAGATTCCGTTTTCGCCCGACAACAGGCGCTGCTGGGCGCCTCCGTGTACGACATACCCGAATTGCGGCACACCGACGGGCCGGTCTCCGTGCGGACCCCGGGCGGCTGGCAGATCCCGGTCGTCAACAAGGGAGAGCGCCGTACGGTGCTGTCGGCCCGCTGCGCGCCCGGCAGCGAGGCGTTCTTCTACGCGAGATGGTTCGCCGGTTGGGTCAAGGGGCCGAAGGGCGATGCCAAATTCGACGGCACCCAGTCGATGAACAGCAATCCCCTGCAGTCGCTCGGCATCGTGCCCGCCTCGGGAGTGGTGCGACTCGAGATGAGTTCCTGGCGCACGGCCCAGGAGGTGCCGGCCGGCGTACTGGGTTGTCTCGATCGCGGCAAATTGACGGCTGCCGTGGCTCGGCTGCGCGCGACCGGTGCGACCCGGGTCGCGGCGGGCGGGCACACGATCAGCGCGGACCTGCCTGCCGGCAGCACCGGGACGGCCGTGTTGGCGGTCACCGCCGTCGAGGGCTGGAGCTGCTCGGTTGACGGCGGCAGTGCCGTCACGCCGACGTCCTTCCACGGATTCATGAGCGTGCCGCTGACCCGCGGAGCCTCCCGGCTGGACTGTTCCTACCAGCCGCCGGGCTTGCGCATGGGCCTGATCGTCAGTGGGGCGGCGCTCGCATTGCTGCTGGCGGCCCTGTTGCTGAACCGGTTCGGGCGGCGGTGGACAACCGCTGCTGCCGGCCCCGAGATGCCGGGGCAACGGCGGCCCGGGCACGACACCGCAGCGGACGAGCAGAGCGTCAGCGTCGGGGCCTGATCAGCGTACGGGGTCGGGACCCGGGACGAGACCGTCGGAGTGGTCCCGCTGGTGCGGCACCTCGGCGGCATCCCGGTGCGTCAGGATGCGCCGGGACAGCAGGAAGGTCACCGGGATCGCGGCCATGGCGGCGGCCAGCGGAGCGATCCGCTCGTTGACTCCGAACCACTCGACCAGCACGAAGACGCCGACCGACGTGACCACGAAGTTCGTCAGGTTGGTCAGCGGGAACAGCAGGAACTTCCGCCAGGTCGGCCGGGTGCGGTACGTGACGTAGGTGTTGAGGAAGAAGGAGCCCACCATGCTGATCAGGAACGCGATCACGAACGCCGGGTAGTAGGGCAGCCAGGAGTGCAGCGCGAGGTAGAGCGCGTAGAAGGTCCCGGTGTTGATCACACCGACCACGGCGAACTTGATCAGCTGAGCCAGCTGGACCGGCATCAGCGAGCCCGCCCCAGGGTGGCTACCCGGCTGTCGCTCTTCGGCCCTTGCGGGGCCGTCGCCCGCTGCGAGACGAACGCGAGGCTGCCCGCGCCCTGCCCCCGGAAGGCTTCGCGGGGCACGTTCGTCTCCTTGATCAGGAAGTGCGGGCGCCGCTTCGACTCGTAGTAAATGCGTCCGATGTACTCGCCGACCAACCCCAGCATGGCCATGTGCAGCCCGCCGAGACCCACGATAGCCACCAGCAAGGTCACATAGCCGGGCGTCTCGATCCCGCCGGCGACCGCGGCCACCGTGATCCAGGCGGCGTAGAGGCCGGCGAGCGCGGCCAGGACGAAGCCGATGTAGATGCCCAGTCGCAGCGGGCGGTTGTTGAACGAGATCAGGCCGTCGATGCCGTAGTTGAGGAGGGCGCCGAACCGCCACTTCGTCGCGCCGGCCTCCCGCGCGACGTTGCGGTAGTCGAAGGTCACCGTGTTGAAGCCGATCCAGGAGAACAGACCCTTGGAGAAGCGGTTGTACTCCGGCAGTGACAGCAGAGCGTCGACCGCAGGACGGGAGAGCAACCGGAAATCGCCGACACCGTCGGTCAGCTCGACATCGACCATCCTGTTGATGAGTCGGTAGTACATTCGGCTCAGCAGGCTGCGCACGAACCGGTCGCCTTCACGGGTCCGCCGCGCCACCACCTGGTCGTGGCCCTGGTGGTAGAGCTCGAGCATCCGCTGGATCAGCTGCGGCGGGTGCTGGAGGTCGGCGTCCATCAGCACGACGGCGTCGCCGGTGGCCTCCCGGAGGCCGGCCAGCATGCCCGCTTCCTTGCCGAAGTTGCGGCTGAACGACACGAAACGGGTGCCCTCGTGGCTCTCCGCCAGGGCCCGCAACCGGTCCAGCGTCGCGTCGGAGCTGCCGTCGTCGACATAACACAGCTCGTACTCCACGCCCAGGTCGTCCAGCGTCGCGCGGATGCGTTCATCGAAGAGCTCGATGACGTCTTGCTCGTTGAAGCACGGAACGACAATTGACAGGCGCATGGAGTCACTTTCGAAAGACTTACGGTCCCCGCGGAAGGCGGCCCTACCGTGCCGCTCCTGCCGTGGCACGATACACACGGCGATCCAGTCGCGAACGCCGTCGCCTCGCGGCGCTGCGCAGACTTGCCCACTGTCGACAGATCGTCACTGCGGGTCACCGCCCGCACCAAAGCGAAACCACCTGACGCGGCTGGCGGGCCGCGGCAGGTGGTTCGCCGGCACGGGTCAGCAGTAGGTGGACTCCTTGCCGATCACCTTGTAGGGGCAGTCCGCCACCTCGGCGAGCATCAGCACCGCCTCACGGTTGCGCGCCGTCTCCCGGTTGATGACGCTGCCGGGCGGATAGAAACCGCCGCTCAGCGAACTGCGCGGGTACAGCTCGAAGGTGTACGCGAAGATCCGGTGCGTACCCCACAGGTAGTCCAGCGAGTCGCCATCGGTGACGTAGAGGTCGCTGGACTGCTGCGGGGTGTAGCCGTTGGTAGCGGCCATCTGCCGGCCCAGCGTGGCAAATGTGTTGTTCTGATCGGCGTTCATGCCGGTCGTGGTGTTCGCCGTGGTGTGCCCGAACGGCCACAGGACCAGCTCCGAGTACGAGTGGAAGTCCAACGCGGCCTTGATCTGCTGGACGCCACCGACGATCCGACTGGTGACGAAGTCGCGGATCACGCGGGTCTCCGGGGCCGAGAACGCGGACGGCCCACGATAGGTGTCCGAGCCCGGGTTGCCCGAGGAACCGCCACAACAACCCCACTTGTAGGAGTAGTTGCGGTTGAGGTCGGTGCCGACGTACGAAGAACCGGTGTTGGGCTGGCGGTTCTTGCGCCACGAGCGGTAACTGCCGGTCGCGATGTCGTACTCCGCGCCGTCCGGGTTGACCGACGGGATGATCCAGAGTTCACGGCTGTCCACCACGTTGCGGATCCGGGCGTCGCTCGCATAGTTGTCCGCGTACAGGTGTGCAATGTAGAGCGCCATCTCCACGGTCAGGTGCTCGCGTGCGTGGTGGTTGGCGTCGTAGAGCACCTCGGGCTCGTTCTCGTCCGTGCCGACATTGTCGGAGATCTTCACAGCGACAATGTCCCGGTTCTGGTACGTCTTGCCGAGCACCCGCTTGCTGGCGATGCTCGGATACCGAGCGACCAGCGCGTCGACGTCGGCGACCATCTCGGCGTAATTGTGGTAGGCCTGGTCCCGGGACGGAAAGTCCTGGATGGACACGCCGGGGGCCAGGTCCGGCGCCTCGATCTTGTTGACCGTGAAGCCGAGCGCCCGCAACGTCTTGACCTCACCGAGCGTCGCGGTGACCTCGACAACCGCGTGGTCCACAGCGTCGATGGCGACACCGGTGCTGGCGATCGTGTTGCGCTGCGCCAGGGTACGCACGTCGTGGATCTCGTACTGGGCCGAGCTGTCGGCGCGAAGCACCGCGGTCGCGGGCTGGGCGGTGGCGGAAGCGGCGATCAGGGCCAGGCCGGCGGTTGCTGCCGCGACCAGGCCGGTGACACGTCGTCTCATTGAACGACCTCCGGGGGTGTCAGAGGGTTCGGACCCTCACTGCACCACCCCGGCATCGACGAGCGACAATGCCAAGTTGCCCCTACCGCGATGTGATGACGTCAGCCCTTCTCTGTCGCCGGGGTGGCCCGGTCTCCCGCGGCAGCCGCCTCCTCGTCACCAGCCAGTGCGGCGCGCAGCCGGACCTTCTCCGCGGAGCGCCGCTGCGCGACGCCCCCCAGCTGCTCGGCCATCTCGGTGCGCCACTTCGCGAGCAGGAAGTAGGAGAACGCGGCCGAGGCGACCAGCGCGATCATGGCCCGGACCAGGATGTGCAGCGGCACCGGCAGCAGCATCACGAAGACCACGACGAACAGGCCGAAGCGGCCGAGCGTGTATTTGAGAGCGGGACTCATCACGAACTCCTGTCAGCCGGCCCGGTGGCTCAACCACCGCAAACCGTAGAACCAGACCAGGCAGTAGACCACGGTGAGGCCGAGCGCCCCGACCGCCCCGCTGACCAGCGCCGGGAAGATCGGCGCGACCAGATTCGCGAGGGTCATGCCCACCGCGACGCCGAAGCCCGCACCCAAAGCCGCAACCACGATTCTGTACGCGCCATAGCCGGCCGCCCGGAACTCCTCGGTGAACAGCCACACGGGCAGCACCACAGCGATCCACCCGCTCGCGCCACCGAACTCGGAAACCCGGAGCAGCGACATCACGCCCTCGAAAATCAGCAGCACGACGAGGCCGGCGACCAAGCCGGCCAGCGCCACTCCCAGCAGGTCCTGCGCGGTCGTCAACCGGCCGTCCGCGTCCCGGCGCGGGCGGCGCACACTGCGAGTTTCCGTCATGACTCTCAGGCCCACACCTGCTGCGGCTCACTGCGGCGCTCGGCCAGCGGAGTCGGCTTGTCGTACTCCCGGACCACCTCGTAGCGGGTGTTGCGCTCGACCGGCTGGAAGCCCGCGTCCCAGATGAGGTGCAGCAGGTCGTCGCGGTGCATGGTGTTCGGCGTGCCGTACGAGTCGGCGTCGTGGGTGATCTTGTATTCGACCACCGAGCCGTCCAGGTCGTCGACGCCGAAGTTCAGCGAGAGCTGCGCCACAGACAGGCCATGCATGACCCAGAAGCACTTCACGTGCGGCACGTTGTCGAACATCAGCCGGGACACCGCGAAGGTCTTCAGCGACTCGGCCGGCGCCGCCATCGTGGTCTGCGCCTGGATCCGGTTGCGGATCTTGCCGTCCGCCGAGTCCACGAAGTCGTGCTGGTAGCGCAGCGGGATGAACACGGCGAACCCGCCCGTCTCGTCCTGCAGCTCGCGCAGGCGCATGACGTGGTCGACCCGGTGCCGCGGCTCCTCGATGTGGCCGTACAGCATGGTCGCCGGGGTCTTCATGCCCTTCTGGTGGGCCAGGCGGTGGATCCGCGACCAGTCCTCCCAGTGACAGGCGTGGTCGACGATGTGCTGCCGGACCTCCCAGTCGAAGATCTCGGCGCCGCCACCGGTCAGCGACTCGAGCCCGGCGTCCATCAGCTCGTCGAGGATCTCGCTGGCCTCCAGGCCGCTGATCTTCTCGAACCACTGCACCTCGGTGGCGGTGAAGCACTTGAGCTTGACGTTGGGCAGCGCCGCCTTCAGCTCGCGCAACACCTTGGGGTAATAGCGCCAGGGCAGCGTCGGGTGCAGCCCGTTGACGATGTGCAGCTCGGTGAGCTGCTCATCCTCCATCTCCTTGGCCTTCCGCACGGCCTCGTCGATGCGCATCGTGTACGCATCCTTCTCACCCGGTTTACGCTGGAAAGAGCAGTACGCGCAGCTTGCCGAGCAGACATTCGTCAAGTTCAGGTGCCGGTTGACGTTGAACATCACCCGGTCACCGTTCAGATCGGTGCGCTTGTGGTGCGCCAGCCGGCCCAGCCACGCCAGGTCGTCGGTCTCGTAGAGGGCGATGCCGTCCTCGCGCGTCAGCCGCTCGCCGGCGTAGACCTTGGCCTCCAGCTCACGCTTCAGTCCGACATCCATCTGGGTTCCCCTCACGTTCGCGGTGGGTCGAGCGTACGTCCTGCCCCCGACAGAACGCCGCGCGTGTCCGCTACGGGGCGGCGCAGCTCACGCGAAACCCCTACGCTTTCCCAAGGTCCGTACATCCATTCTCAGAATCCTCACATCCGCGAACCGATCGACAGCGGTACAGGTCTTGCGGTAAGACCTTTAAGGGGAAAACAGCAGCCCGCCTTCGGCGGCTGTGGGTAAGGACGGCAGTCGCCGGACGAGGACCGTTCACGAACGGGGAGCGCATGGCGAAGTTGAGGCAGGCCGCACGGCGAGTCGCAGGTCAGGCACGCCCCTGGTGGCGTCCGCTCGCGATGTCAGCCGCGACCGCCACCGCCATCGCCGCCCTGTTCACCCCGATCCCGGCCGCCGCCGTGCCGGTGACACCTCCGGGCGGGACAGCCGCCGTGCCCGACACCGGCTCCCGCCCGATCGCCACCGGCACGATCACCCTGCCCGGCCAGCGCCCAGGCACCAGCACACCGGCCCCGGCAACCACCCTTCCGGTCGCCGCCGGCGTGCCCAGCAGCCCGATCCTCAGGAAAATCGAAGCCGGCCGCGCCGCGATCGCCACCAAGGGCGAAGAGCTCGCCAAACTCGACGAAGACCTCGCGCTCACCCGCACCCAGCTCGCCACCGCCGAACAAAAGATCCTGCAAGCCAAGACCGCGGTCACGGCAGCCGAGCAAGAGGTCGCTTCGGCGGCAATTTCTTCCGTACGCGACGCCGCCGCACTGCCGCCCGGCACCCTCGGATCCGGCCTGCAAGACCTCGACTCCCTCGCCCGCCTCCAGCGTGGGCAATCCGCCACCGAGCAGGCCGCCAGCCGGCAGCTCAGCATCGTCCAGGCAGCGCACACGACAGCCATCACCGAGCAGGCAAACCTCCGGGCCAAGCTCGACACGGTCACCGCCGACCACGCCGCGCGAAAGACCGCCCTCGGCAAGATGACCACCGCCCAGCAGAAGCTCGAGCAGAAACACGCCGTCGAGCTCAACGCCGCCGAATCCGTCCAGGCCGCCATCGACGCCAAGGCCGGCACGGACTACCTGGCCGGCGAAAACGCCGGACGCGGCGCCGACCCCCGGGCCATCGCCGCACTCCAGATCGCCCTGGCCCAGCGCGGCGACCCGTACGTGTGGTCCGAGGAAGGCCCGGACCAGTTCGACTGCTCGGGACTCATGTACTACGCGTACCGCTCCGACGCCGCCGGCAACTTCCCGCTCAACCGGGTAGCCAACGACCAGTACTTCCAGACCCGCGGCAAGACGGTCGACCGCTACTCCCTGCTCCCCGGCGACCTGCTCTTCTTCAACACCACCTCCAGCTGGACCACCATCCACCACGTCGCCATGTACGCCGGCAAGGGCATGATGATCGAAGCCCCCCGCGCCGGCATGGACGTCATGCTCACCCCGATGCGCTGGACCCAGCTCTTCGCGGCAACCCGCGTCTACGGCTCCGTCGAAGGCAAGGTCGAAGGCCCCAACCTCGGCAAACCAGACCCGGAACAGCCGAGCACCCACACCCCCACCAAGCCGACCGACCCCACCAAGCCGACCGACCCGACCCAGCCCGGCACTCCGGGCCAGCCTTCGACGCCGGGTCAGCCGTCCACGCCGGGTCAGCCGTCCACTCCTGGTCAGCCTTCTACTCCGGGTCAGCCGTCTACTCCCGGCCAGCCGTCCATTCCTGGTCAGCCGTCCACTCCTGGTCAGCCGTCTACACCGGGTCAGCCGTCCACTCCTGGTCAGCCGACCACCGGGGAGCCATCCCCGACTGGCGAGCCCGACAACACGGGTGAGCCGCCTACCTCCGGCGAGCCACCCGCGGGCGGCAGCAACCCGCCTTCGGGCTCCACCGACGCATCTGCACCGGCGTCGGGCTCGGCTGACGCGTCGCCGACTGGCACGGCGGCGGCCTCGGCATCGGCGTCCTCGGCATCGGCGTCCTCGTCTGCGTCGGCCGCGGCGGCGAAATCTAGTGCCTCGGCGGCCGGAGCACGCACCGCGGAGCCGTCCGCTTCCGCCGTCCAGGCCGCCGAAGCGAAACAATCCGGTAACGGCTGAGCTCAGACCCGATCTTTACCTCGCAACCGGTGGACGCCGGGTGTGCTCACGAGCGCTGATGTGGCACGGTAGGGGCGAACGCCCGGCATCCGGCTTGCCCGGCGTCCGTTAGTGACGTCGCCACACCGGGTGGTCGGCGATCGGGAGGGTCCCATGGACGAACAGCAGGCGGCACCGGCCAGCGAGGGCACCCGCCCACCCGCTGCACGGACCCCCGCCGATGGTTCCGAACCCCAGGGCTACCAGCTCCCACCACCGCCTCCCGAAGGCGCCCTCTGGACACCCGCCGGCACCGGTTCCCGCTCAGCGACCGCTTCGGCACCGGTTTCAGGGTCGGCGGCTGTTCCTTCGGCCACCGCAGCGCCCGGGTCGACCCCTTCACCGACTCCGGTATCCGGGTCGGCTCCTGCAGCTCCGACGTCCGGGGCGACTCCTTCCGCAGCCCCGACGTCCGGGGCGACTCCTTCGGCGGCTCCGGTATCGGGGTCGGCTTCTGCAGCCCCGACGTCCGGGGCAACTCCTTCCGCAGCCCCGACGTCCGGGGCGACTCCTTCGGCGGCTCCGGTATCGGGGTCGGCGGCTGTGCCTGGCGCCGCGGCGCCGGCGAAGGCTGTCTTTGCCAGCGGGGCTGCCGCGGTGCCGGGGGGTGCGACCGCCAAGCGGGATTCCGGATCCGCATCCGCGCCGGTCAGCGGCGGTGCCGGCCGAGCGTCCGTGCCGGTGGACCGCTCGGCCTTCTTCCCCCGCAGCACGGCCAAGCCCGCTGGCTCGGCCACGCCGGTCAGTGCCGCCGGAATGAGCGGCTCTGCAGCCCGGGCTTCCGTGCCGGGCTCCGGCGCCCGCAACGGCCAGGCCAAGGTCTACGGCACTCGCATCGTCGAGGAGCCAGCCAGCCCCAAGGTCGACGCCGAGCAGACCAGCACCGAGGCAGACCCGGACTCGGGCGACAAAACCACGCCAGCCGCCACACCGGCCGAGGTCAAACCCAGTCCCGAGGTGGAACCGGCCAGCGCACCGGGCCCCAACCTGGTCACCAATATCGAGCCGGCCAGCACCCAGAACACCGACCCGGAGCCGACCGACAGCACGGCCGCTAGCGCCCACGACGCCGAGCCGGCAACGATCGTCGAGGCGGCTGTCGCGAAGATCGACGCTCCCACCGCGAGCGACGCCGAGCTGGAAACCACAGCGGAGCCGGTTGGCGTTTCGGAGGCCGACCCGGACAAGGCGGCAAAGCAGCCGGCCGGGTCGAACGATTCCGAGCGTGACGTGCCGACAGAGCAGGCCGCCGAGCCTGACCTGCCGGAACCGTCGACTCCTGAGCCGCGGCCCGCCAAGCCGGAACCGCCCAAGCCAACCCGGCCCGAGCCGGCGCCATTCCCGACGCCGTCGCCTGCCCCCGACCCGGCCGCGCCGAAGCCAGTTCCTCCCGCGCCCGCTCCGGACCCGGTGCCGCCCGCTCCGGGACCGGACCCCGTGCCGCCGCCTCCCGGTCCTTCGCCGGTGCCGCCCGCTCCGGGCCCGCACCCGGTACCGCCCGCCCCGGGGCCGCACCCGGTACCGCCAGGACCTGGTCCGTCGCCCGTGCCCGGCCCGCCCCCGGCGCCGTTCCCGGCCCCGCCGGGCTTCCCTGTTGCTACGAGCGAAACCGCTGCCGCGGCAAGCACGTCCGTCGCACCTTCGAGTGCTCCGGCCAGCGCCGAGCCCACGGCCACAGTTGACGCCGCCGCGTCGAAGTCTCCGGCGCCGTCCGTGCCGGTCAATCCGGGTCGCCCGGCAGGCACCGGTCTGCCCACCTACACGGTCCCACCGACCCAGAGCAGCGCCGCATCGGCCTTCGCCGCCCCGGCCCCGGCCCCGGCTCAAGACGACGCCACCACACCACTCACCGCGCAGGCCCCGGCCCACAGCGACGCCACCACACCACTCACCGCGCAGGCCCCGGCCCACAGCGACGCCACCACACCACTCACCGCGCAGGCCCCGGCTCAGGACGACGCCACCACACCACTCGCCTCACCGGCTGTGGCCCAAGGCGCCACCACCACGCCGTCTGCCCCGCAGGCCCCGGCTCAAGACGACGCCACCGCACCGCTGGCCGCGCAAAAGCCGGGCCACGGCGGTGCGGAGTCAGATGAAGAGGCCACTACGCCGCTCGGCGCGAAGCCTGCCTCCTCCAACGAGGCCACGACGCCGTTCGCGGCGCAAGAGTCAGTCCGAAATGGGGCCGCGCCATCGGCCTCGCCAAGCCCGGCGCAGAACGACGTCACCACGCCGTTCGGTACGCAGAGCGAGGTAACGAAGCCGTTCGGTGCACAGCGGGCGCCCCAGAGCGACCCGACTATGCCCATCTCGGCACAACGGAGCCCGCAGAGCGACCCGACCATGCCCATCACCGCTCAGCGGACCCCGCACATCGACCCGACCATGCCTATCAACGCTCAGCGGACCGCGCAGAGCGACGTCACGATGCCGTTTGCCGCTCAGGGAGCGGTCCACGGGGCGAACGCGCTGGGGGCGGGCGGTTCCGGGGCCGGGCAGAGCGAGGCAACGATGCCGTTCGCAGCGACTGGGCTGCCGCAGCCGCCCGCCCCGTACGGGGTAGGCACATCGGGCGGCACCCGGCAGCCGTTCGGCGGAGGTAACCCGCCCGGGGATAGCCCGTCCGCGCGACCCTCGACGTATGGGTCAGGTTCCGGACAGGGCGTCCCGCATCAGCGCGGCGAGGGCACGGTGTACGGCGGTCTGGCCGACTACGCGCCGGTGGACATGACGATGCCGATCATGACCAACGCGGTGGAGAACTCGGGATCGCTGACCGGCCACATCCTGGCCCAGGGCTGGCGGGACGGGCCGGAGACTCAGCAGAACAGCAACGTCAAGGTCGTTGTGGCGATGCTGGCCGTGCTGGTGTTCCTTGTCGGTGCGAGCATCGTTTTTCTGTTCACTGTCGGGGACGCGTTCAGCGACATGATCGGCGGAGTCTTCTCCTGAAGGTTGCCCACGGGCCGGTGCACGCCTAAGCTGGCGAGGTTGCGCCGAGGGTGAGTCTGCCCACTACCGGTGCGGAATGCGGGCAGTGTCTGCGACGTTGGCCCGTACACTGATGGCAGTAATTGACCTGGCGTGCCCTTCTGGAGCACGCCACGGGCGTTCTTGCGGGCAATTCAGCGGCAGGCTCAGGACAGCCGCGGCGGGCCATTCGCGAGCATGCGCCCCCGTAGAGAGGTTCTCTTGACCACTTTCGCTGATCCCAGCACGTTCCCGTCCGTCTTCGACACCGCCGACAGCGTCGAGAAGACGACGGTCAGCAACGACGAACGCACCACCCCTGACACCGCCGCGACCGGCGCTGAGAACGCGGACACCACCGCGTCCGCCGCCATCATGAACGACGCCGCGGAGATCGCGCCCGCACAGACCGTTACCGCCGAGACCTTCGCGGTCGAGAGCGCAGCGGATGAGGTTGCGGAGGTCGCCGCCACGGAGGTCGCCGCCACCGAGACCGCTGCGGAGGTTGTTCCCGGCGACTTCGATGCCGAAGTCGCCGCCGACCTCGACGCCGCGATCGTTGAGGCCACCAAGAGCTTCGCCGACCTCGGCCTCCCCGCCGAGCTGGTCCGCGTGCTCAACCGCGAGGGCATCACCACCCCGTTCGAAATCCAGGCCGCGACCATGCCCGACGCGCTGTCCGGGCGCGACGTGCTGGGCCGCGGTCAGACCGGTTCCGGCAAGACCCTGGCGTTCGGCCTGCCGCTGCTGGCCCGCGTCGCCCAGGGTGGCCGGGCGCTGCCGCACCTCCCCAAGGCCCTGATCCTGGTGCCGACCCGGGAGCTGGCCATGCAGGTTGCCGATTCACTGATGCCGCTGGGCCGGTCCGTGGGGGTCTTCCTGAAGACCGCCGTCGGCGGCGTGCCGTACGACCGGCAGATGGACGCGTTGCGCCGCGGCGTCGAGGTCATCGTTGCCACGCCGGGCCGGCTGGGCGACCTGATCGAGCGGGGCGCCTGCAAGCTGGACGCTGTCGAGGTGACCGTCCTCGACGAGGCCGACCAGATGGCTGACATGGGCTTCCTGCCCGAGGTCACCGAGCTGCTCGCCAAGACCCCGGCGGACGCGCAGCGCCTGCTGTTCTCGGCGACGCTCGACGGTGACGTCGACACGCTGGTCAAGCGGTTCATGAACGACCCGGTGACGCACTCGACGGCCCCGGCCGAGGCGAGCGTGTCCACCATGGACCACCACCTGCTGCTGATCCCGCCGCACGACAAGTTCCCGATCACCGCGTCGATCGCCAACCGGGCGGGCAAGACCATCGTCTTCGCCCGGACCCAGATGGGCGTGGACCGGCTGGTCGAGCAGCTCGCCGCCGTGGGTGTGCGCGCCGGTGCGCTGCACGGCGGAAAGACCCAGCGGGTACGCACCCGCACGCTGGCCGAATTCAAGGAAGGCCGCACAAACGTGCTGGTCGCCACCGACGTCGCCGCCCGCGGCATCCACGTCGACGGCATCTCGCTGGTCGTGCACGTGGACCCGCCGAAGGACCCGAAGGACTACCTGCACCGGGCCGGTCGCACGGCACGCGCGGGCGAGTCGGGTGCCGTGGTGACGCTCGTGCTGCCCAAGCAGCGTCGCAGCACCCAGGCGATGATGACGAAGGCAGGCGTCGCGCCGGCCGAGCTGCGCGTGCGGCTCGGCGACGAGAAGCTGGCCGAGGTCACCGGTGCGCGCGAGCCCAGCGGTGTGCCGGTGCGGAACGAGCCGGAGCCCCGCCGTGAGCGCGGCGACCGGGACCGCCCGCGCCGCTTCGGCGACCGCCCGCAGCGTGGCGGCTTTGACCGTCCCCGCGGTGGCTACGGCGACCGGGACCGTGGCTACGGCGACCGGCCGCGCAGCTACGGCGACCGCGACCGTTCCTTCGGTGACCGGCCGCGCAGCGAAGGCGACCGCCCCCGCAGCTACAGCGACCGGCCCCGCAGCGAGGGCGACCGCCCCCGCACCTTCAGTGACCGGCCGCGCAGCGAAGGCGACCGCCCCCGCAGCTACAGCGACCGGCCCCGCGGCGAAGGTGACCGCGGCGGCTACAGCGACCGGGGTAGCTACGGTGACCGGCCGCGTGGCGAGCGGACCTACGGCGACCGGCCCCGCAGCGAAGGCGACCGCCCCCGCACCTTCAGTGACCGGCCGCGCAGCGAAGGTGACCGGCCGCGCACCTTCAGTGACCGGCCGCGCAGCGAAGGTGACCGGCCGCGCAGCGAAGGTGACCGGCCGCGCAGCGAGGGCGACCGCCCCCGCAGCTACAGCGACCGGCCCCGCAGCGAAGGCGACCGCGGCGGCTATGGTTCCCCGCGCAACGCCGGTGACCGTCCGGGTGGCGGCTTCCGCCGTGACGGCGGCCGCAACGACCGGCGCGAGCCGGGCAATGGCCGCTACCAGGGCCGCCCGGCTCACTCCCACTGATCACACAGGTGGATCAGCCGGGCAACGGCCGCAGCTGAGCAGATAGATCCTTTGAGAAAGGGCTCCCCACGGGGGCCCTTTTTCGCATTCCGAGCATTCCGAGCATTCCGAGCCGGTGGTTCCGGTCCGCGTCGGGCGGGTATGCCGGACTCATGTCCGTCCTGCCGGGTTCGTTGTTCTGGGAGCGCCGGGACACCACCGGTGCCGAGCACGTGCTGGTTGACGTGCGGAGGGGCCTGCACGCCCGCGGGGTGGCGTTGGCGGTCGATCCGATTCCGTACACCGCCACCTATGAGATCCGCACTGATGCGGAGTGGCTCACGACGGTTTGTGAGGTGCGGGCCGCGGGCGAGGGCTGGGTCCGTACGGTGACTATCTCTGCAGCGGGGGTGACCGCCGCGGAAGAGGGTGACCTGGACGCGGCTTTGACCGCTGCGGGGCATCCGAGTGCCGGGCTGCCCGGTGCTGAGGAGCCCGAGCTGTTGGTGGGTGTCTTTGATGTGGATCTGACCGGGTCGCCGCTGACCAACACGTTGCCGATTCGGCGGCTGGGGTTGCTGCGGGCCGAGCCGGGGGTGGCGCATCGGGTACGGGTGGCGTGGGTGCTGCTGCCCAGCCTGGAAGTGGTGCTGGCGGATCAGATCTACACGATGCTGGACGCTGGGCGGGTGCGGTTCGCGAACGAGACGTTCAGCGCCGATCTGACCGTGGATGCTGATGGTTTCGTGCTGGACTATCCCGGCCTGTGTACGCGGCGGCTCTGAGGCGCGGAGCTTTAAGCTCGGTCGCGGATCCAGTTCATGCAGGTCTGGTCGACGGCTGCGAAGGGTTTGCCGAAGGCTTCTTGCGCGGCGGGGTCGAGGTCGCGGTCTTCGCGCAGATAAAGCCGGACGAAGGTGAACAGGGCGCGTTCGCCGTATTTGGTGGCGAGGCAGTCGGCGGCGTAGTGGCTCAGGCCGTAGAAGGTGTCGCCGTCGTCGTTGTCGGCGTTGTCGCCCAGGGCGGCAGCGGCGATGGTAGTGGGTGGCCGGCTGCTGTGGACGGCGGAGCTGACGGCGGAGCTGCGCCAGCTGGCGGTGGCGGGGCGGGGGTGCCAGGCGATGTATTCGGCGATGCCTTCTTTGAGCCACATGTCGTTGCGGCTGCGGGCTGAGTGGCGTACCCGGCCGACGGTGACGACGTGGGCTAGCTCGTGTTGGACCGTGGTGGCGAGGAGTTCATCGTCGTTTTCTAGTTTGGCGAGGTTCAGCACGACGTCGCTGCCGGCCTGGTTGCGGGGCAGTGCGTAGCCGACGACCCACTCGTCGGTGATGCCGCCGTACCAGGATTTCCAGTGTTTGGGGCCGGCCAGGTAGATGCGGTAGCGCTGTTGCGGGTTGCCGACGAGGCTGGCGTACCGGTCGTTGACCGTGGCGGCTCGCTCGGCGATGGGCAGGAGCCGCTGCAGGTTCTTCTGCTCGGCGGGTATGCCGGCCAGGGTGACGCGTTGGCCGTGGACGGTCACGATCTCGTTGTTCTCCCAGGGGGCGGGCTGCCGGTCCTGGTCGCGTCGGGTGGTGTTGACCGAGGTGATGAGCCAGCGACCGGAGACGATCTTGAATTTGAGCGTCTGGGCTGAGGTGGGCGGCCCGGCCGAGTCGGTGCTGCGCTCACAGTTCTCGCCGGTGAAGCAGTGCTCGACGTCGGCGAAGATGCCCAGGCTGTCGCTTTTGCTGTTGTGGATGGTGGTCCGGTACGCGAAGTGCTCCACGCCGAGCGCCCGCAGCGACCGGAACATCGTGCGATAGCGGGCGCGCAGCTTGGGTTGGCGCGGGTCGACCGGGGCCAGCCAGCCCGCCTCGTCGCCCCGGAGCAGGGCCGCGGCGTGCTCTTTGAGGGCCAGGTTCGCCTGCTCGAACGGGGTGAGTGTCGGCTTCGGCGGTGCGGCTACGGCCACGGTCTCGAGGGGTTCGGTTTGCGCGACATAGGCGGCACCGGCACCGACGCCCACGGCAGCGGCCAGGGCGAGCACTCCGAAGAGCACGAGTTTGCTGCGGCGGCGCGGCGGCGCGGGTGGGAGCGGCAGCGGCGCTGCGCCGGGGACCAGGGCGAGCGGCGGCAGGTCGGCTAGCTCGATGGGGTGCGGCGCACGCGGGGCGGGCACGAAACCGCCCGCGGTGGTGACGTCGTCGCCGGGAGACACGGCCGCTCCTAGAAGGGTGGATCGGGATGCGGCACCCATCCTCCCAGGTCTATATGTGCGACGCCGCCCCGGGGACGGCCGGCTGCCACTCCCCCGTGGTCAGGAAGTTGTCGATGGTGGCTAGCGGCTGGTCCAGGGACATGCCGCGGGACTGCACCCACTCGTCGGAGTAGTAGGTGTCGGCGTACCGCTCGCCGCCGTCGCAGATGAGGGTCACCACGGAGCCTTTGCGTCCCTCGGCGAGCATTTCCGCGATCACCGCGAAGGCACCCCACAGGTTTGTGCCCGTCGAGCCGCCGACCTTGCGACCGAGCACGGCGGAGCCGGCCCGCATGGCGGCCAGGGAGGCCGCATCCGGCACGTGGATCATGCGGTCGACCACGGACGGCTGGAAGGACGGCTCGACCCGGGAGCGCCCGATTCCCTCGATGCGCGAGCCACGACCGGTGCAGATCGTCCAATCTTGGCTTTGGTACGCGGGCCAGAACGCCGATCCCTCCGGGTCCACCACACACAGCTGGGTGGCGAGCCGCTGGTAGCGGGCGTACCGGCCGATGGTGGCGCTGGTGCCGCCGGTGCCGGCGCCGACCACGATCCAGGCCGGTTCGGGGTGGCGTTCCAGGGCCAGTTGGGCGTAGATCGACTCGGCGATGTTGTTGTTGCCGCGCCAGTCGGTGGCCCGTTCGGCGTACGTGAACTGGTCCATGAAGTGTCCGCCGCGCTCGGCTGCGAGCGTCTGTGCGGCGGCGACGACCGTGGTCGGGTCGTCGACGAGGTGGCATTTGCCGCCCTGGAACTCGATCAGCGAGATCTTCTCCGGCGACGTGCTGGCCGGCATGACGGCGACGAATTCGAGGCCGAGCATCCGGGCGAAGTACGCCTCACTGACCGCGGTGGAGCCGGAGGACGCCTCGACGACCGGGGTGTCCGGGCCGATCCAGCCGTTGCAGAGGGCGTACAGAAAAAGGGAGCGGGCCAGACGGTGCTTGAGGGAGCCGGTGGGGTGGGAGCTCTCGTCTTTGAGGTAAAGGTCGATGCCCCACGCGGGTGGCAGGGGGAAGGGCAGCAGGTGGGTGTCTGCCGAGCGGTTGGCGTCGGCTTCGACCCGGGCGATGGCGTCGCTCGCCCAGGCCCGCATGCCGGCGTCGCCCCGGTCAAGTTGGACCATGGATCTCAACCTACCGCCGGGTCGCGGCCCGGTTGGGGCCGGTTCTCCCACTTGGCGGAGAGCGCGATGGCGGTGCGGGTGGAGGCCACCCCGGCGGTGCGGTTGATCCGCACGATCAGCTGCTCCAACTCGGCGATCGTGCCGACCCGGACGGTGAGCTGATAAGACTCGACGCCCGCCATGAAGTAGCAGGACTCGATCTCGGGCATGATCCGCAGCGCGGCGAGCACGTCGTCGGTGTCGGCGCCGGAGTCTTCGATGATGCCGATGAGTGCCGTGACGCCGAGGCCGACGGACTCGGGCTCGATCTCGGCCCGGTATGCCCGGATGGTCCGCGCAGCTTCCAGCTTTCCCACGCGTTCGTGTACGGCCGGGGCGGATAGGCCGACCTGGCGGGCCAGTTCGGCGTAGGAAGAACGGGCGTTGTCCCGTAGCAGGTCGATCAGGCGCAGGTCGATGGCGTCCATGGCTTCAAAGGTTAGTGCGACCCGTCCGGGTAGTTCACGCCCGGTAGCGGGCAACCACCGCCCGGCCGAGCCAGGATAATGGTCAACGTCGCAATCAGGGCTTTTTCCGCATTTCAGCGACTTGCTGTTTTTCCCGATGCTCTAATGGCTGTACGTCCCGATCGAGCACGCCGAACACGCACCGTGACCGCCGGCGCTCCACAACGACGCAGGGAGAGGGCCGTGGACACAGGAGATCGACTGCTGACGCCAGGGGAGGTTGCCGCGCTGTTCCGGGTCGACCCCAAGACCGTAACGCGCTGGGCAGCAGCTGGACGCATCGGCAGCATCCGGACTCCGGGTGGCCACCGCCGGTTCCGGGAGTCAGAGGTACGCGCACTGCTCGAGGGCGATGGCGTCGTCGAGGAAATGCGCGAGGACGATGCGGCTAATCGCCCCCGCAACACCGGCCCGGTGAATCCGGGCGCGGGCTACGGCCCACCCAACGGACTGCGCTAGTTCTTGCCGCCACCGCCACCTAGCTCTCCCCGCCACCGCGTGAAGAGCTCGTGCGGCACGCCCAGTGCGTCAAGAACCTTGCCCGCTACGAAGTCGACGAGCTGTCCTGCCGTCGCGTCGGCGCCCGAGCCGTAGAAGCCGGGCGACGCCGGTAGGACTACCGCTCCCGCATCGTGCAGGGCGATCAGATGTTCCAGGTGGCTGCGGGTCACCGGGGTCTCGCGCGGGACGACGACCGTACGCCGGCGTTCTTTGAGGTTCACTTCGGCGGCTCGCTGCAGTAGGTCCTTCGAGAGCCCGATCGCGATGCCCGCGCAGGCCGCCGTGCTGGCCGGGACCACCGCCATGCCTAACGCCTGGTACGAGCCGCTGCTCGGTCCGGCGGCCAGGTCACCGGCGGGCCAGTAGGCCAGGTCGGCGTTCCCCAGGTCACGGCCCAGCCAGGCGCCGACGTCGTCCTTCCAGTGCGCGTCCCGCACGGTCGCCCCGGTCTCGTCGAGCAGGGTGAGCCGGGCTGCGCGGGAGATCACCAGGTCCACCGCTTCGCCCGCGTCGAGCAACGCGCCGAGGACGGCTCGGGCGTACGGCGTGCCGGAGGCCCCGGAGACGCCGATGATCCACGGAGTGCGCATCGCTCAAGAATGCAGGACGAGATCGAGCAGGGCGAAGACAAACAGCGCGATGCCCACGAAACCGTTCGCCGTGAAGAACGCCCGGTTGACCTTCGACAGGTCGGTCGGCGTCACGATGATGTGCTGGTAGACGAAGGCCGCACCGGTCAGCGCGAGCCCGATCCACCACAGCCAGCCGAGTCCGACGACCTGGCCGAACCACACGAACAGCCCGAACGTCAGCACGTGCGTCACGGTCGACAGGTGCAGCGCGAACGGCACACCGAACCGTGACGGCGTCGAGTGCACGCCGATCTGCCGGTCCACCTCGGCGTCCTGGCAGGCGTAGATCAGGTCGAAGCCGCCGATCCACAGACCCACGGCCACGCCGAGCAGCCAAGCCGGGCCGGAGCCCTCGAACGTGCCCGTGACCGCCAGCCAAGCCCCGACCGGCGCGACCGACTGCGCGAGCGCCAGGACGTAGTGCGGGAAGTTCGTGAATCGCTTCGCGTACGGGTAGATGATCAGCGGCAGCACCGCAAGCGGCGACAGCAGCAGGCACAGCCAGTTCAGCAGGCCCGCGGCGAGGAACAGGAACACCAGCGAGATCGCGGCGCCGGTCCAGGCCGTCCGCAGGCTCACCGCGCCGGTGACCAATTCTCTGTTCTGCGTACGCGGATTGAGCGCGTCGATCTTCCGGTCGAGGATCCGGTTCGCGGCCATGGCGAACGTGCGCCCGGACACCATCGCGACCGTGATGAGCAGCAGGTCGAGCCAGTTCACCGAGCCGGCCCGGTCCATCGCCACGGCAGCGGAGAGGTAGGCGAACGGCAGCGCGAACACCGAGTGCTCGATGGCGACCAGCCGCAGGAACGCCTTGACCTTGCCCGGCTGCTCGGGTGCGGACGCGACCGCCGTCATATGCCGTATTCCTTCCACCGCTTGTCCACCAGCGAGACCACCTCGGGCGCCATGGTCATCTCTTCCGGCCAGCCGCGGGTGTATCCCTCGGTGGGCAGCTTACGGGTGGCGTCGATGCCCGCCTTGCCGCCCCAGAACTGCTGGTAGGAGGCGTGGTCCAGGTGGTCCACCGGGCCGGTGGTGAGGAAGAGGTCGCGGTCGTAGTCGACGTTGCCGAAGGCCCGGAACGCGACCTCGTGGTAGTCGTGCACGTCGCAGTCCTCGTCCACCACCACGATGAGCTTCGACAGCGACATCAGGTGGGCGCCCCAGATCGAGCTCATGACCTTCTGGGCGTGCTTGGGGAAGCGCTTGCGGATCGAGACGATCACGCAGTTGTGGAAGACGCCGGCCGCGGGCATGTCGTAGTCGACGATGTCCGGCACCATCATCCGCAGCAACGGCAGGAAGATGCGCTCGGTGGCCTTGCCGAGCCCGTGGTCCTCCTGCGGCGGCTTCGACGTGATGATCGAGTGGTAGATCGGCTTCTTCCGCATGGTCATGCACTCGATGTGCAGCACCGGGAACGGCTCGACCGGGGTGTAAAAACCGGTGTGATCGCCGAACGGGCCCTCGGGCAGGCGCTCCCCCGGCTCCAGGTAACCCTCCAGAATGATCTGCGCCTCCGCCGGGACCTGCAGCGGCACGGTGAGGCAGTCGACCATCTCGACCCGCTCGCCGCGCAGGAAGCCCGCGAACAGGTATTCGTCGATGTCGCTCGGCAGCGGCGCGCTGGCCGCGTAACTGACGACCGGGTCGCAGCCGATCGCGATCGCCACCGGCAGCCGCTCGCCGCGGCGCTCGGCGATCGCGTGGTGGGCGGTCGAGTCCTTGTGGATCTGCCAGTGCATGCCCAGCGTGTTCTTCGAGTGCTGCTGCAGGCGGTAGAGACCCAGGTTGCGCTTGCCGGTCTCCGGGTCCTTCGTGTGCGTCAGGCCGTAGTTGTGGAAGATGCCGCCGTCGCCGGGCCACACCCGCAGGCCGGGCACCCGGTCCAGGTCCACCTCGTCGCCCTTGAGCACGACCTCCTGGCACGGGGCCGTCTTGACCTTCTTCGGCGGTAGCGACTTGAGCTGCAACACCTTGCCGATGCCCTCGCGGATGCCGGACCAGCCGACCGGCAACTCCGGCTTCAGCATCGCGCCGATCCGGTCACCGACCTCGTCCAGCGCCTGGACGCCGAGTGCCATCGCCATCCGCTTCTCCGTACCGAAGAGGTTGACGACGACCGGCATCTCACCGCGAGTGGGCTTCTCGAACAGCAGGGCCGGGCCGCCGGCCCGGACCGTGCGAGTCACGATCTCGCTGATCTCCAGCGTCGGATCGACCGGCACGCGCACCCGGCGCAGCTCACCCGCCGCCTCCAACGCCGAGATGAAGCTCTGCAGATCGGGGTACGGAAAGCCTTTCGCAGCCATGCCCCCAGTCTGTCACCCGTCACTCGGTGATCTCGCCCGGCGTTGAGTCAGCGGTTGATTAGGTGCGACACATTCGCAGGGAGATGGCGGCGTGAAGTTGCGGGGCTTCGCACGGATGTGTGCGCTGGCAGGCCTGATCACGGGCGTGGCGATCGCCGCACCCGCATCCTCGCACCAGAGTGGGCGGCTGCCGGTGTGCCCAGCCGGCGGGGCATCCACGAAGGCTCCCACCGGTCCGGCCGGACCCCAAGCGAAGAACGCCTGCCAGGCTTCGGCCCGGGTGCTCGAATCCGGCGTCCGGCTGGACCGGATGCGCGAAACCGCCACCCCCAGCGGCTACCACCACCTCGGCGCCGGCACCGGCGGCGAGTGGAGCGGAGTCGCCGGCCGACTCGCGGTGGTCGACGGAGCGGTACGGCGCAACACGTACGACTTCGTGGCGAGCCGGTTCATGGTCAAGCGCGACCTGGGCGGCGGAAACATCGCCTGGCTGGAAGCCGGCTGGGCGGAGACCGGCTGGGCGGGACAGGGTCGCCAGACCATCTACACGTTCAACACCAACACGAAGACCTGGCAGTTCTACGGCCAGTACCGGCTCAAGCCCGGCGACAAGCTGTGGCTGGACCTGCACACCGACGGGAACGGTGTGTGGCAGGCCTGGCTGTGGTGGAACAACCGCTGGAACCTGCTCACTGCCCAGAAGCTGCCCATCGGCACCAGCGCGTACGTCGAGCAGTACGTCGAGGTGCACGTCGACTCCGGCAAGGCAGCCCGGCTGCGGGTGCCGCCGGTGACCGTCGACAACGTGCAGCTGCGCCCGGCCGGCGGCGGTCAGGGCCGGTTCTGGCGCGAAGACGTGGCAACGCTCAGCGCCGACGTGGCCCAGCAGCGCGGCGGCGGCTTCTGCCTCAACTGGATCACCCGCTGGGACACCTGGACCGCCGGCGACTGCCCCGCCGAAACCGGCCCCGGGAAAACCCGGCGGCGCTAGCCCGCGTTGGCGTAGCTGTGCAGGCCGCCGGCGAACAGGTTGACGCCGAACAGGTTCATCAGCATGGTGGCGAAGCCGAGCAGGGCGATCCAGGTCGCGACCGACCGCTTGACGCTCGGGGTGGCCCGGGCGTGCAGGTACGCGGCGTACACGATCCAGGAGATGAACGCCCAGACCTCCTTGGGGTCCCAGCCCCAGTAGCGGCCCCACGACGCCTCGGCCCACAACGGCCCGGCGATCAGCGCACCGAAGGTGAACAGCGGGAACGCGAACGCGTGCAGGCGGAAGGTCAGCCGCTCCAGCACCGCCGCGGCCGGGGCTTTCTCGCCCAGCGAGTAGGGGAAGTTGCGCTTGCCCTGGTCGTAGCCGGTCCGGATGAGGAACATCGCGGCCGGGACCGCACCAATGAGCAGAATGCCGCTGGACACGCTGATCGTCGAGACGTGGAAGATGAACCAGTACGACTTGAGGGCCGGGACCAGCGGACCCACCGGCGTGTAGGCGACCAGCCCGACCACGCCGAGCAGCAGGACCAGCGCCAGCGTGGCGAACAGGCCGAGATGGCGCAGGGCCGGCTTACGGGTCACCACGCCCAGCCACACCGCGGCGCCGACCAGCGTCACGACCAGGCTGAACTCGTACATGTTGCCCCAGGGCATGCGGTCCGCCGCGATGCCGCGGGTGGTCGCGGCGCCGAGGTGCAGCGCGAAGCCGAGCCAGGTGAGGGCGAGCCCGATCTTCCCGAGGAGCAGCCCGCGGTCGCGCTGCGGAACGGCCGCTGGCGCGGGGGCCTCGACGGTTTCCACGGGTGCGCCGGCGCCGACGAGCTGGCGGGTGGCCGCGCGGCCGATGTGGCTCTTGTTGCCGAAGGCGTACTCGGCGGCGTGGCAGACCATGGCGGCCAGGTAGGCGAGGACCGTGAGGGCCATCAACTGATTCGACAACTCCGCCATCACGGCGTCCCTTCCCGATGACCGCGGGCCGCGCCCACGATCTGCTCGAACTCCTCGTCGAAGCCCGGATAGTCGGTGCGCGGCAGGCCACCGGCCTCCATCAAACTACCGGACCCCTCGCGCGGGCTGACGCGGAACCATAGCCGCCGCCGGCGACCGCCCAGCGACAGCATCAGCCCGAGCAGCCCGGCGATCGCGCCGCCCAGGACCAATGGCTGCGCCGGGTCGGATCGGACCGACAGGGTGGCGAACGGCCGGGTGCCGACGAACTCCACCACGGTGTGGTCGTCCAGCGTCGTGGACTCGCCGGGCACGAGCCGCAGCGGCCGCTCCCCGCTGACCTTCTTGAGCTTGCCGTTCGCGATCTGCACCTGGTCCAGCGCGTACACCGAGCCGGGCAGGCCGGCGTCGAGACCGAGGTTGCCGCGGTAGGCGCTGAGGAACAGCACCGGTTTGTTCTCGGCGGGGAACACCGAGGCCGGGCCGCCGTTCGGGTCCACCGTGGGCACGTACACGCCTTCGAAGCCGATCTGTAGGGCGTCGTCGCGCTTGTCCGTCTTCGGAGCGATGTTGACGTCCGGGAACTGGGCGACGCCCTCGCTGGTGAACATGCCGTCGCGGGGCAGGAACGGGACGACCTTGGTCTGCTGGGCGCCGTACCGGTCGGTGTAACGCAGCTCCACCGCGTAGCCGTGGCCGAGCAGGTGCACGTTCGCCCCCGACAGCCGCAACGGGTCGTTGACCGTGAACCTGCTCGCGCGCCAGGCACCGTCCGGCCGGTCCTGCACGTCGACTGCGGCGTTGAAGACCTTCGGCTGGCCGCTGGGCTCGAACGCGGCCGTGAAGTCGCGCAGCCGCAGGCAGAAGTACGGCAGGTCAGCCGCGTCGATCCGGGGGCCGAGCGTCCACTCGTCGTATTGCGTGACCGAGTTACAGAAGCCCTGGTCCGAGCCCTGCACCAGGAGGCGGTTGCCGTGCCAGCCGTACCAGTGGCCGAAGCCCACGCCGACCAGGACCAGCAGCAGGGCCAGGTGGAAGAGCAGGTTGCCGGTTTCCTTCAGGTAGCCCTTTTCGGCCGACACCGTCCAGGTGCCGTCGGCGCCCTCGCGCACAACCGTCCGGAACCGGCGTTTGCGCAGCGCCGCCTTTGCGGCTTGCACAGCCGCGGCCGGATCGTCGTCGCGCTCTGCTGCCGCGGCGAACTGCGGCAGTCGCTCCAGCCGCCGAGGAGCATCCGGGGGTACGGTGCGCAGCGCCCGCACGTGGTCCACCAACCGCGGCAGCACACACCCGACCAGCGATGTGAACAGCAGCAGGTAGATCGCGGCGAACCAGGGCGACGCGTACACGTCGAAGGCGCCGAGGTGGTCCAGGACCGGCGCGAGGTCGGGGTGCTCCCGGAAGTAGCCGGCGACGTTCTCTTCGCCGAGCGGCCGTTGCGGCAGCACCGAGCCGGGGATCGCGGCGACGGCCAGCAGGAAAAGCAGCACCAGGGCCGTACGCATGCTGGTGAGCTGCCGCCACGAGTTACGCAGCAACGCCCACGCGCGGTTCGGCCGGCGCGGCGGCGGTGCGGCAGCGGGCACGGGACGCTCCTCGACGATCGTCACAGCAGCGTCTCGACCACGGGGAACTGGACGAGGAGCCAGGTGAGGAAACTGTTCCAGCCGCCGGTGACCAGCGCGATCCCGACGATGATCAGCATGGCGCCGCCGATCCGGGTGACCCAGCGACTGTTGCGGCGCACCGCCGCGAAGACGCCCAGCAGCCGCCGGAAGAAGAGCCCGAAGAGCACGAACGGCACACCCAGCCCCAAGCTGTACGCCAGCGCGAGGGTGACCGCACGGTCGGTCTCCCCGGCCCGGGCGGCCAGGCCGAGCACCACCCCGAGCGTCGGGCCGGTGCAGGGGATCCAGGACAGCGCGAACAGCGCGCCGAAAACGGGCGCGCCGAGGAGGCCGGCGTTGGGCAGCCAGCTGATCCGGAACTCGCGCTGCATGCCGGGGATGAGCCCGAGGAAAGCGATGCCGAGCACGATGACCAGGACGCCGAGCACGATGTCGAGCATCCGCTTGTGGGTCTGCAACGTGATGCCGATGTTCGACACCAGCGCTGCCCCCAGGCTGAAGACGACGGCGAAGCCGAGCACGAACAGGCTGGTGCCGGCCAGGATCCGACCCTTGACCCGCTTTGTCTCCGTGGCGTCCAGGTCAGATCCGGCCAGACCGGTCACATAGGACAGATAGCCCGGAATGAGGGGCAGTACGCACGGCGAGAGGAAGCTGACCAACCCGGCGATGGCGGCGGTCACCACGGCTAGCAGCAGCGGTCCGCTCTGTGCGGTGTCCGCGAAGAAGTCCCCCATCAGCCGTTGCTCTCAGCGGCGATCCGCTCCACCACCGGTTGGAGGACGGCGATGGTGGTGGCGCCGCGGATGCCCGCCGCGATCCGGCCCTGCCGGTCGAGGATCAGCGTCGCCGGGGTGCTCACCTGGGTGACGTCGAACTTCAGTGCCACGCTGCCGTTCGGGTCGAAGATGCTCGGGTAGGTGACCCGGCCCCGCTCGAACGCCTTCGCCGAGTCCTTGTCGTCGCGCGAGTTGACCCCGATGAACGTGACGTTCTTGGCCTTGGTCGCCTGGTAGGTGCCCTCGAGGTCGTCCGCCTCGGCCCGGCACGGGCTGCACCAGGATCCCCAGAAGTTGACCACCACGACCTTGCCGCGGTCCTGACTGATGTCGTAGGTGCCGCCGGTCAACAGTTCGCCGGTGACCTCGCGGGCCTCAGGTCGCTGGTCAGGCGCGCACTCGATGACGTTGTCAGCGTTCGTCGTGCACTTCTTCTCCCAGCTCTCCTCGCCACCGCAGCCGGAGAGCACACCGGCGGCAAGAGCGGCAGCAACCAGGACGGCCGCAACCCGGCGAGGCACTGCGGTCAGGCTGTGCTCGCTGTCGGCGTGCCGTCGCGGCCCTCGCTGCGCTCGGTGCACTCCGTCACGCCCCCTTGGCGGACCCGGCACCGGGCGACATCGCGATCAGGGCGGCGGCCGGCTCGGAGTAGTCGATGCCGACCACCTTCGCGCCCTCGAAGCGGATCGAGGTGAGGCTGGCGAGCCCGCACTGCCGCTTGCGCGGGTCGTGCCACAGGCGCTTCTTCTCCACATAGCGGCGGAGCGTCCAGATGGGCAGCTGGTGGGACACGCAGACGGCTTCGTGGCCCTCGGCGGCGACCCGGGCGGCCTGCACCGCGGCGAACATCCGCTGCGCGATCACCAGGTAGGCCTCGCCCCAGCTCGGAGTGATCGGGTCGCGCAGCACCCACCAGTGCCGGGGGTTGCTGAACGCGCCGTCGCCGACCGACACCTTCTTACCCTCGAAGAAGTTGGCGCTCTCGATCAGCCGGACGTCGGCGGCGATCTCCAGCCCGAACTGCTCGGCGAACGGCTGGGCGGTTTCCTGGGCGCGCTCCAGCGGGCTCGCCACGACGTGCGTGATGTCGCGGTCGGCGAGGACCTCGGCGGCGGCCTTCGCCATCTGGTGGCCCAGCTCGGAGAGGTGGAAGTCGGGCAGGCGGCCGTACAGAATCTTCGCGGGGTTGTGCACCTCGCCGTGCCGCAGCACGTGCACGGTGGTCTTCGTCGGCTGACTCAATTGCTACCTCCCGCTGCCGCGGCGGCACGGGCCGCTTCGGGCAGTGCCGCGCCGATCGTCTCCAGGGCTTCGTCGGTCAAGGCCGTCGACACGAACCACGATTCGAACGCGCTCGGCGGCAGGTAGACGCCGCGGCTGAGCATCTCGTGGAAGAACGCTTTGAAGGCGGCCGCGTCCTGCGTCTTCGCCGAGTCGTAGTCGTGCACGTCGGCGTCGGTGAAGAAGATCGAGAACATGTTGCCCGCGTACGCGAGGCGGTGCGCCACGCCGGCCGCGGTCAGCGCCTCCGACGCGAGCTTGCCGATGGTCGCGGAAACGTCGTCGAGGCGCTGGTAGACGGCCTGGTCGGCGAGGCGCAGGCTGGTCAGCCCGGCCGCGCAGGCCAGCGGGTTTCCGGACAGCGTGCCGGCCTGGTAGACCGGGCCGGCGGGAGCCAGCCGAGACATGATCTCGGCGCGACCGCCGAAGGCCGCGGCGGGCAGACCCCCACCCATGACCTTTCCGTACGTGTAGAGGTCGGCGTCGACGGGTTCGAGGCCGGCCCAGCCGCCCGCGGACACCCGGAAGCCGGTCATGACCTCGTCGATGATGAGGAGCGCGCCGTTCGCGTGCGCAATCTCGGCGAGCCGCTGGTTGAAGCCGTCCCGCGGCGCCACCACGCCCATGTTGCCGGGCGCCGCCTCGGTGATGATCGCGGCGATGTCGTCCTGCGCCGCGAAGATCGCTTCCACCGCGGCCACGTCGTTGTACGGCGCGACGATCGTCTCACTCGCCGCCGCACCGGTCACCCCGGGCGAATCGGGCAGCCCCAGCGTCGCGACGCCGGAGCCAGCCGCGGCGAGCAGCGCGTCCACGTGTCCGTGATAGCAGCCGGCGAACTTCACGATCTTGGACTTGCCGGTGAAGCCGCGGGCCAGTCGGATCGCCGTCATGGTCGCTTCGGTGCCGGAGTTGACCAGCCGCACCTGCTCGACCGGGGTACGCCGGACGATCTCCTCGGCCAGCGCGACCTCACCCTCGGTGGGGGTGCCGAAGCTGGTGCCCCGGGCGGCGGCGGCCTGGACCGCGGCGACGATCTCCGGGTGCGCGTGCCCGTGGATCAGCGGACCCCACGAGCAGACCAGGTCGGCGTAGCGCCGGCCGTCGGCGTCGAACAGCCACGGACCCTCGCCGCGTGCCATGAACCGTGGTGTCCCACCGACGGCCCGGAACGCACGCACGGGTGAATTGACCCCGCCGGGCACGATGGCCTGGGCGCGGTCGAACAGAGCCTGGGAGACCGGGGCGTCCTGCGGGTACGGGGCGCCGGCGGTGCGGTATGAGGTGGTCACGGCGGATCCTATTCTGTCAGCGCGGCGCAGGCGGTATCCGCCCAGCCCCGGACGAGCGTTGTTCACATCACCCCGGCGGCCGCCGGGCGGCGGTGCTAAATCGCGCCGGACAGGCCGGATTCGACCACCCGCGATAGGGTGACGTGGTGGAGCGACCCGAGCTGTCCATCACGCTTGAGAGCGCCCCCGACGAGGTCGTGTTCCATCTCGCCGGGGAGATCGACGTGCTCACCGTGGCGAAGCTGTCGGCGATGGTGAACGAGGTCCTCCAGGAGCCACCGGCCCGCATCGAGCTGGACATGGCCGGCGTGACCTTCTGCGACTCCCAGGGCCTCGGCACGCTGGTGGTGCTCAGCCGCAAGGCACAGCACGCCCGTGCGGTCCTGTCCCTCACCAACGTGGGCGACTTCCTGATGCGGGTTCTGGACATCACCGGGCTGCGGTCCGCATTGATGATTTCCTCGACCGCTTCCTAATTTCCCCAGCGCGCCTTCTCCAGCAGCTCCAGCGCTTCGGCGGGGGCTTCCGGGGCGCCCGCGCGCAGTTTGCGGGCCGCTTCGTCCACCAGGTCGGTCAGCCGCTGCCACTGGGCGTCGCGCTCGCGGGCGGTATCGGCCTGGGCCTTGAGCTGCTGCGTCTTGGTCCACAACTCGACGAAGATCGACACCTTGGCCCGGAGCACCCACGGGTCGAAGGGCTTGGTCAGGTAGTCCACCGCGCCGACCGCGTAGCCACGCAACGCCAGCTGGGCGTCCCGGTCCGCCGCGGTGAGAAACAGGATCGGGACGTGTCGGGTCCGCTCGCGGCGCTTGATGTGGCTGGCCGTCTCGAAGCCGTCCATGTTGGGCATCTGGGCGTCGAGCAGGATGACCGCGAAGTCATCGGTGAGGAGCTGCTTGAGGGCTGCCTCCCCGCTCTCCACCGCCACGGCCTGCACGGGCAGGCCCTGGAGGATGGCCTCCAGGGCCAGCAGGTTGTCGCGCCGGTCGTCGACCAGGAGGGCCTTCGCTCGGTCAGCCACGCTCACTCTCCGTTCCGGAGCTGTCGGACGCGTTCACCCAGCGGGCCATCAGCTCGATCAGCCGGTCCAGGTCCACCGGCTTGGTGATGTAGTCGCTCGCGCCCGCGGCCAGAGCCGACTCGCGGTCGCCGGGCATCGCCTTTGCCGTGAGGAACACTACCGGTAGGTCCTGGAAACGCTGATTGCGGCGGATTCCGCGGGTGGTCTCGTAGCCGTCCTGGTCCGGCATCATCGCGTCCATCAGCACGATGTCGACCTCGGGATGCTCGGCCAGCAGCCGCACCCCGTCGACGCCGTTGTCCGAATAGAGGACGTGCAGGCCGTGCATCTCCAGGGCGCTGGTCAGGGCGAACACGTTACGGACATCGTCGTCGACGATGAGCACCGTGGCACCGTCGAGCTGGCGGCTCGCCGGCGTCACCGAGTGCGGCTCCTCGACCTGCGTCGTCAGCAGCGGGAGGTCCAGCGAGTTGAGCGCCGGACGCGCGGGAAGCGCCGGAAGCGCCGCCTCCACCGGCAGCGGCGGCATCGGCAACTGCACCGAGTCGGGGACCAGCGCGTCCGGCATGTAGAGGGTGAACGTCGAGCCCTCCCCCGGCGCCGAGGCGACCACGATGGTGCCGCCGAGCAGGGCAGCGAACTCCCGGCTGATCGACAAGCCCAGGCCGGTGCCGCCGTACTTGCGGCTGGTCGTGCCGTCCGCCTGCTGGAACGCCTCGAAGATCAGGCTGAGCTTCTCGTCCGAGATGCCGATGCCGGTGTCGGTCACCGCGAGCGCCACCACCTGGTTGGCCGCGGACAGCGACGGGATGTCGAACTCGCTGTCCGGGGCAGCCGGGAAAATGCTCAGCGTGACCGAGCCGGTGTCGGTGAACTTGACCGCGTTGGAGAGCAGGTTGCGCAGGATCTGCTGGAGGCGCTGCGCGTCGGTGACGATCGACCGGGGCAGCTCGGGTGAGACGTCGACTCGGAACTCCAGGCCCTTCTCGTCCGCCTGTGGCCGGAACGCCTGCTCGACGTAACCGCGCACCTCCTCGAACTCGACCTGATCGGGCTCGACGTCCATCCGGCCCGCCTCGATCTTGCTGAGGTCCAGGATGTCGTCGATCAGCGACAGCAGGTCCGAGCCGGCGCTGTGGATCGTCCGGGCGAACTCGATCTGCTTGTCGGTCAGGTTCTTGTCCGAGTTCTCGGCGAGCAGCCGGGCCAGCAGCAGCAGCGAGTTCAGCGGCGTCCGCAGCTCGTGGCTCATGTTCGCCAGGAACTCCGTCTTGTACGCCGAGGCCCGGGACAGCTGCTGCGCCTTCTCCTCCAGCCCCAGCCGGGCCAGCTCGATCTCCCGGTTCTTCGTCTCGATGTTGCCCTTCTGCTCGCTGAGCAGCTGCGCCTTGTCCTCCAGCTCGGCGTTGGTGCGCTGCAACTCCGCCGACTGGTCCTGCATTTCGCGCGCGAGGCGCTGCGACTGGGCGAGCAGTTCTTCCGTACGCCGGTTGGCCTGGATGGTGTTGAGCGCGATGCCGATCGTGGCGACCAGTCGTTCGAGGAAGGTCAGGTGGAGTCCGCTGAACGCGGCAACGGACGCGAACTCGATGACGCCGAGCATCTCGCCCTCGAACAGCACCGGCAGCACGACGAGGTCGCCGGGCGGCATCGACATCAGGCCGGAGCGCATGGTCAACGCCCCGTCGTGGGTGGCGCGGACCCGGATGGTGCGCCGGGAGACCGCCGCCTGGCCGACCAGGCCTTCGCCGGGGCCGAACGTCACCTCGTGGTTGCGGGCGACGTAGCCGTACGAGGCGGCGAGGCGTAGGCGCATGACCGCTTCCTCGTTGTCGACCAGGAAGAACGCGCCGAGCTGGGCGTCGACCAGCGGGGTCACCTCGGTCATGATCATGCGGCAGACCTCGCCGAGGTCGCGCTGGCCCTGCAGCAGGCCACCGATCCGGGCCAGGTTGGAGTCCAGCCAGCCCTGCTCGGCGTTCGCCTTGGTGGTCTCGCGCAGGGTCACGATCATCTGGTTGATGTTGTCTTTGAGCTCCGCCACCTCGCCCTGGGCCTCGACGGCGACGCGCTGAGTGAGGTCGCCGCGGGTCACCGACGTGGACACCTCGGCGATGGCGCGGAGCTGGGTGGTGAGCGTGGAGGCGAGCTGGTTGACGTTGTCGGTGAGGTCTCGCCACGTACCCGAAACGCCCTTGACCTGGGCCTGGCCGCCCAGCTTGCCCTCGATGCCGACCTCGCGGCCGACCCGGGTGACCTCGGTCGCGAACGACGAGAGCTGGTCCACCATGGTGTTGACGGTGTCCTTCAGCTCCAGGATCTCGCCCCGGGCGTCGACGGTGATCTTCTGCGACAGGTCACCCTTCGCCACCGCGGTGGTGACCGAGGCGATGTTGCGGACCTGGGCGGTCAGGTTGGATGCCATGTAGTTGACGTTGTCGGTCAGGTCACGCCACGTACCCGCCACGCCGCGCACCTGGGCCTGACCGCCGAGCTTGCCCTCCGAGCCGACCTCGCGGGCCACTCGGGTGACCTCGTCGGCGAACGACGAGAGCTGATCCACCATGGTGTTCACGGTCGACTTCAGCTCCAGGATCTCGCCCTGGGCGTCGACGGTGATCTTCTGCGACAGGTCACCGCGGGCAACGGCGGTGGAGACCTGGGCGATGTTGCGAACCTGGGCGGTCAGGTTCGACGCCATCGAGTTGACGTTGTCGGTCAGGTCGCGCCACGTGCCGGCGACGCCGCGCACCTGCGCCTGACCGCCGAGCTTGCCCTCGGTGCCCACCTCGCGGGCCACCCGGGTGACCTCGTCGGCGAACGACGACAGCTGGTCCACCATCGTGTTCACCGTCGACTTCAGCTCCAGGATCTCGCCCCGGGCGTCGACGGTGATCTTCTGGGACAGGTCACCGAGGGCCACCGCGGTGGTGACGGAGGCGATGTTGCGGACCTGGCTGGTCAGGTTGGAGGCCATGTAGTTGACGTTGTCGGTGAGGTCTCGCCACGTACCCGAAACGCCCTTGACCTGGGCTTGGCCGCCCAGCTTGCCTTCCGAGCCGACCTCGCGGGCGACTCGGGTGACCTCGTCGGCGAACGACGAGAGCTGGTCCACCATGGTGTTCATCGTGTTCTTGAGCTGCGCGATCTCGCCGCGCGCGTCGACCGTGATCTTCTGCGACAGGTCGCCCTTCGCCACCGCCGTCGACACCTGCGAGATGTTCCGCACCTGGTCGGTCAGGTTGGCGGCGAGCTGGTTGACGTTCTCGGTGAGGTCGCGCCACGTACCCGAAACGCCTCGGACCTGGGCCTGACCACCCAGCCGGCCTTCCGTGCCCACCTCGCGGGCCACGCGGGTCACCTCGTCCGCGAACGACGAGAGCTGGTCCACCATGGTGTTGACGGTGTCCTTCAGCTCCAGGATCTCGCCCTGCGCGGCCACCGTGATCTTCTGCGACAGGTCGCCCTTCGCCACCGCCGTCGACACCTGGGCGATGTTGCGGACCTGACTGGTCAGGTTGGACGCCATCGAGTTCACCGAGTCGGTGAGGTCCTTCCAGGTGCCCGCCACGTTCGGCACGTCCGCCTGGCCGCCCAGCTTGCCCTCGGTGCCCACCTCGCGGGCCACCCGGGTCACCTGCTCGGCGAACAGCCGCAGCGTGTCCGTCACGCCGTTCATCGTGTCGGCCAGCTCGGCCACCTCGCCCTTGGCCGAGACGGTGATCTTCTGCGACAGGTCGCCGCGGGCCATCGCCGTCGCCACCTGGGAGATGGACCGCACCTGGTGGGTCAGGTTCGACGCCATCGTGTTCACCGAGTCGGTGAGGTCCTTCCAGGTGCCGGCGACGCCGCGGACGTCCGCCTGGCCGCCCAGCTCACCCTCGGTGCCCACCTCGCGGGCCACCCGGGTCACCTCGCTGGCGAACGACGACAACTGGTCCACCATCGTGTTCACCGTGCGGCCGATCCGCAGGAATTCACCCCGCAGGGGTCGCCCATCCATCTCCAAAGCCATGTGCTGCGAGAGGTCACCCTCCGCCACGGCAACGATGACCCGGGAGATCTCCGTGGTCGGCCGGCCCAGGTCGTCGATGAGAGCATTGACCGAGCGCACGGAGTCGGCCCACGCGCCGTCGAGGCCTTCCTCGTCGAGGCGATCGGTCAACCGCCCCTCCCGGCCGACCGTCCGGCTGATCCGCCGAAGATCCAGATTTTGTCGCTCTTGCAGGGAAACGACCTCGTTGAACGCGTCCACCAGCTCGCCGAACGAGCCGCCGCGCCGGGCCAGGCGCACCTTGAGATCGCCGCGCCGAACCCGACGCAGGGCCTCGGCGACCTCACCGAGCAGGGCAGTCTCGTCGGTCACGCCGACGCCGACCTCATTCGCCGCAGTCATGCTGTCCTCACTCGCTGTCCACCGGCCGGGGGCGTTCCATCATCTCTCGCCCGGCCGGGTCATTGCGAGTGATGGCTTTGTGCATATCGCCATCAACAGGAGAGGATGCATGCGTGTCGGTGGAGGCAGGAGGCGCGGCGGGCGCGCTCGTACGGCGGGTGCGGCTGCCCAACGACCGGCGGACGCCCGCTGCGGCCCGCGCGCTGGTGCGCTCCGTGCTGGAGGAAACCGGGCTGGATGCGCTGATCAACGAGGCGTTGCTGCTGACCACGGAGCTGTCCACCAACGCCGTGGTGCACGCCGGCACCGAGCTCGACATCGAGGTCTCCGCCGACCCGAGCGGACTCACGGTGACGGTCACCGACTTCGCGCCCGGACCGGTCGAAGAACTGGCAGTCGGTCCAAGAAATGATAAATCCGACATCGGCGAGGTCGCCGAGCGTGGCCGCGGACTGTTACTCGTGGACCACTTCGCCAGCCGCTGGGGCACCGTGCACGAAGGCTCCGGCAAGGGCGTCTGGTTCCGCCTGGAAATCCACACCACACCGGCCGCCGCCGCGCTGCCGGTAACCGAAGGCGAAGCAGCTCCCAGCGTCGGCGAACTCACCGCCCTGCTGCAGGCGGATCCCGAGCGGCACACCGACGAGGCGCTCGCCGACTTCGCCGCCGACCTGCTCGCCCGACTCGCCCGACTCACCGGCGCGACCGGCGGCATCCTCCGGCTCGACCGCGGCGACGGCGGCGGTCGGCAACTGCTGGCCCGGCACGGCCGCACCCCGCGCACGGACTCCGCGACCATCCGGGTGCCCCTCGCCGTGCAGCGACCGTACGTGGGCGAGCTCGAGTTGGACGCCTCCCCGGACGGCTACGCGCAACCGCTCGCCGCGATCGTCGCCGAACGGCTCTCGCTGCACCTCGAAAACGACCGGCTGCGGCGTACCGACCTGCGCCGGCAGACCTGGCTGACGTTCCTGGCCGAGGCGAGCGAACTCCTCGCCCAGTCGCTCGACGTCAACCTGACCATGGCGCTGATCCCGCAACTCGTCGTACCGCGGCTGGGCCAGTGGTGCGCGGTGCACACCACGGACACCTGGGGGCGGCTCCAGCTGTCCGCGGCGACCCACGCCGACGAGGCGGCCGTCTCCCAGCTGTACGGCACCCTGTCCGAGACCGGTCCCGACTCCATCCTGGCCCGGCTCGAAGAGGCCTCCCGGCTCGGTCAGCAGGTCATGTTCGGCTCCCCCTCCGAGGGCTTCGCGGTGCCGTTGGTGGCCCGCGGGCAGCGCCTCGGCACCCTCGCTGTCGGCCGGCACCTCAAGCACCGGCACGACGTGGACGAGGTGGCCGTCCTTGAGGACGTGGCCCGCCGGGCAGCGCTGGCCATCGACAATGCGCGCATCCACGACGAACGGCGGCGGGTGGCCCGTACGCTGCAGGCCTCGCTCCTGCCGCCCGCCCTCCCGCACGTGACCGGTGTGGGCTTCGCCGCCGAGTACGTCCCGACCGGCTCCGAGGTCGGCGGCGACTTCTACGACGTCGTACCCAACGACGAGGGCTGGATCGTGGTGGTCGGCGACGTCTCCGGCAAGGGGGTGCAGGCGGCCACGGTGACCGGGCTGGTCCGCGACGTCATCCGGATCCTGGTCGACGACGGCAAGCCGATGAAGGAAGTCCTGCACCGGGTCAACCGCACCCTGGTCCAGCGGGGCGGTGGCCGCTACTGCACGTTGGCGATGGCCTCGGTGACCCGCAACGGCACGGACCTCGACGTCTGCCTGCACCTGGCCGGCCACGACCGCGCGGTGCTGGTCCGGGCGGACGGCAAGGCGACCTTCGTGGGCGAGGGCGGCACAGCACTGGGGCTGCTGGAAACAATCGCCAGTCCGGATGCGGCGATAGCCCTGCACCCGGGCGACTCGCTCATCTTCTACACCGACGGCGTGACCGAGCGCCGGCGCGGCCGGGAGCTGTTCGGCACGACCCGCCTCCGCGACGCAGCGGCGCCGTTGGCCGGCTACCCGGCCGAAGTGATCGCCGCCCGGCTGCGGTCCACGACGATCAACTTCTCGGTCGAAGAACCGCGCGACGACATCGCCATCCTCGTCTTGCGCAACGACGCCTGATCGCGGACCTTCCGCACGAGAAAGGGACCGCCAACCGGCGGCCCCTTTCTTCGCACTCAGTCGCGGATCAGTTCGTCCAGACGATCCATCGGTTCCGGCATCTCGAGCTGCGCCGACAACGTGCTCAACCGCTGGTACAGCGCACGCGAGATAGGCAGCTCGTCCTCGTACAGCCACGAGCACAACGTGTCGAAAGCATGTCCGATCTCGCCGACCTGCACGAACTCGCGAACGTTGGCCACGACGGAGTCGCGCACGATCGGAGAGTCGCGCAGGACCGCAAGAATGTCGGCCTGTGCCTGCCGGAAGTCCAAGGGAACGCTCCTACTTACACGGGTATCCGGAGATGATGCGATCGCTCACCGGTTCGAAGATGGCACAGATCTTGATGCCCTCCACCATGTTCGTGATCTTCACCCGTGCGGGCTCCCCTGCGCGGGTGTGCGTGGATCCTTGGGCACCCTTGGTCCATTGCCAGTTGCTGGACGGGTTGGTCGCCACCTCGGCAACGGTGTCCAGAATCTTGTCCGTGTCCCAGTCCAACGGGAACAGGGTCTTTTCGGGCTGGCCCGGCCACTTGTGCCCACCTCCCGTCAGGTTGCCGGAGATGATGTGGAACTGGGCGTTACCGTCGATCAGCTCCCTGCCAGGCCCGCAGTTGTGCACCAAGAGCGGCGTTCTACCGGCAGCGACGTAGTAGGTGGGGACATCCCTGATCGTGAGGTTGTGCACCCGCGTCCGCACTGCGCGGGGGACGACCTTCTCGATCCGGACACGCTTCGCGCTGGGAGTACGGAGGAACTGCCCGGCCTTGAGGTTCTGCGCCGGCACCCATGAAGCGGTGTCCCATACCCAGAACGGGTGGTTGTAGGTGGACCTCACGGTAGCGGTCTTGGTACCGGCACGCCCGTCCACGTCGATCGTGAGGTCGACGAGCTCCTTGGCGCCAAAAGTGGTGATCGTGGCCTTCACTGGCTTGGCCACGGTCGTGTTGGTGGCCGGGTCGGTTGCGACGACCGAGTCGCCGATCTCGACGTCTTCGATCCTCTCGTACCGGCCGCCGGCCAGCAGCACCTTGGTGCCGGGCACGAAGCTACTGGTGCGTTTGCAGCCCTTGGCCAGGTCTTCGACAACATTCTTGATGGTCCGCAGCTTGTCGGCGTCCCGAGCCGTCTTCGCGCCCCGGGAGAGGCTGCCCGCTCCGGGGATCATGGCGCCCAGGGAGAGCAGCCCACCGGCCCAGTCGCCTCGTTTGAAGGAGATGGCCGCGTCGATTCCGTCGCATACCTCACCGGCCCCGGGGATGAGGCCGCACCCACCCAGGACGAACTGCAACATGTCCATGAGGACGTCGGGATTCTTCTTCGCGAAGTCCTTGAGGTCCTGCAGCATGGTGCAACCGGCGGAGTCCTTGTTCGCCGGCGAGCTGCACTTGGCCTGGTTCACCAACGCCCCGGCGAACTCCTTGTAGACGCTGACGCACTGCTCCGACACGTCGAAGTCGGTCAGGCAGCCCCACGTCTTGTGCTGCTCCATGGCCGTGCCTTTGCCACCGGTCCCGCTCCCTGGGGCGGTATTGCGCTGTTCGATCTCGAACTTCTTGAGTGCATCGAGGTAAATCTGCCCTGCCTCGGTCGCTGCCGCGTTGGCCGCCGCGGCATCCCGGCCCGCGGCGCGAGCGTCTGCGCGAGCCTGCCGCTTGGCCTCGAACGCGACCTCCGCCTCGAGACGTGCCCTGCGCGAGGCGGCGGTGGCGGTGGCGGCCGACCTGGCCGCGCTGTTCGCGCTCGCCTGAGCGGAGTTGGCGGCGTTGCGCGCCGTCTCCGCGGATTTCGCCGCCTGATCCGCCGACTTCTTGGCACTTTCGGCAGAGGCCTGAGCCGCCGCAGCCGACTCGCGGGCTTCCGCCGCGGAGTTCTGCGCCTGCTGGGCGTACTTGGCTGCCTCGGCCGCCTTGTTTGCCGCCAGCAGCGCCGATTCCCCGGCCTTAGCGGCATCCGCGAGGGCATCCTGCGCGTACTGCTGGGCCCTGGCGATCAAGGCCTGCACCGATGCGACGTGGGCTGCCTGCTCCTCGTCCCGCTGCTGAGCCTGGTGCCGGCCGGCGGCGAGGAAATACGAGATGTACGACGCCGGACCGGCGAGAGCGACCGTCCCGGCTGCCTTGACCTCGGGACCACCGGTCTCCATGATCCGGTAGACCTCGAGCCGCTCATCAGCGGTACGAGCCGCGTGCTGCCCGGAGCGCAAAAACGCGTGAACGTCCGAGGGAGTCCCGGCGAGAGCCTTCTCGCCGGCGGCCTTCACGGTCGGCCCCGCATCCTGCAGGACCGCGTAGGCCGCACGCCGATCGGCGGCCACCTTGCCGGAATAGTTACGGGTTCGCAGGAACTGCTGTACCGCCGCGTCGTCTCCGGCGAGCGCAGTCTGCGCCGCCTTCTTCTCGGTACCGTCCGGCAACGTGTCGACCAGGTGCCACACGCGCGCCCGGTCGTCCTGCGCGGCGGCGACCTTGCGGTCCGTGATCAACCACGACCGCAGCTGAATCTCGTCACCGGCGAGCGCTTCGTCGGCGGCGGCCTTGGACCACTCGCCGCCGGTGGCCCGCAGGGCCAAGGCGGCACGTCGGCCACGGTCCAGGACCTGCTCGGCGGATGCTCCCGGCGCTGTCGCATCGTTCAGCAGGGTCCGGGTGGAAGCTTCGACGCGGTCCTCCTCGGCCGTGTCCCAGGCCAGTTTGCGGTTCCAGGAGGCGAGCTCGCCCGCCACCGCCTTCGCGTCGTTCTCCTCGGCCAAGGCCTCCTGTGCAGCCAGGACTCCCTGGGCAGTCGCGTCTTCCAACCGGTCCGCGTCGTCCTGGCGAGCCAGTTTCTCCACTTCGGCGGCCAGCGTCGCCGCATTGACCGCAGTGTTCGCCGCAGCAACCGCCGCATCGGCGTGCTTTTTGGCCTCGACGGCCGCGGTGGCGGCGTTTCCGGCCGCGTTGGCCGCCGCGATCGCCGCAGCCGCAGCCCGGTCGGCATGGTCGGCCGCCTGCTTCGCGTACTCGAGGGCCTGGTCGGCGGCCTTGGCGGCGGCTTTCGCCAGCCGCAGTGCGCGGTCTGCGGCCCGAGCCGCTGCCGCGGCCTGCGCACGGGCTTGTTCGGCAGCGGCACGTGCCCGCTGCGCCTGCTGCTCCGAGACGCCGGCTTGGGCTCCCGCGTCGTCGGCCGCAGCCGCAGCCGCGTCGGCGTTGCTGCTGGCCCGCTTGGCTGCCTGACCGGCCGCCTCGGCCTCCGTGATCGCCCGGCTGTACTGGGTTCGAATTTGCTCCAGCTCGCGCGCCTTGGCCGCCGCATCGCGTGCCAACTCGGCGGCCTGCCGCGCCGCGGCAGCGTCGTTCTTGTTCCGCCGGGCCGCGGCCGCGGCCTGCTGTGCCCGCGAGGCCGCCTGAGCGGTCAGCGACGCAGCAGCCGTTGCCTTGCTTGCGGCGTCCGAGGCGATGCTTGCTGCCCGCATTGCGGCGTTCGACGCGCCGATGGCGTCGCGGGCGGCGTCGGCGGCACCCTTGGCGGCATCGGCTGCGCGCCCGGCGGCGGCATCCGCCTTCGCTGCGGAACCACCAGCGGCCCGCGCCTCGGCGGCAGCCACCTGCGCGTACTTCTTCGCCTCCTCAGCCGCGTTCGCCGCCCTCGTCGACGCCTGGGAGGCCGCCAGAGATTCCCGCGCCGTCGTCTCGCTCGCCTGCCGTGCCTGCTCGGTCAGGCTCTTGACCGAAGCCAGCTCCTTGTCCCTGGCACGGGCGACGTATTGTCCCGACTTCAGAAACTCGCGCAAGTCCTCGGCGGTGCCGGCAAGCGCCTTCTGGGCTGCCGCATGGAGCACCGGTCCGCTGTTGTTGGGGCCGCCGGTGAGCATCCGGGTCGCCGAGAGCCGATCGTCGGCGTGCTCCGCCGCCTGCCGCCCGGAGGAGAGGAAATCGTTCAGGTCCTGTTCGGTGCCGTCGAGCGCCTTCTGCGCCGCAGCCTTCACCGTCGGCCCGCCGGTCTCCATCAACCGGTACGCCCGAACGCGCTCGTCAGCGTCCCAGGACGCGTCGAAACCGCCCTTGATGAACGCCCGGACGTCAGCCGGCGACTTCGCGAGCGCCTGCAATGCGGCCGCACGCATGGCCGGACCGTCCATACCGGCCAGTACCTGTGCTGCGGCTCGCTCGTCAGCCTCGCGCGCGGCGGGCCAACCGGTGTCGATGAAGTCCCGGACAGTGTCCTCGGAACCCCGCAGCGCCGTCGCCGCCGCCCGCTGCACCGAGGGACCACCGGTCTGCAGTGCATAGACCGCGGCGGCGCGGTCGGAGTCCTCGAACGATTCCGCGGCCGATGCCGGCGACGGCGGTGCCAGCAGCGACCCGGCGAGCGCCAGGATCGCGAACCCCGAGAAGGAGCGGCGCCACCGCGCCGTACCCGGACCGTACCGCGATCGGCCAGCAACGTATTTCGACGGTCTCATCATCGCAATTCCCCCATGTCGGCGAACGGGAACACTCCTCAGCCACGCCTTGTACTCGGCGAACGCCGAGCACCCTACGGGCGGCGTGGATCGATGACCATCGGCGATGAGGTTGGCCACATCGAGCGCCTGAGGGACTATCGGGGTGGTGCCGGACCAGGGTCATCGATTAGATTCCGCCCGCCGCGGCGGGACTGATCGAGCCGGCCGCATCACCAACCGAAACGGGGAAAACTTGAAGAAGCTTGCCTGGGCGGCGGCGGGTGTTCTCACCCTCACCGCCGGTCTGACTTTCGTCAACGCCACCGGCGCGGCTGCCGAGAACGCGGCCGACGCCCCGTCCTCGCTGGTGGAGGACTTCTCGTACCCGGGCGCCGACACGATCCTGAAGGACTTCGGGTTGAAGGTCTTCAAGGGCGACGGGCACATCACCTTCACGACCCGTAAGTCGTACGACGACGGCCAGTGCGCCGCGAACGAGATCCAGGTCGAACGCTCCCTCGACGTCGAACCGTACGGCTACTACTACTGCTTCAAGACCGTCGGCACCACCGGCCTGCTGACGCTGGAGGTTCCGGGCACGTTCGGCGTCCGGGCCGGCAGCACCGACGTACAGGCGAAGGCCAAGCTGCCCGAAGGCACGAAGACGTTCGAGATTCCGGCCGGCAAACCCGTGCCGATCGACCCCGGTTCGGACAACGAGCTGCCCAAGGCCGTTCTCGTGGAACTTCGACTCTCGTGAGCCGGGGCCGGATGTTTTCCAGTGTGATGGTGGCCGTCCTCGCGGGCGGCTCAGCGACGATCGCCCTGGCCGCTCCGGCGGCTGCGGCGGACGCTTACCCGTTCGCCGCCCGGGTGACCGTGGGTGCGGCGGGTTCCGGGGCCGGCTGTTCGGGTGCGTTGGTGGACCCGCGGTGGGTTCTGACGGCAAAGCAGTGCTTCGTCGTCGACGGCCAGCCGGTGACTGCCGGACCCCCCAAGCGTGCGACGACGGTGACGCTCGGCGGCGTGGCGATGTCCGCGACGCATATCGCGCCACATCCGCAGCGTGACGTAGTCATGGTGCAGCTTGCCGCGGCAGTCGACACCGTGACACCAGTGCCGTTGGCGGCAAGTGGGCCGGTGCCCGGTGAGACGCTGCGGCTCGCGGGCTTCGGGCGTACCAAGACCGAGTGGGTGCCCGATGCACTGCACACCGGCGAGTTCACGGTGTCCGGCGTCGCCGGCGACCTGGTGCAGGTGGCCGGCAAGGACGCCGACCAGGTCGGCCCCTGCAAGGGCGACGCGGGCGGCCCTGGACTGCGGGTGACCGGCAACCGCGCGGAGCTGGTCGCCCTCACGGCGACCGGCGGCCAGGGCGGCTGCTTCGGCGGCCCCGCGGACGGCGGCAAGAGCGCGACGCAGACCCGCGTCGACGACCTGGGCGGCTGGGTTCGTGAGCAGGTGGCGGCGACCGAAATCGCCCTCATCGCCAACGAGAACAGCAAGAAGTGCCTGGGCATCGGCAGCGGCTCCACCGAGAACGCCGCACATGCCATTCAATGGCAGTGCAGCGGCGCGACCGACCAGGACTGGCGGCTCCACCTCCGCGCGGACGGTAAGTACGAGATCCGCAACGACAACAGCAACCAATGCCTGGGCATCGAGCGTGGCTCGAAGGAGAACTCCGCACACGCGATCCAGTGGCCGTGCCGCGATGCGACCCTGGACCAGAAGTGGTTGCTTGAGCGGACCGGCACCTCCACACGGCTGCGGAACGCCAACAGCAACCAGTGCCTGGCGATCGGCGGGGGCAACGTCGAGAACGGCGCCCACGCGTTGCAGTGGCCGTGCACCAGCAACCGCGACCAGTGGTGGACCGTCAAGACCCGCGTCCAGGGTCGGGACGTGCGCAACGAGCACAGCGGACTGTGCGTCAGCACCGTCGACTGGACCGGCAAGGGCTCGCATGCGGTGCAGGCGGCCTGCAGCAACGCCAACAGCGCCGAGTGGCAGATCCACGCCACTACCGACGGATACGCGCAGGTGCGCAACGACCGCAGCGGTCAGTGTCTGGCTATCGGCGACAGCTCGACCGCCGACGGCTGGCATGCCCTGCAGTGGCCATGCGCCGACACCAACAACGACCAGCAGTGGCGGGTCGACGTTGCCGCCAACGGTCTGACCCAGCTGCGGAACCGCAACAGCGGCAAGTGCCTGACGATCGACGGTGGCGTCAAGACCGCCGGCGCTCACCTGGTGCAGCAGCCCTGCAACAGCGCCAAGACGGACCAGTTCTGGCGCCTGTAAGCGGAAACGGAGAACGCACGGCACGGACCGGTGGTCCGAGCCGTGCGTTCTTCTTTCGGCTCCGGCATTCTGTCGCACCCCCGTGGCAGGGTGACTTCATGGCGAAAACGCAGTACTACACGGCGACCAGCATCGACGGTTTCATCGCCGATCAGCACCACTCGCTGGACTGGCTGTTCGAGGTCGGCGACGACCACGGCGACGGCGACAACCCGTTCGGCGCATTTTTCGCCGACGTGGGCGCCTTCGCGATGGGCGCCACCACCTATGAATGGGTCCTCGAGCACGACGCCCTGCTGGAGCAGCCCGTCAAGTGGGCCGAGTATTACGGCGACACCCCGGCGTGGGTGTTCACCCACCGCGAGTTGCCGCGCATCCCGGGCGCCAGCCTGACCTTTGTGCAGGGTGACGTGCGCCCGGTGCACGAGGCGATGACGGCAGCCGCCCAGGGCAAGAACCTGTGGATTGTCGGCGGCGGCGAGCTGGCCGGCGCGTTCGCCGACGCGGGCCTGCTCGACGAGCTCATCCTGGGCGTGGCACCGGTGACGCTGGGCGCGGGCGCTCCCCTGCTGCCGCGCCGGATCACCGCGGCTCAGCTGTCACTGACGTCGGTGCAGCAGCGGGGACCGTTCGCCTACCTGAGCTACGACCTCAGGAACCGTACACAGCACGCACAGTAGCGATGAAGACCTCGCCGCGGGGCGTCAGCTTTCCTTTGTCGAACAGCTCATCGCGCAGGCCCCTCGACAGTTCCAGCTGCACTCCGGCGCCGTCGGCGTCTTTGTTGACGAAGTTGTCGGGCGAGACACCGGCGATCTCCCCGGGTACGGACAGGGGGGCGCCGAATTCCTTGGCCTCCAGCGCCTTCCGCAACCGGGCGCCGGTGGTGGTGTCCCGGCCGCCGATGTAGACCTCTTTGCCGCTCCCCTTGACGCCGTGAATCGACAGGGCGTGGGTGCGCTGGCGGATCAGGATCAGGCATTCCTCGACGTCCCAGTGCTCACTGGTGACGTGCAGGCGGGAGTTTCCGGACTTCAGTTTCCCAGTGAACTGGCACAGGGTGTGTCTGTCGGCGACGACTTCGGCGGGGATGTCGTTGCCAGCGATACCGGCGGCGATTTCGCTGGTGCCTACTTCGATGTCACCGCCGTGCGGAGCGACGACGATCAGCGGCGAGTCGGTGACTGTCCAGCTGAGGTCGTAGGCGACGCCGCTCTTCTCCACCTTGCGGAGCGCTGTCATCGACGGGTACTCGGCGACCCCGGCAGCCGGGGCAGCTGCCTGCGGCACGGGGGCGGCCGCCTGCGGCGCCGGAGCGGGGCGGGTTCCCGCCAGGGCGTACCCGGCGGACAGCGCCACGGGAACGGCGAGAGCAGCGAGGACGGTCTGGTGGCGGCGGTTCATGGCGGTGATCCTGTCATAAGGCGGCGACCCCGAATCCTGGGCCGATCCGACCTTTTTGTCGGCTGCGTCATGGCAATGTGTTTCTCGTGGCGAAGACTCAGTACTACACGGCTACCAGCATCGACGGCTTCACCGCGGATCTGGACAATTCGCTCGACTGGCTGTTCGAGGTCGACGAGGGGACGGACAACCCGTTCGGGGCGTTCTTCTCGAACGTCGGCGCCTTCGCGATGGGCGCCACGACGTACGAGTGGGTGGTGGCGAACGACAACGTCATCGAGGAGCCCGAGAACTGGCACGACATGTACGGCGACGTGCCCTGCTGGGTTTTCACCCACCGCGAGCTGCCGCTGGTGCCGAACGCCAACATCTTCATGGTCAGCGGCGATGTCGCCCGGGTGCACGAGGCGATGACTGTCGCCGCCCAGGGCCGCAACGTGTGGCTGGCTGGTGGCGGCGACCTGGTGGGCGAGTTCGCCGATGCCGGGCTGCTGGACGAGATCATCCTGGCCGTGGCGCCGGTGATGCTCGGTTCCGGCACGCCGCTGCTGCCCCGGCGGCTCTCCGCGCAGCAGCTCGCGCTCACGAACGTCTCCCAGATGGGCCAGTTCGCCTACATGTCCTATGCGGTGGGCACGCTGGCGAACCTTGGGCGGCACATGGCCGCCGACGTGCTGTCCCGGACCTCGGTCAAGATCTGACCCGTCAGAACAGGTCGCGGCGGTTTGCCAGGTGCAGTGCCGCACCGAGGTGCGGTGGCGCGGCGATCGCCACGCAGCGGCCGCCGCGCGCCAGCAGGACGCCACGCACCGCATCGAGGATGCCCTCGGCGCGCTCCGGGCCGACGCTTCCCGGCAGAGCCGCGTGCACGATGCCGCGGCCGGCCGCACCACGCACCGGCACCGGCGCCCCCGCCACGTCCCGCAGGGCGAAGACTGCCGCCTGCAGCTCCTCCGGCGGGACCGCGATGCGCAGCGCCACGTCCGTCGGTCCGAAGGGGTAGCGCCCCCACCAGGACGGGGCCTCGGCGGTGGATTCAGCCCCGGCGTGCAGAGCTTGCTGCAGCCGGGTCGTCCGCTCGGCCACCTCCCGGGGGTCTCCTTCGATCAGGACGGCGAGTGCGGCCGGCGCCGGACCCACCGGGAGGTCGATCTCGACGGCGCTGGGCCGCACCTGTTGGGCAAGGGTCTCCTGGACGAGGTCGTGGATGTCGCGCGGAGCGGTCACCGGCGCCACCACCCAGCGCCGGGCGGCGGGCAGGGGTTCGAGGCGAACCCGGGCGGACACGATCACACCGGCGGCGTCGAGCGGGCCGGCACCGACGTGGTCACCCGAGCCGGTGGCATACGTGACGCTCTCGACCTGGCCCGCGGCCGTGCCGAACCGGTGGCGCAGCGGGCCGGTCTCGTTGAGAGCGAGCATCCCGCCGACGGTGGCGGTCGGCGAGGGTGGGTCGACTGCGAGGCGAAGGCCGTGCGGGGCCAGCGCCGCCCCGAGCGACCGGACCGGCATCCCAACACCGACCTCCGCTACGACCGTGGCCGTCGGATCGGCCGGGTCGACGCGGTGGATGCCGTCGAGGCGGTGGGTGTCGAGGATGAGGTCGGCGCCGAAGCCCGGGCAGCACCAGTCGATTTTGGAGCCGGAGCCACGCGGGGACACCGACAGACCCCGCTCGGCGGCGAGGCGCAGGGCGACCACCACCGCCCCCGTGGTCGGCGGTGCCGCGACGAACGCCGCGTGCCGCCCGCACACCGCATCGGACCGGCGGGCCAGTCGCGCATAGCCGGGACCGCACAGGTCAGTCAGGGCGCGGAGCAGCGGCTTCCGGGCGGGCAGGTCGTTCCCCATGGTTCTCCTCGGACTGACATCACCCCTGAGATCAGCGTCGCGGCTATCGTACACATGTTCTAATGGCCGAGGAGACCGGGTGTGTGGGCGGTAACGTGACAACCGTGACGACCGACATGCCGACCACCCCACCCGCCGTACGCCAGGTCCCCTCCGAGCGAACCTTCCACGGCGACACGATCACCGACGAGTTCGCCTGGCTCGCCGAGAAGGAGAACCCGGACACCGTCGCCTACCTGGAGGCGGAGAACGCGTGGACCCAGCGGGCCACCGCACACCTGGAAGAGCTCCGGAAGACGATCTTCAACGAGATCAAGGGTCGCACCCAGGAGACGGACCTGTCCGTGCCGCAGCGCAAGGGCGGCTACTGGTATTACACGCGGACAGTCGAGGGTAAGCAGTACGGCATCCAGTGCCGCGTCCCCGCCGGCCCGGAGGTCGACCCGCCCGCGACGGGCGCCGGCGCCCCGCTGCCGGGCGAGGAAGTGCTGCTGGACGGCAACGAGCTGGCCGAGGGCAAGGAGTTCTTCGCGCTCGGCACGTTCGACGTCACGCCGGACGGCACCCGCCTGGCGTACTCCGTGGACTTTGCCGGCGACGAACGGTTCACCCTCAAGGTCAAGGACCTGAGCACCGGTGAGTCACTGGCCGACGAGGTCCCGGACACCTTCTACGGCAGCGCCTGGTCGGCGGACGGTTCGACGCTGTTCTACATCACCGTCGACGAGGCGTGGCGGCCGAACCGGGTGTGGCGGCACGCGGTCGGGCAGCCCGCCGCCGACGACGTGGTCGTCTATGAGGAAGCCGACGAGCGGTACTGGGTCGGCGTCGAGCTGAGCCGCAGCGAGAAGTTCATCGTCATCGACGCGCACAGCAAGATCACTTCCGAGGTACGGGTCATCGCCGCCGACCGCCCCACGGCCGAGCCGGCCATCATCCGCGAGCGGGTCCAGGGCGTCGAGTATTCGATCGAGCACCACGGGCACCGGTTCCTGATCCTGCACAACGAGAACGCTGAGGACTTCGCGCTCTCGTACACCTCTGTGGACAATCCCGGCCCCTGGGTGGAGTTGATCGGTCACACGCCGGGCACTCGACTGGAGGGAGTCGACGCGTTCCAACGGCACGTGGTCGTCTCGCTGCGCCGCGACGGGCTCACCGGGCTGCGGGTCATCGCCGACGGCAGCACCGACTTCTACGACATGGCGTTCCCCGAGCCGCTGTACTGCGTCGGCCTCGCCGGAAACCCCGAGTACGACACCAACCTCGTGCGCATCTCGTACACGTCGATGGTCACGCCGGACTCGGTCTACGACGTCGACCTGATCAGCCGCGCGATGGTGCTGCGCAAGCAGAAGCCGGTGCTGGGCGGCTACGACCCCGAGCAGTACGAGCAGTTCCGTGAGTGGGCGGTCGGCGAGGACGGCACGAAGATCCCCGTCTCGGTGGTGGCGCGCAAGGGCACTCCGCGCAACGGGACGGCGCCGCTGCTGCTGTACGGCTACGGCTCGTACGAAATCAGTATGGAGCCGACCTTCTCCATCGCCCGACTCTCTTTGCTGGACCGGGGCATGGTCTATGCCGTGGCGCACGTGCGCGGTGGCGGCGAAATGGGCCGCCGCTGGTACGAAGAGGGCAAGATGCTGACGAAGCGGAACACCTTCACCGACTTCATCGCCTGCGCGCGGTCGCTGGCCCAGGCGCAGTGGACCAGCCCGGACCTCATCGTGGCGCGCGGTGGCTCGGCGGGTGGCCTGCTGATGGGCGCGGTCGCCAACCTGGCCCCGGACGCGTTCGCGGGCATCGTGGCGCAGGTGCCGTTCGTCGACCCGCTGACGTCCATCCTGGACCCGACGCTGCCGCTCACGGTGACAGAGTGGGAGGAGTGGGGCAACCCGCTGGAAAACGCCGACGTGTACGCGTACATGAAGGCATACAGCCCCTACGAGAACGTCCAGAAGCTGAAGTACCCGGCGATCCTCGCAGTGACCAGCCTCAACGACACCCGTGTGCTGTACCACGAGCCGGCCAAGTGGATCGCCCGGCTGCGTTCGACGGCGCCCGACGGCTCGTACCTGTTGAAGACCGAGATGGGCGCCGGGCACGGCGGCCCCAGCGGCCGCTACGACGCCTGGAAGGAAGAGGCGTTCGTGACTGCCTGGATCCTGGACACGGTTGGCCGCGCCTGACGTTTGGCGCGCAGACGGATCCGGCCGTGGCCGGGTCCGTCTGCTATCCGGCCCGAAGCTCTTCGAGGTCCGTGCTCGACCGCAACACCAACAACCCCAACCCGACGACCGCCAGCATGGCGAGCAGCGCACCGCCGCCCAGCCACGCCAGCATTTCCATCGGTACGGGCACAGCCAGCGTCACTGGCCCACCCGGCGTGGCCTGCGCGACCGCCTGCCCGCTGCCGGCCTGGCAGGCGGCGTCGCAGACGTACGCGACCGACCCGCCGACGGAAACTTCTGTTTCGAAGTGCCGAGCCAGGCTGACGCCGGCCGCCAACGCCAGCAGCACCGCGGGTGGCACGGGAGCGAGCGTGTGCCACAGCACCGCCTCGGACAGGGTCCGGCGCGGCACCCCGACTGCGGTCAGCGCGGCGTAGGTGCGGCGGCGCGCCACGATGTTTTCGGCGAGAGTGACCAGCACCCCGGCCGACGCGACCGCCATGGCGATGCCGACTCCCACCATGATCAGGTCGATGGTGTCGAAGATGAAGTCCCGGCTAGTCGCGAAGTCCGGCGAGGGTGGCTCGCTGAGCTGCTTCTCGTAGGCCGCTGATGCCCGGTTCTCGGTCTCGAACAACGCCCGTAAGCCCAGAGCGACGGCGCCCACGAGCACACTGGCGAGCAGCGCGGCCAGTGTCCGGCTGCCGGTCCACGGGTCGGCCAGGAGCTGCCGCCCGGCCAGCAACATCGCCGGACGTCGACCGTACCGATGCAGGAGCCGGCCGCAGGTGTGGGCGATCCAGCCGGTGCCGAGCACGACGCCGAGGGCCGACAGCACCGCTCCGCTGATCACCATGCTCCAGCCCACTTCGATGCTGAGTTCCGCCTGTCGCATCGGGAACGCGAACAGTGCCTGCCCGGCAATGATCAGGACCACCGGCCACGGCCGCGGACCCCGTTTCCGGGTCCGCCGGACCACGCCGAGCGGACTGATCACCACCCGGCGCAACAGGCCCGCGCCGATCAGGCCGGCGAGCAGCGGCACCGCCAGCAGGATCGCGGCAATGGTCGATGGCGCCGGGAGGACATCCGTCGGCAGCACGGGCAGGCCCTCGGCGTTCGTCCGGTGCACGCCGGATCGCGCCGCCAGGAAGCCGCCGAATCCGAGCACCGCACCGGCCAGGCCCGCCACCACCGTCTCGGCGCTCGCGATGAGCACGGCCTGCCCCGGTGTCGCCCCGGACAGCCGGATCGCGGCGAGCCGCCGGTCCCGGGCCGGCGCTCCCAGCCGAATGCACTGTCCGGCCAGCGCGAGGACCGGCAGCGACAACATGATCAGCGCGACGGTCACGCCGGGGCGCAGTCCCCGCTCGGCGATCAGCTTGCTCGCGTAGGCGACGTCTCCCTCGATCGAGCCGACAGTGGCCGCGGCCAGCAGCGCCACCGCGGCCAACCCGGAACTCAGGACCGTCAGCACCGTACGCAAATGGTCGATCCGGTTTCCGGCGACCGCGAGCCGGAGCAGCGTCGTCACCCTCACCCGGGCGTCCCGATGCCCAGTCCGGTCGGGTCGACCACGCCGTCCCGCAGCGTGATCTCGCGGTCCGCGTAGGCGGCGATCTGCGCTTCGTGGGTCACCAACACGACCGAGGTGCCCTGCTCGCGCACCACCTGCAGAATCTCGGCCAGGACCTGCTCGCCGGTGAGCACGTCCAGCGCACCGGTCGGCTCGTCGGCGAACAGCACCCGCGGCTCGGTGACCAGCGCCCGGGCGACTGCACAGCGCTGCTGCTGACCGCCGGCCAGCTCGCCGGGCACCTTCTCCGCCAGATCACCGACGCCCATCCGACCCAGCCACAGGGTCGCCGCCTTCCGCGCCGCCTTCCGGGTCGCCCCGCCCAGCAGCAACGGCAACGCCACGTTCTCGGCGGCGGTGAGCTCCGGCACCAATTGCCCAAACTGGAACAAAACCCCGAATTCCGTACGCCGCAACCGTGACCGTGCCGCCTCGGACCACCGGCTGATGTCCTCACCCCGGTAGTGCACCGCGCCCGCGTCGACGGTCAGCAGGCCGGCGAGGCAGTGCAGCAGCGTCGACTTACCGCAGCCGCTCGGACCGGTGACCGCGACGATCTCCCCCGCGTCGACCGCAATGTCGACGCCACGCAGCGCGGGAGTCGGCCCGTACGCCCGGTGCATCCCGGTCGCCCGGAGCAGCGCGGTCACGCGTTCACCTCCCGATGCAGCTCGCTCACGCGCAACAGCGTGGTCTGCAACCAGCGCAGGTCCGCGTCCAGATGGCCGATCGCGTAGTCGGCGGCGACGACATCCGCGACCGGCGAGGCCCGGTTCCGCTTGATCACGGTCAGCTCCCGGATCCGGGCGGCGTGCGCGGCCCGCTGGGCTGCCACGTAATCGGCGGTGGTGGCCGGATCCGCGGCAAGCAGGCAGATCATGACCTTGGCGAAGAGCGCGCTGGTGACGTACGGCGCGGGCGGCTCGACGGTGGTCAGCCACTCGGTGAGCCGGGCGCGACCCGTCTCGGTGAGCGCGTACGACGTCCGGTCGGGGCCGCCTTCCCGGTCCTGTCCGTGCTGCTCGACCAGCCCGTCCCGGACGAGCCGGCCGAGCGTCGCATAGACCTGGCCGTACGCCAGCGGCTTGGCTCGGGGCAGCCGCTCGTCGTGGGCGCGCTTGAGGTCGTAGCCGTGCCGCGGCCCGGCGGCCAGCAGCCCCATCAGCACGTGCGGCGTCGTCATAGCCGCCCACTATTCATCAAGCGAATAGCGGGAGTCAAGATCACTCAGAGTTGCTGGGGCTCGAGGAACTCCAACCGGTTCCCCACCGGGTCGTACGCGTAGAAGCGGCGGTGGCCGGGGAAATTGTCGTCCCACTCCACCTCGACCCCGGCGGCATCCAGCCGCTGGGCCAGCGCGTCGAGGCCGGCGACCAGCAAGCCGGGATGGGCCTTGCGGGCCGGGACGAAGTCCGCCTCGACACCGAAGTGCAGCTCCAGAGCGCCGCCGCGGAACCAGCAACCGCCGCGGGCCGCGAGCACCGGCGGCTTCTCGAGCTCCACCATGCCGAGAATGCCGCCGTAGAACGCCCGGATCCGGTCCTCGGCGCCCGGCGGGATGGCTAGCTGCGTGTGGTGCAGCCCGACAAAGTCGTACCCGTTGTCGATCATGACGACAAATCTCTCACCTGCGGCGCAGGGCGACCACCGCAATGTCGTCCGCTTGCTCACCCGCGCCGGCCAACTGCACCAACAGGCGCTGGCAGAACGCGTCCAGGCTGGGCTCGACCTCGTTCGCACACTGTGCCAAGGCGGTGAAGCCCTCATCGATGTCACTGTCGCGGCGTTCGATCAGGCCATCCGTGTAGAGCACCAAGGTCCCGCCGGGCGGGAGGACGAACTCCATGTCCGCCGGGCGGGGCGCGTTGATGCCCAGCAGTGGCCCGCTCGGCGTCAGGAAGGTGGCCCCGGCGCCGTCCACGTGCAGCAACGGCGGCAGGTGGCCGGCGCTGGCGAGACAGATGCGGCCCGTCGCCGGCTCCAGGGTGAACAGGCACAAAGTCGCCGATTCCATCGGCAGGACCGTGCGCATGAAACGGTTCACCAGATCCAGCACGGCCGCCGGATAATGCCCTTCCACCGCGTACGCACGAACCGCGTGGCGCACCTCCGCCATCACCGTCGCCGCGTGCAGGGAGTGCCCGGCCACGTCACCGATCGCCACCAGCAACCGGCCATCCAACATGGTCAGCTCGTAGAAGTCGCCGCCCACCTCGGTCTGCGCGCCAGCCGGCTCGTAGCGGACCGCGAGCTCCAAGCCGGGCACGTCGGGCAGGCGACTCTGCAACAGGCTGCGCTGCAAGGTCACAGCGATGCGATGTTCCTCGTCGTACGAGCGTTGGGCCTCCACCGCCGCCGCGACCGCCTGGGAGAGCTGCCGCAACACCGGGAACCCCGGAGTCTGCGACGCGGACGGGACGGCGACGTACACCGGGGGGCGGTCGCTGCGCAGCCGGGCAGCAGCCACGGCAACCTGCTCCTGCTCCGGCCAGGTGACCAGACTCCAGGCTTCCGGCGGCTCCGTCCGTACGGTGGAGCCGACCGCGGTCTCGTGGTGCTCGACCGCCCAGGGGCGCACCGTGGCAGCCTGACCGTTCGCCACCGCAGACAAGCCGTCACCGTCGGCGGTCTCGGCCACCACCACGACCGGACCGCCGAAAATTCCGTATGCGCCGTCCGCGGCCGCCTGCAGCAGGCCCGCCAGCGTCGACGCCGAGTTGATCGCCAGCGTGGTCTCGGCCAACTTGATCATTCGGTTGGCTAGAGACTCGGCGCGCTGCCGGGCCCGGTAGTACCGCAGCACCGCTTGCGCAGTCGCGATCAGCTCGTCCGGCTCGATCGGCTCCACCAGGTACGCGTCCGCGCCCCGGTTCAACCCCTGCGTCCGGTCGACCACGTCCACCGCATGCGCCGACACATGGATCACCGGCAGGATGCCGTACGCGGGATCGGTCTTGATCCGTTCGCAGACCTCGAAGCCGCTCAGATCCGGCAGCTTCACGTCCAGCACGACTAGGTCGATCCCGCCCTTGGCGGCGGCGAGCAGCTCCAGGGCGGCCCCGCCGGTCTCCGCCTCGACCACCGCAAAACCAGCCCGGGTCAGCCAGCTCACCAGCAGGTATCGCTTGGTGGCGCTGTCGTCGCAGACCAGCACGGTGGCCGGTGTCACGGCGACACCGGCAGGGAGACGGTGAAGACGCTGCCCTCACCCGGAGTGGAGGAAACTCGCATCGCGCCCCCGAGAATACCGACGAGACGGCGGGCGTAGGGCAGTCCGAGACCGGTTCCCTTGCCGCTGAGCGCGCGACTGCCGGGGACCTGGTAAAACTCCTCGAAGATCCGCTCGTGCAACTCGGCCGGAATGCCGGCGCCGGTGTCCGCGACGGTGAACTCCACGTTGTCCCCGACCTGAGCCACGCCGAGCCGCACCGAGCCTTCCGCCGTGAACTTGAGCGCGTTCGTCAGCAGGTTGCGCAGCACCTGGGCGAGCAGCACCTCGTCGGAGCGCAGCCGCGACACCGCCGGCTCCTCGACCACGAAGTCGACCGCGGGCTGGGTGGCGAGCGGCCGCAGCGTGCCGCGGAGCTGCCCGAACACCGCCTTGAGATCCACCTCGGACCAGTTCGCCTCGACCCGACCGGCCTCCGCCTTGGCAAGATCCAGCAGGTCGTTGACCAACGACAGCAGGTCGGTCGCCGAACCCCGGATCAGCTCGACCTGACGGGACTGCTCCGCGGTCAGCTCGTCGGAGGACTCGTCAGACAGCAGTCGCCCCAGGCCGATGATCGCGGTGACCGGGGCGCGCAGTTCGTGGCTGACGTTGGCCAGGAACCGGCTCTTCGCCTCGCTGGCCGTCCGCAGCTGCACCGACTTCTCGTCCAGCTCGGCGTACAGCGCGACGACACCCCGGTTGGTTTCCTCCAGCTCGTCGGACAGCTGGTGGTACAGGGCCATCACGCCCTTGTTGGTCTCCTCCAGCTCGGCATTGAGCCGGGCCAGGTCGTCGCGCTGCGCGCGTACCTCGTCCAGAGCGGCGATGAGCTGCTGATTCTGCTCCGACAACTCGTCCAGTGGGGTGCCTGGGACGAGGCCGGCCAGGCGCTCGCGGATCTCTTCCATCCGGTCGGGGTTCAGAGCCGGTGAGCTCGGCGGCAGACGTCGAGACATCCGCACGACCGTACCGGGCTCCGCATCCCCTACCTCCAACGTGTCGATCAGCCGGCTCACCTGGATCAGCTGCGGTCGCAGCCGGTCACCGTCGCCCGGGACCGGGTGAGTCAGTTCTACGAGAAGCGTAGGTACCCCGTCGGCCGTCGTTGTGAACACCACGTCCGAATCCCGGCCGGCGGCCACCAGCAGGCGGCCCACCTCGCTCAGCGCCGTCGCCAGCCGGGTCTGGTCCCGCACCTCGAAACCGACCTCGCGAGCCACCTCCCGGCCGAGCTGCCGGACCGCGAAGACGTCCTGCTCCACCCGGATCCGGGTCCGCATCAGCGGCTCGGAGCTCATGACAACCGGGCCACGAGAACGCCCGCATCGTCGCGGCGGGTGCCGGCATCCCGCAGCACCGTCGCGGCGATGGCCTGCGGCGACCGAGACAACAAGCCGGGATAGTCAGCCGGGTTCCACCGGTCCACCACGCCGTCGCTGTGCATGAGCACCACCGCGCCGGGCGGCAGCGGGTAGTCGTACTCGCGGATCTGCCGCCGCTGATGTCCCGTGATACCCGGCAGCGACACCATGCCGCGCCGTCCGCCGTCCGGCAGGAACACCGTGCCAGCGATGTTCCCCAGGCCCGCATATCGGACCAGTTGGGCTTCCGGATCGAGCTCGGCGACGGCAACCGCGGCCCCCCGGGTGTGACTCAGGGAGCGGTGCAACAGGTCAAGCAGCATGGCCGGCGGCGCCGCGGCGGCGGTCCGGAAAACCCGGACGGCCTCCTGCGCGGCCGCATGAGCCAACCGCCCGTGGCCGAGCCCGTCGCACACCATCAGCTGACGGCGGCCATCAACGTCCCGGAATGCGTACGCGTCACCGCTCACCGGCTCACCGGTCAACGGGCGGGTCAACCCGGCCGCCCACGCCGGCTCCGGCACCCGCTCGGACCAGAGCTGCGCGACCAGCACCGTGCCCTTGCCCGGCACCGAATGCAGATCGCTCCAGTTCGCCTGGCGCACGATCGCGCCCAGACCGATGCCCAGCGTGCCCGCGGTCGAATGCCCGTCGCCGAGCGCGTATGACACGTTCGCCATTCCCGGACCCTTGTCGATCACGACGATCTCCACGCCCGCCTGGTCGGCCGCCCGCACGGGGCGAACCAGCAACACGCCCTCATCGGCATGCTTCACCAGATTGCCGGCCGCCTCGGCAACCACGATCGACAGGTCGGCGATCCGACGTTCCGGCAGATCCAACTCGGCGGCGAGTTTCTCCGCGGTCCGGCGGACGGCAGCGGCTGTCCCGGCAGCCTCCACCCGGAACCAGACTCCCTGATCGAGAAGTCCCTCCGGCAGCGAAGCCACCGCGCCTCCGCTCATCGGCACCACTTGGTCACGGTGATGGTGGTTCCCCGCCCCACCGCGGTGTCAATCTCGAACTCGTCGACCAATCTCCGGGCACCACTGAGCCCCAGGCCCAGCCCGCCGCCGGTGGTGTAACCGTCCGTGAGCGCCAGGTCCAGGTCAGGAATGCCCGGCCCCTCGTCGGCGAAGACGATGCGGATGCCGGCCCGGCGACCGTTCTCCACCCGCGACACCTCGACCGTGCCACCGCCGCCGTAGACCAGCGTGTTGCGCGCCAACTCGCTGGCCGCGGTCACCAGCTTGGTCTGGTCCACCAGGGACAACTTCACCGACACCGCCACCGTACGCACGAGCTGGCGGACCCGGACCACATCCTGGTCGGAAGCGACCGCGATGCGCTCGGAGTCGCCGGGGTTCATGGCTGAGTGACCACAGAGTCGTCCGGATCGGTCAAGTCGACGTCGTCGTCCTCGTCCGCCGCGCGCTCCCGGGCCAGCAAGTCCATGCCCAGCTCGACGTTCAAAGCCGTCCGGATGCCCGGCAGCGACAGCCCCAGCTCCACGAGCGTGATGGCAACCGCCGGGCGCATGCCCACCACGACCGTCTCCGCATCCAAAACCCGAGAGATCGAAGCAATGGTCGCCAACGTACGGCCGACGAACGAGTCGACGATGTCCAGCGCGCTGATGTCGATGATCACCCCGTGGCAGCCGGTCGCCACGATCCGGTCGGCCAGATCCTCCTGCAGCTGCAGAGCGACCTGGTCCTCCATGTCGGTCTGGATGGAGACCAGAAGAATGTCGCCGATCTTCAGGACCGGCACGCGTTCCATCTCCTCAGCCCTCCCGGCGGGCGGGCTTCTGGACGGCCTTGTCGCCGGTCTTGCGCAACACGTGCCGCAAGGCGTCGGCCAGGGACGCCTTCGTCGCGATGTCGCCGAACTCGATCCCGAGCGCCACGATCGTCTGAGCGATCTGCGGGCGGATGCCGGAGATGATGCAGTCGGCGCCCATCAGCCGGGCAGCCACCACGGTCTTGAGGATGTGCTGGGCGACCTGGGTGTCCACCGCCGGCACACCGGTGATGTCGATGATCGCGTACGGCGAGCCGGTGTCGACCAGGGTCTGCAGCAGGCGCTCCATGACCACCTGCGCTCGGGCCGAGTCGAGCGTGCCGACCAGCGGCACCGCGACGACGCCCTCCCACAGCTTGACGACCGGGGTGGACAGCTCGAGCAGCTGCTCGGCCTGGTCGGCGATCAGCTCCTCGCGCGCGCGGGTGTAGGTATCGAAAGTGAACAGCGCGGCCCGGTCGACAAAAGCCGAGAAGGCGACATAGTCCCGCAAGGTGTCCGTGTCGGTGCCGGAGCCCGCCTCCAGAACCTTCAGCGCGGCGTCCTTCAACGCAAAGACGCTCACCGCCGTCTCCGTCGCGTTGAAACCCTGCCGCGCCCGACTGCCGGACAGCTCACTGAGCTGCGCCCGCAGCTCGGCGGCCGCGTCGTCGGTCAGCTCCTGGGCACCGCCGGCAAGCGCCGACTGGAAGCCTTTCTGCAGCTCAAGGACCTGCCGGCGAAGCTCGGCGTGACTCAACCGGCCCCGCAGATAGGCGCCGACCTCTTCCGCCCAGGACGCCGTGATGGCATCCTCGTGCCCCTGGAGAAGATCCGCGAAGCGACTTCCCTCGCCCGAACTCAACGCCACGTTTCCTCCTGTGACCTTCGCCGGACCAGCACCCGGCCGGTCGCGGGCAGCCCGGCCGGACTTTACCATCGAGGCCAGTTCTTACTTGTCGTCGGCTAACTAATATGCGGCGGTCGGCCCGTGTCCCCGTGCTGCATGTTCACAGGTGCGTGGAGTAACGTTCTGACCATAACCGGGAGGTCCTGAATGTCCCTGACGGTACAAACCGAGCAGCGCGGCGACGTGGTCGTCGTGTCGGTGGCGGGTGAGCTCGACATGGCGACCGCCCCCCAGCTCCAGGACCAGATCAGCGACCTGCTCGAAAAGGGCCGCACCCGCCTGGTCTTCGACCTGGCCGAGGTCTCGTTCTGCGACTCCACCGGGCTGTCGGTCTTCGTCCGCGCCAAGAACAGCACCGACGACGCCGGCGGCGTGGTGCGCCTGGCCGCACCCCAGCGGGGCGTGCTGCGCATCCTCGAGGTGTCCGGGCTGGTCGAGGTGCTGCACACCTACCCGACGGTCGACGAGGCCGTGACGGCCGAGGAGCCGGCGCTCGACTGAGCCCCGCCCCTCCCCCTGCCACACCAGCTCTTCATCTGACGCGCCCGCTCCTTCGCATGACGCGCGGTGGGGCGTAGTTTGTCGCGGACCGGTCGAGGGCAACGCTGCCCTCGAACCCCCTCGGCTCTCTTCGCAGGAGTGCGCGTGAAAAAGATGTTCCAAGGCTTCAAAGACTTCATCATGCGCGGCAACGTCGTCGACCTCGCGGTCGGCGTCGTCATCGGCGCCGCCTTCACCGCCGTGGTGACCGCCTTCACCAAGTCGTTCCTCGAGCCCTTGATCCGCTGGATCACCGGAGGATCGGGCACCGCGTCCGGCACTTGGTCGCCCGAGAAGGGCGTTGTCTTTGACTACGCCTCCTTCGTCAATGCGGTGATCACCTTCCTGATGACCGCCGCGGTGCTGTACTTCCTCGTCGTCTTTCCGCTGAACAAGCTGGCGGAGCGGCGCAAGCGAGGCGAAGAGCCGCCGCCAGCCGCGCCCAGCGAAGAGGTCAAGCTGCTCACCGAGATCCGGGATGCGCTGGTCCGCCAGCAGGTCGCCCCCGGCGCGGTCAACGACATCCTCGGCCGGCACCAGCAGCCGCCGTCGCACTGATCACACCGGGTTCAGCGCGCGGGGCGAACCGGCGTCGCTCGACAGCAAGGAGTCAGCGCGCGAGGGCCCTCCTCGGCCGCTTCCGAGCAGCTGCGCGGGTGTGAGAAGTCAGCGCGGGCGGGGGCAGAGTTCTCAGGTCGCCCCCGAACTGCCGCGCAGGTGCAGGAGGTCAGCGCGAGCGGGGGCAGCGTTCTCAGGTCGCCCCCGAACTGCTGCGCAGGTGCAGGAAGTCAGCGCGGGCGGGGACGGACGGACAGCTCACACCAGTCGTCCTCGCCGGTCAGCACGTCGCGGACCATGTCCAGGGCTGCGTCCTCGCTGTCGAACTCGAAGAAGTGCGAGACGCCGTCGGCGCCGCCCGCGCGCTGTTCCACGTACCACTGGTCGCCGCTCGTCCGCAGGTACACGTCCTTGCGGGCGACGCGTCCCCACCTGCCGTTCCACCAGTGCTTACGCTGTTCCATGCCGGCACTCTATCGAACACCTGTTCGAATACCGCCACGTGGGTGAGGATCTTTCTGGGTCGCGGTCGCCGAGGTCCTACGGGTGCCCTCGGTCTCGATGCGGAGCTCGGGGGAACTCGCGGGGCCGACGGGGCACTCACCGAGGCACCCGGGCGGCGCCTCGGACAACGGTCATCGCGGGATCCCCCCAACAGCGGCCCCCGCAGGAGTCGCGGATGGCGATCGCTCACCCCGCCCCACCAATGCCCGGCACGGTCACGGAAGGCGATCACCTGCGCGCGCGGCGATCCTCGGCACGGTCGTGGGAAGCGATTGCCTATGCTGCGCGGCGGCCTTGGGCGGGGTTGTGGGTGGCGGTGAGGGGGCCGGGGCGGACGAGCCGGAGGCGGGATGTGCGGGGTGCGTCGCTGCCCGGGTCGGGATCGTTTTGGGTGAGGTGCCAGCCGGTGCCGCGGCCGGCCCGGTTGCCGGGCGGCTGGGCCGAGTCGCTGGTGACTCGGGACAGTGCCACCACGATCAGGTAGCCGAGGATGACGAAGCCGTGGCTGACCAGCCGGGTCGCGTCGACCCGGGCGGCGGACAGGTCGTTGACCGACAGCAGCAGGAGCATCCCGACGAAGGCGGTCAGCATCGGGACCAGTCCGGTCGGCCGGTTGCGCCGCAGGGCGATGAAGAGGAAGCCGGCGCCGACTGCCACGTTCCAGGCTGCCGACTCGTGCCAGAGGTGGCCGGGGGTGGCGTCCATCCCGGTGTGCAGGTGGGAGCTGCCCACCCCACCGCCAACCTGGGTCAGGCCGAGAATGAGCTGCACCGCACCGACCACGGCCAGCGCCACATAGAGCCCCGCGGCAGCCCGCGACCGCCAGGAACGATCCGCTGCAGCGCGCACACCGCCCGCAGCCCGACGTGTGTCGCCCGCGGCCCGACGTGTGTCGCCCGCGGCCCGACGTGTGTCGCCCGCGGCCCGACGTGTGTCGCCCACGGCCCGGCGTGTGTCGCCCGCAGCCCGGCGTGTGTCGCCCACGGCCCGGTGCACATCGCCCGCCTGGTGCGCATCGCCCACGGCCTGGCGTGTGTCGCTCACGGCCCGGCGTGCATCGCTGCCGGCTTCGACCCGGGTGACCGCGAACCAGTCGCGGAACCGGGCGTTCCATCGGCCGCGGCCCACTCGCGACGTCGCTGCGGCGGGTGCGGCCGGATCAGCGGCTCGATGTGCGGCGGGTGCGGTCGAATCAGCGGCTCGGTCCGCGGCGAGGGCCGCGAGGATGGAGTCGGTGAGGTCGGGGACGTCCGCGACCAGGGCAGTACGGGTCAGCCGGTTGACCGCGGCCGCCCGATCCAGCCACTCCCGGCACCCGGCACAGCCGGTCAGATGCTCGTCTACTCGCACCCGGTCGGCCGGATCATCCTCGCCGTCCAGTTGCGCGGACAGCATTTCGCGCCAACGCTCACACGCCATGCATCCATAGTCGCGCGGAAGAGCTCGATGGTTCCCGGGTCGGGACCGAACTTTCACTGTCCGACCAGCTCAAGGCCGTCCGGCCCCAACAAAGCCTACGGCCGGTTCAGGGCCGACGGCCAACTCAAGGCCACCCAGCCGACCCAACGGCCAACTCAAGGCCACCCAGCCGACCCAACGGCCAACTCAAGGCCACCCAGCCGACCCAACGGCCAACTCAAGGCGGTCCGGCTAGATCACGGGGCGCCGATCGCGGGGTCGGATTGTCCGCCGGTGCCGCCTAGGAGGCGCTTGCGCTCGCGGAAGGCGCGCAGGTTGGCCGTGTTTCCGCAGGTGCTGACGTCGTGCCAGACGCCGCTGTTGTTGCGTGAGGTGTCGAAGAAGGCGGCTCGGCATTCGGAGTTGTGGCAGAGCTTCATGCGGGGCCACAGTCCGGCCTGCTGGGCCACCAGTGCTTCGGCCCAGAGCGCGGAGGCCAGCCAGCGGGTGCCGCGGCCGGAGGGCACGATGCGGACCCAGCCTTCCGCGTCGGGCACCAGTGTGACCGGCACGTCGGCGGGGGGCAGTGCGCCGTCGTGTGCGGGGCCGCGGCCGCTGCCGGCCAGGATGACGCCCTCGAAGGTGCTCCGTAGGCGGCGCAGTGAGCGCAGGTCGGTCGAGGACAGCAGGAGGACGGGAGCGGGGAGGGCGGCGACGCGGGACCACATGGCTAACGCGTCGCCCAGCCACCGTTGGGCATCGTCCGCGGTCGCCAGCAGGTCGGCGGCGTACGCCATGGTGGGTCGGGTGTTGATCAGATCTTGCACGAGGCCGAGTCCGGCGGGCGCATCCCGGACGCCGTGCCGGGCACTCGCCTTCCAAGACATAGGCGAAGGGTACTTGATTCTTTTTCCACCCCGCCTGGGCCTGGCGACCTTGGCCGAGCCGCCTCCATGAAAGGTATTCGCGTGTGATCATCGGGTACGGAGGGATGCATGGTGCGAAAGACACTGAGATACGCCATAGCGGTCGCCGCCGTCGCGGTGTGTGCCGCCGGGTGCGACTCGGGCGGCTCAGAGCAGGCCGCGCCGACGCCTCCCGCACCCGCCGCCTCGAGCGAAGCGCCGCCGGGGGCCGGCCCGTCAACGCCCGGAGGCGCACCTAACGAGCCCGGCGCACCTAACGAGGGCGCACCGCCGTCTGAGGGACCTGCACCATCGGCACCGTCCCCGTCATCCACAGCTTCATCCACAGCCCCGACGGACCCGGCGGCGCCGAAGAAGCTCAAGAGCGGCGCGAAGGGGGCGGAAGTCCTCGCGTTGCAGAACCGCCTGACCGAGCTGGGCTATTGGAACGGCAAGGCGGACGGCACCTTTGGCTCGCTCACCCAGCAGGCGGTCTTCGCGGTGCAGAAGGCGGCCGGCCTGACCCGCGACGGCGTGGCAGGGGCCAAGACCCAACAAGCCCTGACCGATGGCGTACGCCCGAAGGCGAAGAGTTCCAGCGGCCGCGTCATCGAGATCAACAAGAAGCGTCAGCTGCTCATGCTCGTCGACAACGGCGAAGTGACCAAGATCTTCAACACGTCGACCGGCTCGTACGAGCGCTATGCCACGGCGAGTGGCGGTACGGCCATCGCGGCCACCCCGAGCGGCAAGTACAAGGTGTCGCGGCAGATCGACGGCTGGCGGAACGCGCCGCTGGGCATGTTGTGGCGGCCGAAGTACTTCAACGGCGGGATTGCGGTGCATGGGGCGCCGAGCGTGCCGCCGTACCCGGCTTCGCATGGGTGTGCCCGGTTGTCGATCTCGGCGATGAACCATCTGTGGAAAAACGGCGAGATCCCGCTCAAGACGAGGGTCTGGGTGTACTAGCCGGCGACGGCCAACGAGCGGGCCACCCGGCGCAGGAATTCCAGGTTGGAGCCGGTGCCACGCAGCTGGTCGAGCAGCTGTTGCAGGCCCTCGCGGCCCTGGCCGTGCAGGGCGCGGCGGATTTGGGCGGCGACGGCCAACTCACCCGGCGCCAGCAGGTTGTCGTCGTGCCGGGTGCCGGAGGCGGCGAGGTCCACGGCCGGGAAGAGCCGGGCCTGCGCGAGTCCGCGGTCGAGTTTGAGCTCGGCGTTGCCGGTGCTTTTGAACTCCTCGAAGATGAACGTGTCCAGGGCGGACCCGGTTTCGACGAGCGCGGTGGCGATGACGGTCAGCGAGCCGCCGCCTTCGATGTTGCGGGCCGCGCCGAGGAAGCGCTTCGGTGGATGCAACGCGGTGGAGTCGAGGCCGCCGGAGAGCGTACGGCCCCGGCCCGGGGCGATCAGGTTGTAGGCCCGCCCGAGCCGGGTGATCGAGTCGAGCAGGACGACGACGTCTTCGCCGTACTCGACCAGGCGTTTGGCTCGTTCGATCGCCAGCTCGGCGAGCGCGGTGTGGTCCTGCGGCGGCCGGTCGAAGGTGGCCGCGATGACCTCGCCCTGCACCGAGCGCTGCAGGTCGGTGACCTCTTCAGGCCGTTCGTCGACGAGCACCACCATGAGGTGACACTCGGGATTGTTGCGGGCGATGGCGTTGGCGACGTCGTGCAGGACCGTGGTCTTGCCAGCCTTCGGCGGTGCCACGATCAGGGCACGCTGGCCTTTGCCGAGCGGCATCACGAGGTCGATGACGCGGGTGGTCAGCAGGTGCGGCTCGGTTTCCAGCCGGAGCCGTTCCTGCGGGTAGAGCGGAGTGAGCCGGGCGAAGTCGGCGCGGCGGCCCGGCTTGCGGCCGTTGACCGTGTCCACCCGTACGGTGGCAGGTTTGCGGCCGTCGATCCGGGCGGTGCCGGTGATCCGGTCGCCGCGGCGCAGGTCGAGCCGGCGGAGCTGCTCCATCGCCACGGCAATGTCGTCGGGGCTGGGCAGGTAGCCGTCGACGCGCAGCCAGGCGCGGTCGTCGGCGAGGTCGAGGAGGGCGTCGAAGGGTACGTCGATGCCAGGTTTACGGGACTGGTCCGTCATGGGGGTACTCCAAAGAGCGGGGAGAAACGCGCGTCATCGAGAAGCGCGACAAAAGAGAAGAAGATTGGCCGTTGTGGGCCTCTGGGGGCGGCATCCGCCGCCGGCATCCAGGGCACGGCTGCGGCAAAGGTAGCACGGTCATACCGCCGAGCGACATCCTCAATCCGAGGGCCGCCGACCACCGCCCAAGCGCGACGCAGGTCTTGCCGGCGCAGCCGCGAGCGGCGGCTTACCCGCGGCGCAAGTCTTGCCGGCTCAGCCGCGAACGGCGGCTTACCCGCGGCGCAAGTCTTGCCGGCTCAGCCGCGAACGGCTGCTTACCCGCGGCGCGCGGTCTTACTGGCGGCCGAGGGCGGCGGCGAGGCGGTCGAGGGCGGCGGCGTCCGAGGCGGGGCTGACCGCGGCGGCGAAGGGGCGGCTGGCAGGCGGCAGGGCGGCGAGCATCGGGGCCGTGTGTGCCAACTCCTGTTCCACGACGTCGGCGGCGAATCCGACCGGGCGGTGGAGCGCGCGGGCCAGATCCCAGCCGTGCACGAGCAGTTCGGTGAGGCGCAAGTGCAGGGCCAGCTCACCGGGGACCCGACCGAAGGGGACGTCCACGAGGCGGTCCAGCACGCCCGGCTTCTCGAAGGCTGTGATGAGGGTGTCCGCGCTCTCGTCGAACCCGGCACGTAGGTCGCTGCTGGTCATCGGCGCGGCCACGAGTGCCGAGGTCACCATGGCGTTGCCGAGGGCCAGGTGGCGGACCAGCGTCTGCACGTCCCACTCGGGGCAGGGCGTCGGCAGGTGCCAATGGGCGGGCTCGATGACGGCGATCAGACTGCCGACCCGCTCAATGATGTGCACGAGTTGTGCAACGGTCGCCGTGGCCACGAAAAGCACTTTATGGGTTGCCCGCACGTCCCCGGCCGTCCGGCGGAAAAGGGCAAGCCGCACGGCGCGTCATCGACGGCCCGAAGAAGAGCGGCCAGCTGAGCCCGGCGCGAGTTGGCGGTCAGGCGGCGCTGCGGGAGCTGAGTGCGAGGGCTTGTTCTTCGCCTACGCCGCCGACCACGCGGTCACGACCGGCACGCTTCGCGACGTACAGGTTGCGGTCGGCGGTGGCGAGGAGGCCGGGCTGGGTGCGGATCGCTGCCTCGCACAGCCCGGCGACGCCGATGCTGACCGTCACCGGCAGGTCCGCGCAGACGCCGGCCCAGGAGAAGGAGGCGACTGCGGCACGTACGTCTTCAAGCAGAACGGCAGCCGCGGCCGGCGGCGTGTGTGGCAGCACCACCAGGAATTCCTCGCCGCCCAGCCGGGCCACGAAGCCGTCCGGGCAGACCGCCGACAGCCTCGTGTCGAGGAGCCCGGCCACCTGCACGATGACCTGGTCGCCGACGTCGTGCGAGAGCTGGTCGTTGATCCGCTTGAAGTGGTCGAGGTCGACGATGGCTACGGTCAGGCGCGGGTCGGCGGCGATGAGGGCGGGCAGTTCCTCGTCGACGTACCGGCGGTTGCGCAGGCCGGTCAGCGGGTCGCGGCGGGCCTGCTCACGGAAGCGACGGGCCTCCTCGCGGGCTTCGGCGGTCTCGAAGATCGCCTGCCGGGTCCGGGCCTGTGCCTCCTGCTGCTGCGAGCGGAGCTGCTCGTACGCCTCGAAGAACTGCTTGTGCATGGCGAAGGCTTCGGCGAACTCGCCCCGGGCGGCGTGCAGTTCGGCCTGCTCGCGGCGGACGCGGACCAGGACTTCGTGCAGACCGCGCTGGCCGGCTTCCGCTTCGGAGGCGTCCAGGCTGCGCTGGGCCTGCTCGGTGTCGCCGAGGCCGCGCTGGGCTTGGGCCAGGGTGAGCAGGTATTCGGCCAGGGCGTCGGCGTCGTCGCGTTCGCCGGTCTCGTGCTGGGCGAGGCACACCTGCATGGTCTGTTCGGCGTCGGCGTACCGGCCGTTGGCGATGTGGATGGCGGCCACGGTGTCGAGGATGGCGGCGTCGACCTGGAAGCCGTGCTCCTCGGCGTGGTGCAGCAGGCGTTCCACGACCTCCTGGGCGCGCTCGGGGTTGCCGGCGATCTGCTCGTGGTAGGCGTGGTTGTTGAACACCTGCATGAGCAGGCGGGGAATGTGCAGGGCGAGGGCGATCTCCTCGGCCTGGGCGTACCGGACGCGGGCGTCGTCCATCGAGTCGGCGAAGGCGAGCGCGTCGGCCAGCTTGTTGACGTGCCACACCCGCATGTGGTCGGTGGCGTGCTCGTCCAGCAGTTCCACCGCGCTCAACGAGTGTTCCAGCGACTTGGCGGCGTCGCCGAGGAGGCGGTCGATGTTCGCCCACACCAGGTGCGTACGCGCGAGGAGCATGCCGTCGCCCTGCTCGGCGGCCCATTCGTGGATCTCGTGGATTTCCCGGTTGGCGACGGCCAACTCGCCCATCCGCAGACGCATGTTGGTCTTGCACAGCCGGGCCCGGACGACGAGGGTCTCCTCGCCCAGCTCGGTGGCGCGGTTCTCCAGCTCGGTGGCGGTACGGAAGGTGGCAGCGGCGTCCCACATCATGCGGTCCTCGATCGCCAACAGGGCGACCGAGAGCTGTTCCGCGTTCAGATGTTCCATAGCCAGCCCTCCTTCCGCGTGACTCATCGGCGCCTTCCCGCCGGGTTGAAGCGCTTTCTCGCCGGCTCGGCGGACCGCACCGTTCTGCACCCCACCGGCAACCTCAAGGGCACAGTGCCGTACTCCAGCAAGTCCGGCCACTCGACGGCCGAGCGTCCGCGACCCGCCAGGCCGCTGCCGGCGTTCGCCATCGACCATCGTCACCACGATCCTGCCACGCGCGTCACATGCGCAGCCGAACCAGCGCGGCTCACTCTGCCGCGGCAATGCCGGTTCGCCCGACATCGGGAGAAGATGGGAGCCGGCGACGTGCGCAGACGGAGGAGGTACGGGTGGACGCGCAGCTCCTCGCGTTGCTCGACGACGATCCCCAGGGCTGGGTCCTGGCGCGGGCCGTCCGCGAGCGCGGGGAAATCGTCGATTTCGAGCTGATCTACATCAACGACGTGGGTGCCCGGATGTCCGGCCGCGACCGCGCCGAGCTGATCGGCGGCCGGTACCGCGAGATGTGGCCGGAGACCGTGCATGACGGCACGCTGCCGCTGTACTGCCGGGTGGTGGAGACCCGGGAGCCGGTAACCCGCACGGTCTACTACGACCGGGCTTCGGTCGCCGGGCATTTCGAGCTGCGCATCGGGCCGTACGGTGACGGCTTCGGGATTCGGTTTGTCGATCTGCGCCAGGTGACCCTGGCGCCGCAGTCGGACGGCGGCAGCCGCCTGTACGACATGCTGGACGCCGCGTTCGACGGCTTCACCCTGCTCCGCGCGGTCCGCGACGACCACGGCGAGATCACCGACTTCATCTGCGAGTACGTGAACCAGCTCGGCGCGAAGCTGACCGGACGGGCGGCGGAGGACGTGATCGGCGGACGGCTCAGTGCCGTTTCCCCGTCGAGCTGGGCGGACGGGCTGTTCGACCGGTATTGCCGGGTGGCGGCGACCGGGGAGCAGTGCCGGGTGCGGCTGCCGTACCCGGAGATCGGGCAGGTGTGGGAGATCAACATGGGACGGGCGGGCGCCGGGTTCGTGGCCGTGTCCTTCCGGGAGATCACCGACCACGTCGATCAGCAGCTGGAACTCACCCGCAGCGTGGCTCGTGCCGAGCAGGCGGCGGCCCGGGCAGGGGCGTTGCAGAAGGTCACCACCGCGCTGGTCGCGGCCAGCACTACCGCCGAGGTGTATGCCGCTATCGGCGCGGTGTTGCGCCCGTCCGCCGGGGGCCAGGGCCTCGCTTTGCTGTTGCGGCACGACGACCACCTGCGGGTGGCCTACCACGCCGGGTACGAGCCGGACGTGGTGGAGCGGCTGCGCCGGTTGCCGCTCGATCATCCGTACCCGGCAACGGCGGTGGCCCGGACCGGTCGGCCGCGGTACCTGACGTCGACCGGTGAGTTCGAGGCCGCCCAGCCCGATCCGACCGTCCGGGTGCCCCGCGGCGGCCGACAGGCCTGGGCGTTTCTGCCGCTCGCGGTCGCTGGCGAGGTGCTCGGCACGCTGATCGTCGGGTACGGCCACCCCCGCGAGTTCGACGTCGAGGAGCGCGACGTGTTGACCGCGCTGGCCGGGCTCAGCGCGCAGGCGCTGCAACGGGCGCTGCTGTTCGAGACCCGGACGTCGATCGCGGCCGAGCTGCAGCGGGCGCTGCTGCCTGCTCGGCTGCCCGAGGTGCCCGGTCTGCGGCACGCCGCCCGCTACCTGCCGTGGACGCACGGCGTCGACGTCGGCGGCGACTGGTACGACCTCATCGCGCTCGGCAACGGCGTCGTCGGCGTCGTCATCGGCGACATTGCGGGGCACAGTGCCGCGGCGGCCGCCACGATGGGCCAGGTGCGCAGTGCGTTGCGGGCGTACGCGGCGGAGCGGCACACGCCGGCGGGGGTCCTGCATCACGCCAATCAACTCCTGCTCGACCTGCATCTCGACGCCATCGCGACGTGTTGCTATCTCGAGGTGCACCTGACCGAGGGGACGGTCACCGCGGTCCTGGCCGGGCATCCGCCGCCGGTGCTGCGTACGGATGACTCGGCGGCTCTGGTGGATCTGCGCCGCAGCGTGCCGCTCGGCGTCGCGCGGACGGCCGTCTTCGCGGAGACGACCTTCTTGCTGCCGCCGGCGGCCAATCTGGTGCTCTACACCGATGGCCTGGTGGAGGACCATCGGCATCCGATCGACCAGGGCTTCGGAGAGTTGTGCGCGGCGCTGCAGATCGCCCCGAGCCGTGACCCGGATGCGGTTCTTGATCACCTGCTGGACAGCCGGGTCGGGCCGCAGCCGCGCACCGACGATGTGGCGGTGCTGTGTCTGACCAACGACTCCCCCGCCCCGGGGCGCCGACGGGCCGCCCGCCGGTTCCGCGGTGAGCCGGTCAGCGCACCGTCGGCCCGGCGCTTCGCGGCGGACCTGCTCACCGCGTGGGGCCAGGAGCGGCTGTTGAACGATGCGTTGTTGCTGCTGGATGAGGTGGTCACCAACGCGATTCAGCACACCGGCGGGGACGTGCTGGTGGAGCTGCGGCTGGCGGACGGCGTGTGGGTCGAGGTCACCGATTCCAGCGACCGGCCACCAGCTCAGCAGGCCGCGGACGCGGACAGTGAGGGTGGCCGGGGGCTGCTGATCGTGGCGCGACTGGCCGAGGACTGGGGCACGGAGACGGTGCCGAGTGGCGGCAAGAAGGTGTGGTTCCACCTGCCTTAGGCGGTGGCGAGACCCAGCCAGCGGGCGATCGCCTCGGCACGGTTCGTCGCGCGCAGCTTGCGGTAGATGTGGTTGACGTGATTCTTGACCGTCTTCTCGCTGATGAATAGCCGCTGGGCGATGTCGGCGTTGCCGATCCCGCGGACCACATGTTCCATGATTTCCCCTTCGCGGCGGGAAAGCCCGAAGCGTAGGGCCGCCGCCGGCTGGCCCACCGCCCGATCGTGCGCGGTGTCCGGCCCGTCGATCGCTACGGCGAATCCGTTGCGCAGCGGCCGCGGCGGTGCCATCGTCCGGCCGGTAGCGATCCAGCGGACCGAGCCGGCCAGCTCCTCGACGGAGAATTCGCCGGGCACCAGCTGTCCGGCGGGGCCACGGCTGGGCTCCGGGGGCAGCGGCGTACGGTCGCCGATCAGCAGTACCGGCCCGTAGGCCCGTAGCGAGGCGCAGACGCGCTCGGCCCACCAGGGCGGCCCGTCGAGCAGGACGACGTCGGGGCGCCCGGCCCGCGCCTGACTCAGCGCAGCGGCCTCGTCGCAGGTCTCGCCGATGACGTCGATGCCATCGGACTGGCGCAGCAATGTGGACAGGCCGGCGCGGCGTACGAGGTCGGCGGCGACGACCAGGACGCGTACCTGCCGCGCACGGCGGGATCCCGTCGTGCAGGACATGCCTCGGCTGCGGACTACCGGGACGATCATCGGCGTACCGAGTCGCCGGCCGCGAACCACCATCTCAACTCTCCTGGATCACAAAGAGAATGCATCATCGATCACACCCAGTCAGCAGCTTGCTAGGCTCCGCTCCCGGCTCGCTCACATCTCGCTCACACGCGCCCGCCGGCTCGCAGGGCGTCTGCACAACCCGCTAGGAGATGACGTGCGGTTCGGTCTGTTGGGACCTTTGCTGGTCGAGGAGGCCGGCACCCGGATCCCGGTACGGGCTGCCCGGCAACGGGTTCTCCTCGCATCGCTGCTGCTCCGGGCCAATACAGTGGTCCCGGCCGACGAGCTGGCCGAGCTGATCTGGGACGGCCAGCCACCGCGCGGCGCCCGCGGCGCACTGCAGAACCACGTCATGCGGCTGCGCAAGAGTCTCGGCGACAAAGTGGGCGCACGACTGCGCACACAGCCACCCGGCTATCTGTTCGAGGTCATCGACGGAGAGCTAGATGTGCATCGCTTCGTCACCATGAGTGACGCAGGCCGGGCTGCCGCGCGGGCGTACGACTGGGCTGCGGCGAGCACGCTGATGCGGGACGCGCTGGCTCTCTGGCGCGGCGCCGCACTCGTCGACGTACCGTCCGAAGTGCTCCGCCGCGACGAGGGCGGGCGCCTCGCCGAGCTGCAGATCCAGGCCGTCGAGGCGCGCGTCGACGCGGACCTCCAGCTCGACCGGTACGACGAAGTCATTCCGGAGCTGCACCGGATGATCGCCGAGCACCCGCTGCGGGAACGGCTGCGCGGCCAGCTCATGCGCGCCCTGAACCTGTCCGGTCGACAGGCCGAGGCCCTGGCGATCTATCCGCGCTTCCGGGACGAACTGGTCGAAGAGCTCGGCGTGGATCCCGGCCCGGAGCTGCAACAGCTCCACCAGCGCATCCTGCGCTCCGCGCCGGCGCCGACCGAACCGCCGCCAGCCCCGGACCACCCCGTCGTCCGGGACCGGGCAGCCGAGCTCGCCACCCTGGAAAAAGCAGCAGACGCCGCCCGCGACGGCCGCCCCAGCCTGCTCTGCGTCGAAGGTCCGAGCGGCATCGGTAAGAGCACTCTGCTGCGCGAGTGGTCCACGATAGAGAGCGAGCGCGGCGTAACCGTACTGCGCGCCACCTGCGCAGAGTCCGAGCAGGACTGGGCGTTCGCCACGGTCCGGCAGTTGCTGCACCCGGTGCTGACCCGATCCGAGGCGGAGCGCGAGCTGCTGTTCGTGGGACAGGCCGCGCTCGCCCTGCGGGTGCTCGCGTACGACGTGCCCGCCCCCGCCGCGGCCGCCCAGCCGGTGCCGTCCGCCCTGCTGCTGCACGCGCTGTTCTGGCTGCTGGTCAACCTCACCGAGCGCGGTCCGGTGATCCTCGTGGTGGACGACCTGGACCGCATCGATCCACCGTCGCTGCGCTGGCTGGCCTACCTGAGCCGACGGCTGTCCGGGCTGCCGGTGCTGATCGTGCTGGCCCGCCGCTGCGGCGAAGGCGAACCTGACCCGGCACTCCACGAGTTGCTGTCCCGAGACTGCGGCAGGCTCGCCGTCGGCCCACTGGGCCGGACCGCCGTCGCCCGCATGGTCCGCGCCCGCCTCGGGGCAGCGGCCGACGACCGGTTCTGCGAGTCGTGTCGGGAAGCCTCCAGCGGCAACCCGCTCTTCCTTGCCGAGCTGCTGCGCACCATCGCCGAAAGCGGGCTGCGGCCGGTCGGGGACAACATCGACCAGGTTCATGAGTACGGCGCCCAGGCGCTCACCCGCGGCATCGTGGACCGACTGTCCCGCGAACCCGAACGGCCCCGGCTGGTCGCCCGCACGCTCGCCGTACTGGACGAGGACGTCGACCGGGCGACCCTGGCCGACGTGACCGAGCTGACCGACTTCGACCTGGCGAATCAGCTCCGCCGGCTGGAACTGCTCGGCGTCCTGGGCACGGTGGACCCGCCGCGGTTCCGGCACCGGCTGGTCCGCCCCGCCGTCCTCAGCACCATGACCGCTGCCGAGCTGACCGCCGCGCACGTCCGCGCCGCCCGGGTCCGCTACGACGGCGGCGCCCCGAGCGAGGTGGTCGCCGGGCACCTGATGCACAGCGACCTCATCGACGACCGGTGGCCGGCCGAGGTGTTGCAGGACGCGGCGCAGCTCGCCCGGGGTCGGGGCGCTCCCGACGTTGCCGTGCTGTTCCTGCGACGCGCGCTGCGGGAACCGCTCGACAAGGCGGCCCGCACTCAGGTCCTGGTGGCACTCGGCTCGGACCTGCTGTTCCACAATCCCGCCGGAGCGGCCCGGCATCTGCGCGAAGCGATGGCGTTGATGCTGAACGCCGAGCAGCGCGGCCGCACCGCCGGACTGCTCGCCAACGCGTTGCTGATGGCCCGGCGCGGCCCCGAGGCGGTGGCCGTGCTCGAAGAGGCGGTAGCCGAGCTGGGTGCCGCTGCCACGGGACCGCCGGGGCCGCGGCGGGAGCTGGCGCTGCTGCTGCAGGCGCAACTCATTCAGGTCGCGTACGAGAATGTGTCGACGATCCCGGTGGTGCGCAAGGTGCTGCATGACCTGGCCGAGGCGCCGCCGCGCGGTGACACTCCGGGGGAACGGGCGCTGCTCGCCGCGCTGTCACTCGACGGCGCTGCCGGGAACCTCAGCGCCGCACAGACCAGCGAATTGCTCGGCCGCGCCCTGCACGGCGGCCTGCACCTGCACGGCCCGGCCGGAGTGCTGTTTGCCCTGGCCGCGATAGGTCTGCTGGCCGCGGACCGGCTGCCCGAGGCGTCCGGGTGGTTTCGGGAGATAGGCGAGCAGGCGATCCACAGTGGCTCGCCGTACCTATCCATATTGTCGCGGTTCGGCACGTCCACGATTGCCAGCATCCGCGGCGACGTGCTGCCGTCCCTCGACATCGCGCAAACCGTCCTTGAGCTGATGCCGCTCGAGCTCGGCTACTCGGCGCTGCCGTTCGTGGCGCTCGCCGTGAACGCCCACATCGAGCTCGGCGATGTCGCCGCCGCGGAAGCAATCGTGCGCCGGCACGGTGCCACCCACGCCCCCGACGCAGCCTGGGACCGCGGCCGATTCCTGCTGATGCGGGGCCGGCTGCGTGTGGCCGCCGGCGACGTCGCCGGTGGACTGGCCGCGCTGCTGGAATGTGGCAGCACGCAGAACGCCGCCGGCATCGCCAGCCCGGCCATCGCCGCCTGGCGCTCGCAGGCCGCCCTCGCGTACGCCGCCCTGGGCCAAGCCGGCGCCGCCCGGGAACTCGCCGCCGAAGAACTGGAGCTGGCCCGGCGCTGGGGCACGCCGCGCAGCATCGGCGTCAGCATGCGCGCCCTGGGCGTGGTCACCGGCGGCGAAGCGGGCCTGGCCCTGCTCACCGACGCGGTCACCGAACTCCAGCGGTCACCGTCCCGCCTCGAAGAAGCCCGCGGCAGGTACGAGCTGGGCCGGTTCCAGCTCAGCTCCGGACAGCCGGCCGCCGGCATCGGCAATCTGCGCACCGCGGCCGACCTGGCACGGCGGTGTGGCGCTCGGGGACTGCTGGCCGGCGTACGGCAAAGTCTGGCACTGGCCGGAACCACCCCCGGGGCGGCACTGACCGACCGGCCCGCCGACCGCCTGGATCCGGTCGGACGGCACCTGGCCGGACTCGCGGCCGGCGGGCTGTCCGATGCGGAGATCGCGCAGTTGTTGTTCACCACGCCCCGCACGGTGCACAACCGGCTGGCCGCGGTGGGTAAGCAGCTGGGGGTGGACCGGTCCGGGCTGGTGTCGGCGCAGGTGACACCGGTCAGCGGGGACGGGTGTGCGCCCGCCCCCGCCGGCGACTAGAAGTCGTCGTCGAAGCTGACCGTGCCGGTGACGCCGACCTGGTAGGCGGAAACGCGCCGTTCGAAGAAGTTCGACAGCTCCTGGACGTCTTGCAGTTCCATGAACGCGAACGGGTTCTTGCTGCCGTACATGGGGGCGATACCGAGCACCGACAGCCGCCGGTCGGCGACGTGCTGCAGGTATTCGCGCATGTCGGCCAGGCTCATCCCGGACACGCCCTGCTCGAGCAGGTCGGCCGCGAACTGCACCTCACACTCGACAGCCTCGGCCAGCATCTCCTTGACCTGACGTTCCATCTCGTCGTCGAACAGGTCCGGCTCCTCGGCCCGCACCGTGTCGACCACATCGAACGCAAACGCCATGTGCATGGACTCGTCGCGGAACACCCAGTTCGTGCCCGACGCGAGACCGTGCAGCAAACCCCGCGAGCGCAGGAAATACACGTACGCGAAAGCGCCGTAGAAAAACAGGCCCTCGATGCACGCGGCGAAGCAGATCAGGTTGAGCAGGAACGCCCGCCGATCCGCCTTCGTTTCGAGCGACCGCAGCTCGAAGATCGAGTCGATCCACTTGAAACAGAACTCGGCCTTACGCGCGATCGACGGAATGTTCTCCACCGCGGCGAACGCCTCGAACCGTTCCTGCTCGTTCGGCACATACGTGTCGAGCAGGTTCAAATAGAACTGGACGTGCACCGCCTCTTCGAACAACTGCCGAGACAGATACAGCCGGCCCTCGGGCGAGTTGACGTGCTGGTACAGGTTGAGCACCAGGTTGTTCGCCACGATGGTGTCGCCGGTGGCGAAGAACGCGACCAGCCGCGACACCAGATGCTGCTCGGCCGCCGACAGCTTCGCCAGGTCGGCGAGGTCGGAATGCAGATCGACCTCCTCGACGGTCCAGGTGTTCTTGATCGCGTCCTTGAACCGGTCGAAGAAGTGCGGGTACCGCATCGGCCGCAGCGTCAGGTCCATGCCCGGGTCGAGCAACATCTGCCGCTGGGCCGGGGCGGGTGTGGTGTCGGTGGTGCGGGGTTCGGGAATGGTCGTCACTGGCAGGCCTCACAGCTTTCAGGATTTTCCAGGGAACAGGCCAGGGCTTCCTCGTCGGACACCGTCGGCAACGCAGCGACCGCCGGGAGCACCGAGGTGGTGGCCTGCTGAATGCGCGTCGCGGGCCGCGACCGCAGGTAGTACGACGTCTTCAGCCCGGCTTTCCAGCCGTAGAGATACATCGAGGAGAGCTTGCCGATGGTCGGCGCACTCAGGAACAGGTTCAGCGACTGCGACTGGTCGATGTAGGGCCCGCGGGCAACCGCGAGATCGATCAGGGCTTTCTGCGGCAACTCCCACGCCGTGCGGAACAACTCCCGCACTTCGGCCGGCAGCTCTGTGATGCCTTGCACCGAACCTTCGGCCCGCTTGATCTGGTCCCGGACCGGTGCCGTCCACAGCCCGCGCGCCTTCAGCTCCCGGACCAGGTAGGTGTTGATCTGCAGGAACTCGCCGGACATCGTCTCGCGCTTGAACAGGTTGGACACCTGCGGCTCGATGCACTCGTAACACCCGGCGATCGACGCGATGGTCGCGGTCGGCGCGATCGCGATCAACAGCGAGTTCCGCAACCCGTGCTCGGCGATCTGCGTCTTCAGCTCAGCCCACCGCGACGTCTGCTCCGGCGTGGCACCCCACAACTCGTGGTGCAGATCGCCCTTCGCCGCCCGAGTCTCCGAATACGCCGGGTGCGGACCGAACTGCTGCGCCAACGCCACGCTGGACTCCAACGCGGTCAGGAAAATCTCCTCCTGCACGCGCGTCGACAACTCCCTCGCCTGCGCCGAGTCGAACGGCAGCCGCAGCTGGAAGAACGCGTCCTGCAACCCCATCAGCCCGAGCCCGACCGGCCGCCACCGCGGGTTCGACGCAGCGGCCTGCTCCGACGGGTAGAAGTTGATGTCGATCACCCGGTCGAGGAACACCACCGCGGTCCGCACCGTGGCGCGCAGCTTCTCCCAGTCGACGCCGCCGTCGCTGATGTGCGCGCTCAGGTTGATCGACCCGAGGTTGCACACCGCGGTCTCGTCGTCGGCGTTTACCTCGAGGATCTCGGTGCACAGGTTCGACAGGTGAATCGTGTTACCCGGGGCGCCGGTCTGGTTCGACAGGCGGTTCGACGCGTCCTTGAACGTCATCCAGCCGTTGCCGGTCTGGGCCAGGGTACGCATCATCCGGCCGTACAAATCACGGGCCTTGACGGTCTTAACGGCCTTCTTCTCCGCCCGGCGGTAGGCCTCGTCGAAGGCCTCGCCGAACAGGTCGGGCAGCTCAGGGGCGTCGGACGGGTCGATCAGCGACCAGTCGGCGTCAGCCTCGACCCGACGCATGAACTCGTCCGGAATCCAGTTCGCCAGGTTCAGGTTGTGCGTGCGGCGCGACTCCTCGCCGGTGTTGTCGCGCAGCTCCAGGAACTCCTCGACGTCCGGGTGCCACGGCTCCAGATAGACACAGGCCGCACCCTTACGCCGGCCGCCCTGGTTGACCGCGGCGACACCCGCGTCGAGGGTCTTCAGGAACGGCACGATGCCGTTCGACTTGCCGTTCGTGCCCCGGATCAGCGCGCCCCGGCCGCGGACCCGCGACCAGGAGATGCCGATGCCGCCGGAGAACTTCGACAGCTTCGCCACCTGGTGATACCGCTCATAGATCGAGTCCAGCTCGTCCTTCGGCGAGTCCACCAGGAAACACGACGACATCTGCGTGTGCCGGGTCCCGGAGTTGAACAGCGTGGGTGAGCTGGGCAGATACGCCAGCGACGACATCAGCCGGTAGAAGCCGATCGCCTCACCAGGCTCGGTCGACAGGCCACACGCGACCCGCAGCAGCCAGTACTGCGGAGTCTCCACGACCTCCCGCGTCTCCGGGTGGCGCAGCAGGTAACGGTCCGCGACGGTCCGCAGGCCGAAGTACTCAAACCGCAGGTCACCATCGAGGTTGACGGCGTCATCAAGCTTGCGCGAATTCCGGGCGACGAACGCGGCGGTCTCGTCGCCGATCAGCCCCTGCTGGTGGGCATAACGGATGGACTGGCTGAAACTCGCCACACCCTGGTTACGGACTTCCTTGTCCACATAGGCAGCGAGCAACCGAGCGGCAAGCTTCGAATACTGCGGTTCCTCGCTGATCAGCTCAGCGGCGGTCTGGATCGACAGTTTGTCCAGCTCAGCGGTGGTAGCGCCGTCGTACAGGCCGCTGATCGTCTTGGTGGCGACCCGCAGCGGCTCCACCTCACCGAGGTCAGCCACCCACCGCTCGACCGCCTTGACGATCTTGTTGACGTCGACGGTCTCCAGGTCCCCGTTGCGCTTACGCACCTGCATCGCGTGCCGCCGCTGCTCCGGCACGGTGGTCTTCTCCGGTGTGAGCGTCATGCCCTCTCCTCGCGAGCCCATGGCCTTCGGGCACGCGGGGGCAGACACCACCAGCTCGCAGCTCACTGACCGCCGCAGAGCATCAGGGGCGTCGGCCGTCCCACGCGGCCTTCGACCGCCGCACACCCCAACGGTGCGCGGCGCGCTGGCAGGTCTTCGGACTCGCGGGCGTCGAACTCGATTCCTACTGGCCGTCGCTTCCCAGGCTTGGCGCCCAGTGCTGTGTGACGGCGGTCGTTCCCACTCACCGCTGCGGGGCAGTCCCGGATTTCCACCGGGTTCCCTCTTGCCTCGACCCCACCCTCACGGCACGGCCGAACCAGCTGCGGGCAACACCATATCTGGGTGGCCCCCGAAAACCACAACCCCACATGGTGTGTTCCCGAGATCGCCACCCGCGGTGAGTACACACTTGAGAGTGTGAGCGATGCCGCTATGCCTACGCCGGACGAACTGTCACTTGATGTGTTGTTGCGGCTAGCGCGGCGAGAGATGACAGACGATGACGGTGACGCTCCGCAGCCGGCATTCGTCGCCCTGCACCGGCGGCCGACCCGGGAGGTCTTCGACCGCGCCGCCGCACTGGCCTGCGACAGCGACGCCGAGCAGCGCGAACTGGGTGTGCGGATCTTGCGGGAGCTCGGCGATGAGCAGCCCGATGGACATCGGCCCTTCCGCGACGAGACGGTTGCGCTGATGCGTACCCGGCTTCGCGAAGAGACCGATCCTGCCGTGCTGCACTGGATCGTGTCGGCACTGGGCTATCACCACGACAAGGAAGCATTGCCGCAGGTCGTTGCCCTCGCGGATCACCCCGACGAGTGGGTGCGGTTTCACGTCGCGGCTGCCCTGCCAGGCCTGGTCAACCTCGACCAGGTGGAACCCGAAGCCGCCGATGCGCTGCTGCGGCTCTGCCACGACGACGACGCCGAAACCCGCTACTACGCCCTGTATGCGGTGACCCGCGACATCCCGAGCATGGACCTGCAGGCGGTCACTGAACTGGTTACGCAGCTGGCGAACGATCCCGACGATCAGGTCCGCGCCATGGCCGCCGGGCACCAGGAGGCAGTCCACGAAGTGCGTGAGCTCCTCACCGACGCCTTCGGTCCCGGCGGGTACGACTACCTGATCGGTCCTGTACTGGTCACACTCGACTGCGCAGGCAACGTCGCCGACGCCGGGGCGTGGCTAGACAAAGAAATCTGTCGGCATCTCGGCACCGCCGCAGACCGGTTCCCCACCTCGACCATTGCGGAACAACTCGTCACCTGGTGGGCGGACAAAGAAGAGCGCCGATGGGCCTGAAACAGTTGGCGCCGACCAGCGCTCACTAATCCGCCATCCGCTCAAGAGACGTGTGCAGGACGACACGCCTCGGCTGGACGATGCTGTCCCGCCGAGGCATGTCGCTGTAAGAGATCACTAGAGGTCGAACTCGCCGTCCCGCACACCACCGGTAAACGCCGCCCACTCACCGTGGGTGAAATGGTGCGCCGGCTTGCTCCGGTCCTTGGTGTCACGAACGAGAACTTCAAGGTCCGTAACCATGACCTCGACGCATTGGCCGCTTGCGCTGGACTTAGTGCTCTTACGCCATACGTTGCGTTCCATCGAGATTGCCCTCCTGACATGCACCTTCGCAGGCTTCCTGGTCCCATTCTCGCCCTGGAACTGGCTCGGTGCCGCACACGCGATGAGGTTAAAGTCAGTCCAGATAAGCAAAGCGGCCTCTAGCTGGGCATCATCCGCCTAGCTAGGGGCCGCTTTCGCGGGACGACCGTCAGAGGTCGAACTCACCCTCGCGCACACCGCCGGTGAACGCCGTCCATTCGCCGTGGGTGAAGCTGTGCGCCGGCTTGCTCCGATCCTTAGTGTCGCGAACCAGGACCTCAGTGTCCGTGACCATGACCTCGACACACTGGCCGCTGGAGCTCGACCTGGTGCTCTTACGCCAAACATTCCGTTCCATCTAAGCTTCCTCCTGCACTATGCAGCCTTCGCGGCTTCCTGGATCATCTTCTTGGACTGGGCCGGGCTTAGCGCCGCCTGCGCGATGAGGTCGAACGTCCGCGCGAAGCGTGCAACATCCTCCCCTGTTTCCAGGAAGGCGTCACCCGCAATCCCGTCGACGTAAACCAGTGGCGCGTCGAACGGATCAGCAAAGTCCATGATGACGAATGAGCCCGGCATGCCTGGATGTGCGCCAGCCTTGAACGGGACGACCTGCAAGCGGACATTGGGCAACGCACATGCATGGGCAAGGCGTTCGAGCTGCGCACGCATGATCTGCGCGCTGCCAACCTCTCGTCGGAGGGCAGCCTCGTCCACTACCGCGTGAAGCTGCATGGGCACTGGGCGGGTAAAGACGGATTGACGCTGCATACGCACGTCGACACGGCTATCCGCCGCGTCTGCGTCCAGACTTCTCCCGAGATCCGCGTCGACGATCACTGCTCGTGCGTATTCGGCGGTCTGGAGTAGGCCCGGGATAAAGAGACTCTCGTAGTTCTTGAGTGCCTCAGCTTCGTGCTCGAAGGCCACGTATGCCTGATATTGCTCGGGCAGGAACGGTTCGTGGACCTGGAACCAGCCGGTCTGACCGGACTCCTTCAGCCAACCCAGCAGGGTGGTTTGGCGGTCCTTCTCGACCTGGTAGAGCTGAAGCAGCGTGATCACCGTGCGGCGCTGAGGCTTGTTCAGGGCTCGCTCGATGCGGTAGAGCGAGGACTGATCCAGCCCGGTCTCTTTGGTCACCTTCTCGACCGTGAGCTTGGCCTCGACGCGCAGGCGACGCAGCTCAGAGGCCAGCCGCCTGAGTCGGATAGTTGGCGCCCTGCGTCCCGCCACTTCCGCCATCCCTTCCACTCCGTCCTGTCAGTGTGCACGGCCTCAGGCACAGGTGTGCACACGCCCTCGCGTAAGCGTGATCCGGAAATACAAGCCTTGCAAACCCGTGTGGGTGCGTGCAGTCTAGGTCACAGCACGTCTTGCACTGTTGATCACGGCAGGTGCCATCTGCGCACCCCGTCCGGTTAGCAAGGGGAGGTGATCGCGTGCACTACCCGCGTGCGCGTGGACGGTGGGGACGGCTTGCTTGGTGGCGCCCACGCCGCTGCCGATCCTGCGGCGTGCAATGGCCGTGCGACGAAGCCAAGCTGGAACGCATCCGGGCCGCCGCCGCGGCGCTCGACCGGACCGGCGCCTGGCCGAACTACAGCGCCGCCGCACAGATCGGGCACGCGGGCTACCTCAGCCGGCTCGGCGAGCACCGCGCCCTCGGCGGCAGGAAGTGACTACCGTGCAGGAGCTGACACACACCCCCACCCAGCCGAGCTTCGACTGCTCGGTCTGCGACGAGCCCTGGCCCTGCGCCCCGGCGAAAGTCGAACTCGCCGAGGAGTACCTGGGCCACGGCATAGCCCTCGCGATCTATATGAGCATCCACTTGGACAACGCCTTGCGGGAAGCAATCGCCGATCACGAATGGGGACGCGTCGACGACCTCTACGACCGCTTCCTCGGCTGGGTGCGGCGCGGCCCGAAAGCCGAAGATCCCCATGCCAGGTAGAGCATTGAACCGCCGAGTCCCCGGCGCGTCACTTCATCCCATAGTGAAGAACCGCGCGGTCGGCGTAGCCCGAGTGGTTTATCCGGGCGGCGTCGAGCTCGACAATCATCCGACGCTCGATGACTTGCGGCGCCTCGTCGCCGGCCTCCGCAGCATGGACCGATGGACTCAGCAATAAACGAGCCGGAGCGCGAAAAATGGACGTAGCACCCGCGGGGCCTCCTCCCGCAGGAACGGGAACCGTCTTCGTCACCCTGTACCCAGACGGCGACTGGCGGGCCATCTGGCAGGGCGATGGGGAGCACCACGCTTGCTATGAGGCGACGGAGGGAACCGAGGAAGACGTCCGCGCTTGGGCACGCTCGCGAGCAGCGGCAAAGCACCTGATCTTCGATCCTGAACTCGACTCCCACGTTCCTTTGCCACTAGAAGACAACTCTTAATGACTCCGCGGTAGCGAGATCACGTCAGCGGTGGCGGCCTGCTTCGGCAGGCCGTCATCACGTGGAGAAGATCGGCCGACCAGCGACGTTGCTTCTCATCACCGTTTCGCGGTCGTGGCGGGCGCCTTGATGACTGAGAGGGTGAGCGTCGCGGGCATCGGGGCGACGCCCGGGCCGCCCGCGCTGACCCAGTTGGCGATGTCGTCGACGATCGCGTCGTCGAGGACCAAGCCGAACCACACTGCCCGGGCGCCACGCCGTCGGGCCTCCCGCGTCGGATGGACGACCAGCACGTTCGACTGGGCGCAGGCGTCCAGGCACAGGCTGGTGCGTACCCGATGGGCTGCCGGCAGCGACTCCCGCAGCCGGTCGAGCTGGCCTTCGTGGTCCACCTCCGGGTGCTTGCGGCGGCTGCCGCAGCAGCAGTCCCGGCACACCGTCAGCGTGCATCCCTGAATGTTCTCCCCGATCTCCAGCACTGCCACACAGTACGGACGGAAGTGAACTCCGCAGAAGGAACCCCGGCCGGCTGCCAGTGTCGGCGGCCTGCCGGGGTGCGCGGGCGGACGGTCAGAAGCGGGCGGTGATGGTGACTCGGCGGTTGAGGCGTTGCTGGGCGACGCTGACCGGCTTGACGCCGCCGGCGCCGACTACCCGGATCGGGACCTTGACGCCGAGCGTACGGAGGTAGGCGCGGACCGCGACGGCCCGCTGCATTGCCAGTTTCCGGTTGGCGGCGCGGGCGGCCTTGGATTGGCGGCCGGTCTGGGTGTAGCCGGTGATGGTGATGACCTTGGCGCCGCGCATGGAGCTGACCGTGCCGCGGATGCTGCGCTTGGAGGCGAGCTTCAGGGTGGCCGACTGGTACGGGAAGATGAACGACCGCAGCTGCACCACATTGCTCTTCGGCCTTTCGCCGGAGCCGGTGGTCGCACCGCAGGTGTCGTTCAGGACGACCCAGTTGCTGTCGGTGACGGTGCTGCCATCGGGTGCCTTGCCGGTGAGCACCAGCCGGTGCATGCCACCGACGACGCAGGCCTTGCCCGGCATGGTGATCTGGGCCTTGAAGCCGCCCGCGGAGTTCGTCGTGCCGCTGGCGATGACGACCGGCTCGGAGTACATCGTCAGGACGTACGGCGACGCGGGTTGCAGCCCGCCGCCGGACAGGGTGGCCTCGGCGCCGACCAGTTTCTCGTTGGTTTTGAGGTCGAGTTCGAGGTTGAGCCGCACCGGCCCGGCCGGCGCAGGCGGGGTGGTGGGGGTCGGCGTAGGAGTAGGAGTAGGTGTCGGGTCTGACGGGCTCGGCGTGGGCGTGGGGGTGGGCGTCGGGTCCGACGGCGACGGGGACGGCGTCGGTGTGGGCTCGGGAGTCGGCTCAGGGGTCGGCGTCGGCGTCGGTGTCGGCTGAGGCGGGGCGGCGATGTAGCTGTACGTCGCGTCGCTTTCGGCTGTGCCCGCCACCAATGTGACGGAGACCGTCGTCGGTGACTTCACTGCGGGCGTACGGAAGGTCAGGCTGGTGCCGTCCTCATTGACCTTGAAGTCGGGCGCGCGCAGTGTCACGTCGCCGATGCGCAGCGACCGGACGGTCTGGAGCAGGGTGCCGGTGATGGTCACCTCGGTGTTGCCTTCGACCGTGCCGAGGGCCGGCGAGATCTGGGTGATGGTCGGCGGCTCGGGGGTGATGACCAGGGAGCCGGCAACGTATTGCAGCGCTGACGGGTTGGCGTACGCCGCGTTGTCGGTGGCGTTCAGGGTGCCGCCCTTCGGGACGACCTTGTAGGTGCCCGCGGTGGTCGGCGTGTTCTGCAGCAGGTTGGCGCCCTGGTAGTAGTCGTAGGCCACGCCGGACACGTCGTCGTTGCCGAAGAGGCCGCTGACCTGGACGGTCGGGTCGATCTGGGCGCCGACCGGGACGACGAGGTCGTCGGCGATGACGGCGAGCTGGGCCGGGGCGCCGAAGATCGGGAACTCGACGACCTCCGTCGTGCTGTCCGGGTCGGAGGCCGCGGTGGCGGCGTTGTAGTTGGCCGAAGACGCCTGGGTGCCGCTGATCCGGCAGGTGCCGGCGGCGACCGGGGTGACCGTCGTTCCGGAGATCGTGCAGATGCTGGTGTCGAGCGAGGTCAACGTGATCGGTGCCCCGCCGGACGTGGCAGCCAGGGTGCGGCGGCTGGTGGAGGTCGCGGTGACGGTGACCGGCGTGCCGGCGGAGAGCAGCACCGAGGTGGGGCTGACTGTCAGCGACAGGGTCACGTCGGCTTTCGCGATGGTGCCGGTGACCGTCGGCCGCAGGTTGGTCAGGGCGTAGTTGTTCTTGGCGGCACCGGCCAGGGCGACGTCGGTGGCGAGCGTGACCGGCTTGTTGGCGCCCGCGTTCGGGTCGGCGAACGTGCCCGAGCCGGAGGTTCCCTCCAGGGCGACGTCGTCGCCCGTGACCGCGCCGGTCAGCGTGAGCTTGCCGAGGATCGCCGCGTCGGTGTCGTCGTAGACCTTGTCGGCCCGTACTCCGGAGACGGTGAGGTTCTTGGGGTTGATCGTCACCCGGAGCGTGGGCCTGGTCGCGTCGTAGTAGATCGACCGGTCGGTGCCGGTGCTCTTCATCTCGAAGGATTTGACGCGTACGTCCCAGGCGGCTTGCGTGGTGCCGTCGCCGCCGCAGGTCTGCGACTGGATCGCGACGTTGCGGGGCAGGCCTTCGACCCAGCCGACGGTGTCCGGCTGTTGGTCGCAGGAGGAGTTGCGGTATTCCCACACGACCTTGGTGATCCGGTCGGTGGTGACACTCGGGGTGTAACTGAAGTCGGCGGGCGAGCCGGCGGTGCCGTCACCCAACTGGCCCCGGTAGGCGAAGCTCGCGCCGTTGGCCGAGACCGGGGTGATGGTGATCGGCGTGCCGGTGATGACCACCCGCACCGCCCCTTGATTGAGCTGCAGGTACCGCTCGGCGGCGTACGTGGCCCGGCTGAGCGCCACTCGCACCCAGTACTCGCCTGCGCCGACCGGGATACCGGCCTGTACGTTCGCGGCGAACACGGTGTTGGCATAGTCGGCGGCAGTCACGTACTCATAGCCGCCCGGGGCCGTGGCGACGAACGGGTTCGTGCCGATGAATCCGTTGGTGGTGTTGCCGATCGTGTAGGGAGTGCCGGCGGGCACCGTCAGGTCGTTGTTGCTGCCATTCGCGGTGGCGATGACGTCGGCCTCCAGGCCGCAGGTGAAGCTGACCCGCTGCGGCACCAGGGTGTTGTCGTCCGGGGTGATCAGGATCGACTTGCCGCCCCACGGGTTGCTCAGGTCGCCGGCCAGGTTCGCCATGTCGATGACCACCTGGTTGTCGGCGTAACTGGTCGGTGTGACCGCGACTCCGGCGACGGTCACCGTGCCGGACGCTCCGAACAGCGTCCCGGTGTTCTCGATGGTCACCACCGCCGGGTTCACGGTGAGGTTGCCGGTCGCCGACTGTGGAGTGCGCAGGCAGGATCCGAAGAATGGGCTCACGGTGATGCTTGCCCCGGCGACGAGGTAGAAGATGCCGTGGGTGGTCAGTGCCTGGCCGACGTCGGTGACGACGACGACCCGCTTCCAGTCCCCGGTGGCGAAGCCGCGCGGCGCGGCGAAGGTCAGCGACGTGTCGGTCACCGCCGTGGGCAGCACCGTCTGCGGGTTGTCGCCGTTCTCGTCCGAGACGATCACCCGGGTGGCGGCGGCCGACGTGCCGGCCAGGTTCGTGCCGGTGAGCAGGAACGAGTCGGACTGGTCGGCGGCCGGGTCGAACTCGTTGCGGAAGTTGTGCGAGAGGTCGATGGTCGAACCGATCCGCCCGATGGTGGGCAGGCCCACGGTCGCGAAGTAGCCCACCGCGGCTGCCCGCGTGGCCGACAGGGTGGAGCCGGTGGGGGTGACCGTCACCGGATAGTCCCCCGCGGCGTTTGCCGGGCTCTTGAAGACGATTGCGCCGTCCACCCAGGAGATGACGGTGCCGGTGGCGGTGCCGACCTTGACCGTGCCCGCCGAGCCGAACCCGCTGCCCTCGACGCGTACCACGCTGCCGCCGGTCGCCGGGATCAGCAGCTTGACGCCGCTCTTCTCGACCGCCGGGGTGGGGAACTGGAACGTGGCCTTGTACGGGTCCGGGCCCACGTAGGTGAGGACCGGGGCGGTGATCCGGACGGTGCCTCGCATCGGTGTGCTGGCCCCGGTCGGCGTCAGGGTGATGTCCAGGGGCCCGGCCGTCGGAGTCGGTACGGTCACACCGCTGATCAGCGTCCCGCCCGCGGTGGCCGTGTAGTTGGCGGCCAGAGCGGAACCCACCTTCACCTTGCCGCTCGTGCCGAAGCCGCTACCCGTGATGTCGATCTTCGCGGCGTTGCCGGTGGCGTACGACGGGACTGATCCCGGCGACACGGAGGTGATGCCGTCCTCGGCGAGCACGGTCAGCCCGCCCGCCTGCGTGGTGCGGCCGGTGACGGAGGCGACCACGACGTCCTTGGCGCCGGTGCTGTCCGTAGCCGGGACGTCGAACGTCAGGGAGTTGCCGCTGGACGCGGTCACTCGGGCGTACACGCCGTCGACGCTGACGCTTGCGGTGCCGGCGCTGCCGAATCCGGCGCCGGTGATGGTGACCGGGTCGCCGGTCTTGGCCGAGGTGGGGCTGAGCTGGCTGACGGTCGGTGCCGTGCCGGGCGCGGCGAGGGTGAGGGTGGCCGCGTCGGAGATCCCGCCGCCCTGCGCCGAGGAGACCTGCACGTTGACCGGGCCGGCGTTCAGGCCGGTGGGTACGACCGCGGTCAGCTTGGTGCTGCTGATCCGGGTCACCAGCGGCGATTTCGCGCCGCCGATGATGACCGAGGGCCGGCCGGTGGCGCCGAAGTCGGTGCCCTGGACGGTGATGACCGCACCACCGGATGCGGCGACCGTGGTGGGGGCGAGCGAGGTGATGGCCGGGCGGGCCACGTACGTGAAGGAGCCGGCGGAGGTTGCCGTGCCGTACTGGGACGTGGCGGTGATCTGCACCGGTCCGGGCGTCAGTGCGGGCGGGGTGTCGAACTCGAGGATGTCGTAGTTCTGCCGGTACTCGTCGAAGGTCTTGGCGCCCTTGGCGCGCTGGACGATGTTGGGCTTGCCGATCTCCTGGTCGCCGATCTTCAGCGTGAGATTGATGTCGCCGGAGGCCAGGAACCGGCCCTTGACGCGCACCTTCGTGCCGCCGGTGACGGGACCCACCGCGGGAGTCACGGACAAGTCGGCTGGCGCGGGTGCGACCCAGTTGATGGCCCGGGTCCAGAACGAGGTGCATTCCGGCTCGTAGCTGAGGACCTTGTCGGGGCAGACACCGGCGTGCAGGGTGCGCCGGCCGGAGCCCGCCCACGCGTCGCCGTCCGGATATTCGACGAAGATGGTGGCGTTGTCGTCGCCGGTCCAGCCGGACTTCCACCGATAGACGTCGGGGATGATCCGGCCCTGGGCGTCGGAGATCCAGTAGACGTACTCGGCCGGGCTGACCATGCCCGGGCCGCGCAGCACGATCTTGGAGGCGGCGGTAACCGGGGTGGGCACCTCCGCGCTGGTGACCGCGTAGTCGTCGAAGTAGGTGACGGCGCCCTTGATCGTCGTCCGGCCTTCCATGCCCATGTAGCCGCCGACGCTGCAGAACGAGCTCACTTCGAGGTCGGCGGGCCCGGGCTTGCGGCCGAGGGAGGGCCGAAGTTGCACCATGATCCGGGTGACCCCGGTCTCAGGATCGAGGTCGCGGCTGATCGTCGTCTTCTGCGACTGGCCGCCGATCCGCGTGCCGATCGAGGAACAGTACGGGTACTCGGGCAGGGTGCCGTCCCGCATGGAGATCGTCATCCGGGCGCCGCCCAGCACGGACGAGCGGGTCTGGGTCAGGGAGATGACCTTGGGTTCCGGGGACATGCCGAACCAGATCGCCACGTTATAGGTGGTGGTGGTGCTCGCGTCCGCCGACGTCACCTGGATGGCAGCCGCATTGCGACCACGGGTCAGCGACAGCGCGAAGGAACCGTCCTGCGCCGCGGCGACCGGCGCCCCGTCCAGGGTGAGCGCGATCGACGCGTTCGGGTCGGTCGCCACCGGCGCCAGCGTGACCGAGTCGCTCTCGGTGAGGAGCTGGTAGAAGCGGTTTCGCGAAGTAAACGTCGGACCGAAGTCGGAGATGTCACCGCCGGCCGACCGGGTGAGCGCGCTCAGCGTCGCGTCCGTCCCGGCCGTCGCCACGACGACCGGCGCGTCGGCCCCGGTCACCAACGGGTCGGGTTCGAACTGTTCGCTGGTCTCCTCCTCGGCGAGCCAGGGCGGGTCAGCCAGCGCGCTGGGCGGGGCCACGAGCAGACTGCCGATCATCGCGAGCACTACGGCACTGGCGACGCGCGTACGGAATCCACCCATGAACCGGCCCCCGCAAGATCAAACTTAGGTTGACCTCTGCATACTCCCCGCCGCCGGGGGTGCATTTCCGGGGAATGAGCACTTTTCGGCTTTGGCTATTCGGCCAGCCGGCCATCCCGTAGCGTCAGGACCCGATCGGCCCGGTCGATCAGCGATGGATCGTGCGTCGCCACCAGTGCGGTCATGCCGCGCTCGTCGACCAGCGCCCGCAGCAGGTCCATGATGGACCTACCCGTCTCCGAGTCCAGCTGGCCCGTCGGCTCGTCCGCGATCAGCAACGGCGGATCGTTCGCCAGCGCCCGGGCCACCGCCACCCGCTGCTGCTGCCCACCCGACAACTCGTACGGCCGCTGCTGCGCCTGCCCGCCCAGTCCCACCAGCTCCAGCAGCAACGCCACCCGCTCGGCCCGAGCGGCCGGATCCTGCTTCGCCAACCGCAGCGGCACGCTCACGTTCTCCGCCGCGGACAGGATTGGGATCAGCCCGAACGACTGGAACACGAAACCGATCGTGGTGCGCCGCAACGCCAGCAGCTCATCCTCGCCGGCCGCCGTGACATCGTGGCCGTCCACCTCGACCGTGCCCCGGGTTGGCCGATCCAGGCCACCGATCATGTTCAGCAGTGTCGTCTTGCCCGCGCCCGACCGGCCGCGGACCGCCACCAGCTCGCCCCGGCCCGCCTCGAACGACACGTCGCGGACTGCGTGCACAACTCGGTCGCCCTTGCCGTAGTCGCGGCCCAGGCCGTACACCTTCAGCAACATGTCACTCATGGCCGGGCCGCACTTCCACGCGATCGGTCTCCAGGTTGAGGCGAACCCGGTCCTTCAGGGTCAGCGCGTCCACGAAAGCGGCCGGCAACTGCATGCGGCCCGATCTGTCCAGCACCGCGTACTCCTCCGACACGATCTCCTCCACGCCGTCCACCCCGGTACGGGCGCTGCGGCGTACCTCCGAAGCGGTCCGGCCGTCCCGGATCGCGACCGTCCGACGAACCTGGTTTGCCACCGCGTGGTCGTGGGTGACCACGACGATCGTCACGCCGAGCTCCGCGTTGATGGACCGCAGCGCGCCGAACACGTCCGCCGCCGTGGCCTCGTCCAACTCGCCGGTCGGCTCGTCGGCAAACAGCACCTCGGGATTGTTCGCCACCGCGACCGCCACCGCCGTGCGCTGCTGCTCGCCGCCGCTCATCTCCCCCGGCCGCCGGTCGGCGCAGTGCGCGACACCGACCATCTCCAACAACTCCAGCGCGCGCTTACGATGCGCCTTGCCGGCCAGCCGCATCGGCATCTCGACGTTCTCCCGCGCCGTCAGGTACGGCAGCAGGTTGCGCCCGGTCTGCTGCCACACGAAGCCGACCACCTTGCGCCGGTACTGCAGGCGCCGCTTCGCGTTCAGGGTCAGCAGGTCGTAGCCCGCCACCCGGGCCAGGCCCGCGGTCGGGACGTCCAGGCCGGAGAGGATGTTCAGCATCGTGGACTTGCCCGAGCCGGACGCGCCGACGATCGCCACCAGTTCGCCACGGTCGATGCTCAGGTCCAGACCCTGCAGCGCGAACACCTCGACGCCCTCGGTCTTGAAGATGCGCACCAGGCCGTCGCAGACGATGTGCCCGGCCAGCCGGTCGTGGCCGCCCGCGCGGGCCGCCGCCCGTTCCGCCGCCCGGCGCTGCAACTCCGCGAGATCAGGTCCCGCCATCAGTTCTCCTCTCCGAGGCGGAGCACCTCGCCGAGGCGCATCCGGCGGTTGGCCAAGCTTTCCACCAGCATCGCGACGGCCAGCGCGGCCGCGACCAAGCCCAGCGCGGCGACCGGCAGCCACGGATCGACGACGATCCGGGTGTCCACTCCCGCGGTGAAACTATCCAGCTCCAACACCGCACCGAGCAGAGCCGGCAGGGCGATGCCCACCAGCCCGCCGGCCAGGATCGCCACGGCGACGAGCGGCACCAGTTCATAGATCAGCAGGCTGCGCCCCTGCCGCAGGGACATGCCCATCGTGCGCAGCCGCGACAGCGTACGGCCGCGGCCGGGTGCGTCCGCCAGCACTGTCAGGACGACCGCCAGCAGGGCGAGCAGCGCCGCCCCGGCCGACCCGGCTGTGTAGAAGAAGGCGAGGACTCCGTTGACGCCGCCCGTACCCAGCGCCGCCCGATGCGCCTCCCAGGTGACGACGGTCGTCGGCTCGGGGAGCCGTTCGTTGGGGACCGGCCGTTGCAACACCCGTTGCAGGTAACTGCGCTGGCCCTCGTTCCCCGCCGCCAGCAGCGCAGGCTCGGACACATCGGCGCCGGCGATGAAGTAACGGTTCGGCCGGATCGGCTGGAAGTCCGGCGCGGGCAACGCCTGCCAGGGCAACACCACGAACAGCTCCGAGTCGGCGGCCAAGCCCGGCACGGAGTCGCGGACCTCGGCGACCCGGAACTCGTAGGAACGGCCCTGGACATCGATCTTTCCGCCGGCACCGATCGCAGCCGCGATCCTCGGCGACACCACCGCGGGCGCCGGACCACCGGGGCGGGCCTCGACCAGGACCGCGGGCAACTCCGACCGCATGACCTTCGCCGCGTCGACGCCGGGCACCACCAACAACTGCACCTGGACGGGGCTCGCTGACTTACCGGTCACCTGGCTGCCCTGCAGCAACAAGGCCGGGGCAACCGCTTCGACACCGGGCACCGCGGCGAGCCTGGCACCGGTGGCCGGATCGAAGACCCCGCCGCTGAGCTGGACATCCGCGGCGATCGCCAGGTCGGTGGCCCGATCCCGGGCCGCGCCGACCGTGCCGGCGATCGCGGCGGTGAAGACGCCGGTCGCGACCGCGACGACCAGGATCGCCAGCGGCCCGACGTTGACCGGGGCTCCGCGTCCGGCCCGGGACAGGCCGAGGAAAGGTACGGCACCGCGGGCCCGGGCAGCGATCCGGCTGAACTGCTGCAACGGCCAGGGCAGCAGCCGTACGGCTACCAGCGCTGCACTCACCGCGAGCAGCACCGGAACGGACACGAGGTAGAAGTCGACCCCGCCGGTCCCGAGTCCCCGGCGCCGGGCCAGGACCACGCCGAGCACGGCGAGCGCGACGACGAAGCCCTCGGCGGTCAGCCGCCGCGCCGACGGGCGGAACCGGGCCAGGTCTTGCCGCCCGCGGGCGTCGCCCCGGGTGAACGCCGCGAGCAGCGGCGCGGCGAACAGGGCCGCGGCGCCCACGAGCAGCACAAGCACTAGGTCAGCCAGATCCGAGCGGCCGGGCACCAGGCGGGCCAGCGCCCACCCGCCGGCCACGGCTACCGGCACGACCAAGATCGTCTCGCCAAGCATCCGCATGGCGATCCGTATGGACGACGCACCGCGGGCCCGCAGCAAGGCGAACTCGTCGCGGCGCCGGTCGGTCAGCAACCGGGCCACGAGCACGAGCAGGCCCACCATCGTGGCGACCAGCCCGGCCTGCACCACGGCCAGCAGTGCCTGCATCCCGCGCAGCCGTTCGGCGAACTTTGCCAGCGCGGTGTCGAGTCCGGTGTTGGCTACCATTCCCTGCGAAGGGGACCTCCGCGCCTGGACTGCGGCCGCAGTCAGCGCGGGGAGGTCTGCGGCGGTCAGCCGCTCGGTGTCGAAGGCGAACCGCCACTCCGGGACGAGAGCAGACTCCCACGCTCTCCTGGCGTCGGTGAACATCGTGAATTGGCTGGTCAGACCCTCGTCCGGGTTCGGGCACGGCGCCGCACCAGCCGGAACGCCGTCCCAGAAACGCGCGGACGGATTGGTCCGCTCGACAATCCCCACCACGGTGACCGACACCTCGGCGTTGAGCATCAGCCGGGACCCGGCCCGGAGCTTCGTCTCCGCGGCGGCGCCGGCTTCGACGACAACTTCCATCCCGTCAGCGGCACCGGGCATCCGGCCGGACACCAGCCGCAGCTGCTCCTCATATCCGGACTGGTAGCGGACCTGCGCCTTGGGCCGGCAGCCGCCGTCGAACGGTGCCGGGCCGGTCCACTCGAGACCCTCCGGACCCGCCTTCGCGATGAACCAACGCTCGTCGACCAGCTCGCGCAGCGGAGCCGGCAAGCGCCCCTGGGCGCCGTCCAACTCGCTGGTGATGATCGACGGCGGTGGGATGGCGTACTCGACATCGCTCGACGGCCGATAGCTCAGATCCCGCACCTGGAAGGGCAGAGCGGCGATCTCCTCGCCCAACCCTTGATCGGTCAGCTCGTCGGCCGCCCGGGGCAACCCGGTGAATATCAACCCGGCGAGCAGACCGAGAGCGGCGAGCAGACCCAGATGTCCCGCGTACGCCCGGAAGCGGCGGATCAAGGCGCTCATCGGTCAGCCCCGATCCGCAGCTGCGCCACGGCGAGCCGGCGGGGCAACGCTGACCCTGCAGCCGCACTCAGGCCGACTGCGAGTGCCAGCAACAGCACTGCGACGGCGCCCGATTGCCACCATCCGAGCTCCAGCACAGGGGACGGCACCGGCCGTCCCCCCGCGGGAGTGAGGATCAGTAGCGGCACCGTCGTCGCCGCCACCCCCATGCCGACGACCAGGCCGGCCAAAACGCCGACCCCCGCCAGGAACGCCTGCTCCACCATGAGCGAACGGGCCAGCAGCCGGGAACCCGCACCGAGCGTGTGCAACACCGCCAGCTCGGTGATCCGGCGCCGGGCAGTGGTACGAACGTCGACCACGATGCCGACGATGGCGAGCAGCACCGCGCCCAGAGCGGCGATGAAGAGCGTGGTGCGGGCGCCCACTCCGTACGCGTCCCGGCTCGCGGAACTCGCGAGTTCCCGCCGGTCGAGAACGTCGATGTTGCCGAGCCCCGCGGCCGCCTCGGCGGTCCTGGCATGGGTGTCCGCGCCGGAGGCGACCAGCCACTCCCGCGGCTGCGGCGTAGCGCCCGCTCCCAGCAGCGCCGAGCTCAGGGTCGGCAGATCGGCGAGCAGGGCAGCGGAGTCGGCACTGCCCGGCACGGCGGCGATCGTGCCCACGACCTCCACCGGCACGTCCACACCCTCGATCCGCAGCACCGTCGGCGCGTCTTTCGCGAGGGCCAACACCGACGCTGCCTGCGGCGTCGCCCAGACCGGCACACGGGTCACGTCGGACACCCCGACCAGGAACGACAACGGACTACCGAAAGCGATGATCTTTTTCAGCGTCGCTGTCAGGGTTCCGCCGCTGACCGCGGCGCCGGTCCGCACACTCCCGGCGCCGACCACCCGCCACGAAGGACCGTCGAGGGCAAGCGCACCCCGATCGGTGCTGAGTCCGGACACGGCCCACGACGCCTCGGGTCGCCCGGCCGTCAACACCACGGCAAAACCGGACAGCCGCAGCGGACCGGTGGTCCGCGGCAGGTCAACAGCGAACCGCCCGGCTCCGCCCAGATCGACGCGGAGAACATCACCATCTGCGGCCGTGAACACCGCCTCGGTGCGGATGTCATCCCGAGCACTAGCGACGAGCTTGCCGGTCAGCCGGGTGGCACCCGCGGGGACGGCAGCGCCCTTCTCTGGGGCGCGGCGGCTCGACAGGTCGGCGAGCGGACCGCGGGTGTCGCCGCCGGCCAGGTCGGGTCGGACTTGATAGATGCCCGGTGCGGCGGCGGTGTCCAGCGCGAGCAGCTCCGCCTCCTCACCCAGCGGACCCTTGGGCAGTTCCGAGCGCAAGACCGGCAGCACGGTCCCGGCACCGGGCAGGGCGGCGAGCTGCTCTTTGCGGCCCTGCGGCGCGAGGCCGTCGGTCTCCTGCACGCGCAGGTCGGCACCGATGAAGTGGTCGGCCTGATCGGCGGCGGACCGCGCCGACGTCCCCGCCAGACCCCAGGCGACCGTGCCGGCCGCGACCGCTAGGGCCAGCAACAGGACCGGGCCGGCATGCGGGCGGCGGCCCGCCTGCCACATGCCGAGCATGCCGCCGACCCGCGCACCACGGTCGAGCCGGCGCTCGATGGACCGGGCGGTGGGCGACAGCAACCGCAGGGCCAGCGTCGCCCCGGCCAGCACACCGAGGGTCGGGGTGGCGGCGAGGAACGGGTCGATGCCCAGGGCACCGTTGTGCCCCGCGCCCACCGGGGATGCGTACTGCCGGAGCTGGAACCAGCCCAGCACCGAGAGGCCGACAAGGGCCAGATCCAGGCCGATCCGCTGCACGACCGTACGGCGCGGCGGCCGCGACTGCCCCGCCAGCTCGGCAACGTACGTGCCGCCGCCGCGCAGGGACGGCAGCACGATGGCGACGGCGCACCCCAGGGCGGCCCCGGCCGCGACCAGCCAGAAAAGGCCATCGGGCCAGATGCCGGCCGGCGCGGCGATCGGTAGATCTAATGTGGACGTCGCCACCGTGATCGCGGCTGCGGCGAGCGGTGGTGCCAGCAGGGCGGCGGGCGCGACCACCAGGAGCGCCTCGCGGGTGGCGAGACCCGCGAGCTGAATCCGGGCCGCGCCACGGGCCCGCAGCAGCGCGGACTCGCCGCGGCGGTGATCGACCAACAGGGCCGCGACGAGCATGAGGGCGAGCCCGCTCACGATGCCGATCAGCAGCATCGGGGTGACCAGCGCAGACCGCCCGACCAAATCGGCGCGCAACAGCCGGTCGGCGAGCTCACCGAGGCGAGTGTTGACCAGGCCGGAAGTGCCGAGGCCGGCAGCGGCCGGAAGAGCGGTCGTCAGCGTACGCGCGTCCTCGGCCAACTCGGCGATGTCCGCGGGTCCGGCGCTCGACAGCTCGGGCTCGATCAACCAGCCCGCGGAGGCATTGGTGAAGAACCTGCCGGTGAAGTCGGCACGGTCGACGACGAACGGACCGTACGTCGCGGTGCCCGGAGCCGCACCCGAGGCCACTTCGGGCGTCAGCACCCAGTACGGGTCCCGCAGGTCCCGCGGGCGCCAGATGCCGACGACCCGCAGGGCGGTCGCGCGAGACTTGACCCGGTCGTACACGGGAACCCGGTCGCCGATTTTGAGCTGGAGGACCGCTGCCGCGCTCTCCGGCAGGACGGTTTCGGTGACGTCGGCGCCGGGCCTGGGCCATGCTCCGGCGCTGAGGTCGGCGTGCTGGTCCAGACCCTCGAGGAACGCGACCGCACCGTAGACCGCGCCACTGGTGTCGGGCGTCGCCCGGCCGGTCCGGCCGGTCAGCTCCTTGCCGCTGGCGAACCCGGCGGCGGACACGGCGACCGGACGCCCGGCGAGCCGCTGGGCCCGCAGAACGGCATCGCGTTTGACCAGGTCATCGGCCGTGCTGCCGACGGAACCGCGGACCAGCACCGCCCGTTCGTCGGGGGCGGCCGCGGCGACCACCCCCCGAGCGCCGCCGGCCGCCACTTCGCGGCTGTAGGCGGCCAGGCTGGTCAGCAGGGTCGTCGCGATCAGCGCGACGGCGGCCGCTGCCAGCAGCAGACTCCGTGCGGCGTGGGCGCGCCGCAGCACCAGACTCATCCGGAAATCCTCCGTAGCCCGCCGTGTGATGGAAAACTCAGCGGCGGATCCAGGAGATCATCTCAGCCCGGCGCAACGGGCCCAGCGGTTCAGGACGTCGACTTCGCCGCCGGCTTGCAACTCGTCGCCATCAGCTGGGTCAGCTGGGCGGAGAACTCCGAGTCCGAGTTCAGCTTCTTCGTCAGGGTTTTGACGTCGGCCGCACTGACCCCGGAGTAGGTCGGCTTCTTCGCGTACGCGGCGGCCAACTCCTTGGCGTCGGTGTACACCGTGGACTGCACCTCGCACAGGTGCGCCGCGGTCGCCGCGAGGAACCGCTCCTCCGGGCCGGCTTCCGCGGCCACGGAGGGCATGATGCTCGGCGCGCCGCTGCTCGCGACCGAGGCGGTGGCAGCCACGGGGGTGGTCTGCGCGGTGGCGGGCTTGTCGGCACCCATGACGATGACGGCGGCGGTGGCGCCGCCGCCCAGCAGCAGGGCGGCGACGGTCAGCGGCAGCGCGATGCGGCGGTTCACAGGTACCAGTCCTCCAGGTTTGTTCGGTGAAAGTGGTGGTGTGCGAAATCAGGTGACGACGAGCGTGAGCAGGCCGTTGTACGACCCACCGGTCCAGGTGGCGCTGACCGGGATGATGTGAATGCCGATGCCGAGGCGGCCAGCGTCCAGCCGCACCGCGGCGTAGTCGTCGTCGCCGACCGGCAGCGTGGGGGCGTTGTTGAGGCCGGCGGAGGTGCCGTCACCCGGGTACGTCACCGTCAGGCCGCTGGGGGCGTCGAGCTTGACGCGGAAGTTCCCCATGTCGGGCCGCAGGCCGGTGAACCTGAGCCGGGTCCAGGTCGGGGTGATTTTCGGAACGGTGACGCTGCCGGTCTTCTGCACGAGGTCCACCAGCGGGGGTGCGACCGGGATCGTGGCGTTGACGGTCTTGGTCTTCGGGGTGCCGGTGCAGGTGAACTGCTTGGTCTTCAGGTCGTCGCTGGGCAGGAACGGGTTGCCCGCCATCGGCGTGTAGGTCACGTTCAGGGTGACCGGCACGGCGCTGGTGACCGTCGGGGGCACCGTCACGTTCAGCGCGGCGAAGTCGACGTTGTGCGCGGCCAGCGCCGAGTTCACGTACAGCGACGTGTAGGTGCTGGTGTTCGTGGGGTAGCTGAACTTCACGCCGTTCGGCGCCGACGCTGTCACCTTGATGTTGCAGGCGTCGACGTCCGTGGTCCACAGGCCGCTGATCCAGCCCTGCTGACCGGGCAGCATCGGCGCCAGCACCGGCACGACCAGCTGCACACCATCCTCGCCGAGACCAAGGATGCCGGCCTGCGCGGGCGTGGCGGACAGGGTGAGTGCGGCGGCAGAGGCGACGGCGGCGGCAGCTGCGGCACAGGTCTTCAGGTTCGGCACGGGGGGGTCCTTTCCAACGGGGGTACCGTTGCGATCGGCCCTGGCGCCGTGGGACTGAACGTTTCGGCCAGTCACCAGGCCGTTTGCCGGTTGCATTCCGGTGCGCCCGGCCCCGGAGGTTGCATCCCGGGTGCCCCGCGGGTCGGTTCCCGTTCAGTCCAGCCAGATCGGGTTGCTGAGCAGCGCCATCGTGGTCAGCGTCGTCGCAGTGGGTCGCGGCCACTGCACCTCGACTCGGACAAAACGGGCGCTGGCTCCGTGCGTACGCCAAACCAGGGTCTTGTTGCCCGAAGCGGGCACCCAACCGGCCGCGACCTGGCCCTCCGCCGTGTGGAAAGAGACCACCGAGCCGGGCACTCCGGCGACGACGGCCTGCACCACGACGGGGTCGGCACCGACCGGAAGCGACTCCCCCGGCCCGGCCACCCGCCCGCCGGTCGAGGCGGTGAGCTCGAGCGTTGCCTGCGCCGAGTCGGCAACATAGGAGCGACCCGCCCGCAGTCCCGCCAAGATCGCCGTCCGGGACAGCTCCGCCGCGAAGACCACGGTCTGCGGCTGTCCGACCGCATCCGGCCCATGCGCATCACTGTTACCGACCGCTGCCAGCCTGCGACCGGCACGCAACAACCCGTCCCACAGCCGTACGGAATTGACGTCGTCGATCGTCCACGGCCCATTCCACACCTCAAGCGCGTCGACATGCTCGACCCCGAACTCCCACGTCGACCCGCGCGCCGGCGAACTCGGATGCGCCGGCACGACCAGGCCGCCCGCGGCATGCACGGCCGCAGCATGCCGGACGAACTCACCGTCACCAGGGGCGTAGCGCCAGTCCACCCAATGATCAGCCGCCAAGCCGAGCGCGAGCCAGTGCCCGTGCCGGGTGGTGACCTCCTCGCCGCCGATGATCAGCAGGTCCTCGCCGGCGTGCGCGCCCCAGATCTGATTCGCCGACCTGGTGTTGTGCTCGGTCGACACGAAGAAGTCCAAGCCCCGAGCCCGCGCCGCGGCGACGGTCTGCTCCGGGCTGCCCTGGCCGTCCGAGTGCACCGTGTGCATGTGCATGTCGCCGCGATACCAGGCCGGGCCGCGGCCGGCGGCCCAGTCGGGGGCCAGAGTCGGCACGAACGCCGGACCATCCGCCCCGAACTCCAGCGTGACCTCCACCTCCCAGTCCATGCCGCGCGGATCCACGACGATGGGGCCGAGCGCTACCTGCCAGATGCCAGGCGTTATCGGGCCAGGCAGGTAGCCGGGCGTGGCATCGGACGCCGACACCGTGAAGGAGTCACGGGCGCCGCCGGACCAGCCGCGGAACTCGTCGTCGACGCCGAAGATCCCGATGTCCAGGACGTTCTGCAGCAGGCCCGGCACCAGCACGAACGGCTCGTACGTCCGGCGCACCGAAATCCGGTTCACGCCGGCGGGCACCTCGAACGGCACGTACGCCCACTGATCGAAGCCCGTCGGCGAGTGGCCGGGAAACTTCATGACGACGGGCGGCTGCGCGGAGGCCGCCTGCGCACCGACCAGCGCCAGCACCCCACCCGCCGTGATGGCGCCGCCGAGCCGCAGAACACTCCGCCGACCGATCGCCACCATGCCGCCACCCCATACATTGATGATGGCAAATGCTAGCTGTTCAGCGCCGTCCTGCGCGACCACCCAGCTGCAACGAGCCGCTCCGTTGATCTGACCGTGCCTGCCGGCATGACTCACGAGATCCGAACCGCCACTCGAGATCGAAACCTGCCGTGCCGCCGGACTGAGTCCGGCGGCGCGGGCATCTCTGCTTCCCTCGAGCTGTAGCGGCCCGCTCGTGTTATTCCGAGCCGTGCGACGGTCCGGACACTCCGGTGTAGGCGAGGTGCCAGAGCATGCCTTCGGCGGCGTGCTCGAAGTTGTGGCAGTGGTCCATCCAGATGCCGGGGTTGTCGGCCGTGAAGGTGATCTCGAAGGATTCGCCGGGTGCCACGTTGAGGGTGTCGGTCCACCAGGGGCTGCCGGTGACCGGTGATTCGTTGCGAGACAGCACGCGGATGCGGTGTCCGTGCAGGTGCATGGGGTGGTCGATGAGGCCGCGGTTGGTGAACCGCATCCGTACGGTGTCCCCGCGGTCGACCATGAGTGTCGGGATGGCCGGGCTGGAGGCGCCGTTGACGGTGTTGGCCCAGGCGAAGGTGCCGTTGGCGAATCCGAAGCCGTTGTCGATGACGAGGTCGTAGGTGCGGTTGGCGGGGCGCGGTGCCGGCGTACGGTCCGGGGTGCCGTAGCTGGTGGCGTCGAAGAGCGGTCCGTCGCCGGTGGCCTCGGGAACGGTTCCGGAGCCCGGCGTCAGGACCCGGGTGACGCCGTCCATTGTGAGTGCCACCGGTGTCGCGGGCATCGGGAAGGTCACGTCGTAGCGGCCGCCGGCGGACAGCTGCAGCATTCCTCCGCTGGGCAGCGGGCCGGGTTGGTGGATGGCGTTGCCGTCGATCGCGGTGACCCGGTGTTCGGTGCCGGCGATCTGGATGCGCTGCGGGTCTTGGGAGCTGTTGATGAGGCGCAGGCGGACTGCTTTGCCGGGCGCGACGGTCTGGGTGGACTGTGTGTCGTCCGTGCCGAAGGCGAGCTTGCCGCCGGGCCAGTCGTGGGCGAAGAGTGTGGCTTCGTAGCCGGCCGGTTCGGGTGCGTCGATCAGCAGCGCGCCGAACAGTCCGCGGGCGACGGCCTGCTTCGAGTCGCGGTGGGTGTGGTACCAGAAGGTGCCCGGCCGGTTGGGGACGAACCGGTAGACGTGCCGGCCGCCGGGTGCGACGGCGTCCTGGGTGAGGCCGGGTACGCCGTCTTCGGCGTTGGGTACGTCAACTCCGTGCCAGTGCAGGGTGACGCCTTCGGCCACGTCCGTGTTGACCAGTGTGACTTCGACGAGCTGTCCCTGCCGGACGCGCAGCTCGGGGCCGGGCGAGACGCCGTTGAAGGTGAGTGCGTCGACCTCCGTACCCGAGGAAAGTCGGATCTTGTGGTGTGCCGCCGTCATGGTGAACTTCACGTCAGGTTTAGCTTGTCGGGGCCCGGTGAGGGCGGCGACGGGAATGCCGTGGTGCTCGTGGCCCGAGGCTGCGGCCGGTGCCTGGTTCTGCACGTACAGTCCGACGACTGCCGCGATCAGCGCGGCCGTGGTCACGGTCGCCAGCCAGGGCATGCGGGCCGTCCGGGAGCTGGTGGCGCGGGACCGGGCCACAGCGACCGCGCCGGCCGCGCCGAGCACGAAGACGCTGAGCGCGACCACAATGGGCCGGTCGGCCGGATCCTGGGGCACCCAGGCCAGGTAGGCGGAGATCAGCACTCCGACCGCGGCGACCTGACCGGCCACCCGGGTGCCCATGCCGCGTGCCGCCAACGCGATCGTTGCGGCGAGCGGCAGTGCGGCGACAGGAAGTGCGACGATCACCCGGTCGCTGACCAGGTGCCAGCTCTCGGACCACAGCAGCCCCGCGACGACCACCCGGGCAGCGACGAGCACGGCTGTGCCGCCCAGTGCCCAGCGCAGGGTGCGGCCGCGGGCGGCGCGGCGGCCGAGTGAGAAGGCGCCGATCGCGGCGCAGACCGCGAGCAGCAGATCGGTGATGAACAGCGGTTCAGCCACGGGACGCTCCGGTTGCTGACTACCGGAGTGAGGCCCTCCAGCCGGCCGCGCCGGCGATCACCGGCGCAACACGGACTCTGGTGGGAACCGCTGTCCGATCGCGCCGTCAAGGACAGCCCAGCGCTGCTCAGTTCTGCTCACGAGCCGTGCAGCTCGACGTCCCACAACGCTTCGCACACCTGCTCGAGGCCCTGTTTGAGATGCCGCCGGTAGGTGCTGAACGCCATTGCTGCGCGCCGGGCTGCGGCTTCCTGGGTGGGTGCCCCCGAGAAGTACCTGGACACCAACGCCTCGTGTGCCTTGACGGTCTTCGGGTGCTGACCGACGTCGTCGACGGCCCGCTGGATCAACGCGCGCAGGTCCGCGACGGCATCGTCCGAGTCAGCGACGAGTCGGGTCCGCAGCAGTGCGGCCACGCCGAAGGAGCGCGGGGAGCGCCAGTGTTGCAACGCCTCCCGGACCGCGTCGTCGAACGCCGGCCGCGGGGTGCCGGACGGCGCCGCCGGGGCTGGCACGTCGGTCTCGTTGATGATGTGGTCGAGCCAGCTCTCAAACGGCACCCGCCGCCAGTCGTTCACGAACAGCGCATAGGTGCGGTCGCCGACCTGCGGTCGTACCCCGGCATCGGTCAGCACGCCCTGCAGTCGCTTCGCCCACGCTTCGTGGTCGTGAAAGACCAGCATTCCGTACGCGCGCGAGCCGCCAGCGCGCGCAATCTCGGCATGCGCCCGCGACTGGTTCAGGTTGATCACCGGTGAAAGCACCTCGTGCGCCTCGGGGTAGACGCAGAACCGGGTCATGCTGATGTGCTCACCCGTCCGCACCGGGGCCGTGTCCATACTGAATTCCCAGGCCGCGGCGACCACCGGATCGGTGGCGACATCTTCGGCGTCGGGTGGGAAGGGCAGGTCGATGCGGGCGGAGAACGCCACGGTCCGGCCGCTGCCGATCAGCCGGAACACGCTGAAGGCCGCCGGCTGCTTGCCGAACCAGTACCGGACCAGTGCGGCGGATTCGGGACCTTCCATCTCGTCCGCCATCGCCACCACGGTCTCGATGTCCTCGGGCCGCAACGGCTCGTCGTACACCTCGGCGTCCCGGTCCCAGACGTGGTTGCGCGCGATGGCCCGCACCTCACGGAACAGGTAGAAGATCTGGCCGCTGAGCCCGGCCACCTGCTGCGCGGGCGCTTCTCGCAGCTGGCGCAGGTATTCCGCGGTCAGCTTCCGCTTCATCGCCGTGAACGCTTGCGGTGCCCGCCAGCGCAGATCCGCCACGACGGCCTCGCGGGCGGCATCGTGCGGATAGATACCGCGCGGCGTGGTTTCCATGAACGGCAACCCGCGCAACCACGCGAACAGCGGCTGCGCGTCCTCGTCCGGCAAAGCCGCCTGCAGCAGCTCCTCGGTGGTCGTGTGCGCCTGCGCGGCGACCTCCAGCGCCCGCCGATGGGTCGACGAGGGCACTTCACCGATCAAACCCGCGATCAGCGTACGCAGCGTTTCGGCGGACGAGGACCAGGTGAGTGCGGCGCCCGGAGGTGCCGAGTCGACCGCTGCGGCCAGGGACAGCGCGAGCGGGTTGCCGCCGGGGACGGGCTGGGCGGTCTGCTCGAACTCGGCGGGCGACCGGCCGACGAACCGTCCGTCGATCTCGACCAGTGGCCGGCCGGCGTGGCGTACCTCGTCGCAGAGCTGCCGGACCAGCGTCGACTTCCCGATCCCACCCGGTCCATGCACGTAGAGCACGGGAGCAGCTGTTGGTTCCCCGCGCAGCGCCGCACCGAATGCCGCCAGTTCCACATTCCGTCCGACGAAGGCGCGCGCCCGGGCCAGCCGCAGCCGTTCCCCCAGCGACCGGGCCACCGGTGTCTCGGTGTTGTCGTCCACCTGCCGCATCCTGGCATGGCACGCCAAACACCGGCAGCCCGAGTCGACGGTCAGTCCCAGAGGCTGAGGGCGATCACCATCGTCGCCACGGGCAGCAACAACCACGGCTCCGCTAGCACCATGGCACCGGACATCGCCAGCGACAACCAGGCCAACACCTTGGCGGTCCGGCGCCGGCCCTTGCGCTTCGCGTTCTTGACGACGGGGGTGGACATCGTGGTCATGGTCGCTCTCCTTCAGTTCGCGGGGGTCTCAGCGGCGGCACGGAGCAGGTCAAGCCAAGAAGCCAGCGAGGTGTCCAGGGCAGCGCGCAGGTTGTGCGGATCGGCCCGCACCGGGTTGCCGTCCCACGACTCGGCCGTCCGCACCAGCGTTCGGTTGCCCTCCGCGGTGAACGTCCACTCGTGAACGCCGGTGATCCCGTGCGCCGGGCCGCCCCACAGAATCCGGTGCGGCGCCGCCATGGCGTAGACGGTCGACGCGATGTTCAGTCCCGCGGTGCTCCAATGGAACGTGCTGCCCGGCAGGAGCGGCCCGTCGGCGTACGCGGTGTCGATGTCGGTCTGCCACCGCCGCCACCCGTTGACGTCGGTGTGCAGGTGCCACACCCGGTCGATCGGGGCGGCAATGCGAATCTCCCGGCGGACGACGACCGCCGCGTCTTCCTCGATGCTCGTGATCATGTTCGGTTCCTCAGGGTCGAAGTCGGCCTTTCGTGTCTTCGACTCTGCGGTCCGCACCTGCTCAGCCGCGCGGTCACCCGCTGCTCACCGCTGACCAGAACTGCTCACTCGCTAAGTGTTGCCCCCGGACAGAACCTAGCGGGCTTCCGGATGGGCGGCGCCGCGCAGCAACCGGTGGTCCGACAGGCCCGGTTCGACCGCGTCGCCGCGAACGGTGTGGAAGTCGGCCGCGGTCACGAAGATGTCGTCGAACTTACGGTCGCCGGCGACGGTGCCTTCTCCCGAACGGCACTGGGCTGCGCCGGCGGCCAGACAGTCGGCGGTGAAGTGGTCCCGGTCGTTCTCGTCCACTTCGGCGAAGGGTCCGGTCCCGGTCGCGCCGCGACGGACGGGACCCAGCACGGAGTCGGTGAACGGATCCGCGTTGACGTCAGCGCCGATGATCACTGGTGCCGTGCCGGCCCAGCCGCCCACGTACGCCATGACCTGCGAGGCACCATTGTCCGGCTGGATGTACTGGGCGAGGTGGGTGGTGCAGGCGAGCGTCACCCGGCCGTCGACCGTCCCGCGCGCGCAGAGCACAGAGCGGCCCTCGCTGCCGGCGGGAACGGTCAGGTTGCCGACGAGCCGGTCGACGGCGCCACTGGTCTTGACCAGAACGCCCAGGCCGAACCGGCTGTCCGCGTTCCACTTCGCGCACCCCGAGTGCGTCTGGATGGTGGACGTCCACACCGCGCGGTAACCCGGCAGCGCGTCCCGGAGCGCGACCCACTGACCGATGCAGAGCTCCTGCAGCGCCACCACGTCCGCATCCCACCGGGTGATCTCCCGCTTCATCGCGGTCGTCCATTGCGGCCCGCTCAACGGGCTCTGGCATGCGCTGGCACCACAGACGTTGTATGAGATCACGCGCGTTGGCCCGGCCGTGGCCGGTGACACGACGTCCGCGCGGGCGGCAGCGGGGAACATCGCCGCGCACCACACCGCAAGGAGCGCCACTACACCTGAGATCCAACCGGGACTTCGCACCCGTCGATTATGCGAGCCGTTGTCAAATTCAGCTCAACGCCCGGATATCCCCCTAGGAGGCAGCCTCGTGCAGCTGCCGTGCCCGCTCCCTGGCCCGTTGCTCATCGGCGCCCGCGGCACGCAGTAACTCCATCACCGGCCAGTACCGGACGGCGTCTCCCTGCGTACCCATGACCATCTTGTGGATGTAGTCGCCCAGCACGTCCCCGAGCACTGCCGGGTCACGGCTCAGCTCCCCCAGCGACAGGAGGGTCTTTTCGCGAAGTATCGCCAGTTCTGCATGGATGGCTTCCTGCCGGCCATGGACGTCGTAGCGTTCGAGGATCGCAGCAATGCGGACTGCCTCGAAACGCTGACTGTCGTCGAGCTCCGGACTCGCCACTGGGTCACGGTACCGCTACATCGAGTGTCGTCCCATCACTCGATCTCGTCACCTCAGCGAGAACGAGGCTGATCAGTACGTCGAGAATGTCGGGGTCGTCGTACTGGCCTTCTCGGGGACGTCGCCCGCGAGAGCATCGGGGCCGGCGTTTTCCGGCACCGGTGCGCCGAGTCGGTCACTTCGTCGCCGCCGCCGTGAGGGCGGGCTGAATCCGGTCGATGAACCACGGCACGTTCAGCGCCGTCGGCCAACTTATTGCCACGCCGATGTTGGCCTCAGTGTCGAGGTCGAGGAGCTCGTATCGCTTCTCGACGACGACCGGGAGATCCGCGAAGGTAGGCACCTGCAGGATGCTCTCAAGCTCCTTCTTCGGCGCGGCGATCAACAGCACATCGGCGTCCAGCAGGCCGTAGTTCTCCGCGGAGATAATCAGATTGTCACGGGTGAACTTCGAGGCCGCCGCCGGCAGGGTGAAACCCAGATTTTGCATGATGGTGGCGTTGGCGGACCCCGCGAACGAACGATAGGTCCAAAAGCCGCGGCCCGGCACCAGGAGCAGGAAGGTCACCGACTTGCCCTTGTACTCCGGGTGGGCCTTCGCCGTGTCGGAGATCTTCTTCTGAACCCCTGTCACGACCTGGTTGGCCCGATCGGCCAGATCCAGCGTGGAGCCGATCGTCCGGACTACGCTCTCCCATGGCAGGTCAAAGCTGGGCGCCTCGGTGGTAAGCACCGGAGCGATGCTCGACAGCCGTTGGTAACTGTCCCTCAGCTGACCCGGGTCGGTCTGGATCGCGATGATCAGATCGGGCCTGGCAGCGGCGATGTCCTCGAAGGGGAAGGTGTCGCCCAGCTCGCCAAGCCTCTCGATCTTCTTGGCTTGCGCCGCCGGAACCCACGGGTACCCAGTCTGCTCCTTATCGGCCCACACCGGCGTAACGCCGAGAACCATGGTGTTCTCGGCGTCGTTGGTATAACCGACGACCGCCACCCGCTCCGGGCGCTTCCCGAGGACGGACTCCCCCCACGGCGCCTTCAGCGTCAACGGGTAGGCCGTCTTTCCCTCCGCCGCAGGTAGAAGGCCGCTGGAAGGCGTGGCCGGCGAAACGCTGCCGGATGACCCACAGCCGACGAGGGAGACCGAGGCGACCAGGGCCGCTGCGGACATCGCAAGCAGACGCAGGGGCGACATTTTCATCTGCGCATTCCTATTCTTGGTATTGACCGGACTGCCCGGGCCGGCCGTGCTGCTCCGGATCCAGGTACTCCCCCAGGCCGACCTCGTCCATCGCCTCCCGGAACATCTGCGCCACGTCGACCCGACCCGTCGACGCCGCGCCCAGATCCGCCGCCTCCGGCAGCAGGGGGCGGTAGATCTCACTCACCTGCGATTCAATCTGCCGCCGGGCCGCAGCGATGGTCTCCACCACCAGTACGCCCAGTTCCGTAGGCGGCATGGACCGGTACCGGGTCCCGCTGAACTGCACAGACGTGACGTTGCCAAACCCGTCGACGGTGGCAGCTACCGAACGGTCCCGCGACGTCGCGGTGGCCGTGGCCGCATCGACCGCGCGCTGTACGTCCTGGAGCTGACTCTGTTGCTCCCGGATGGTGTCCCACATCTTGTCCAACTCGCCGTCGAAGCCTGCCGGCACGACCGCCCCTTCCCTCGCCCGGCCGCGACCGCACCGGATCACCATCGGTTCACTTCCCGCGTACGGCGGCGTCGACGCTCAACTCCGGTCCTGTCGGCAGCAGGTCGAGCAGGGCGGGCGGTACGGGTGTCGCCACCACCTGGCCGTATCCGAGTGCGGCCAGGTCCTGCGCCGTGGGCACCGGATACTTCACGCCCGTGTCGGTGACCACATAGGTGGCCAGGCCGGCGGTGCCCGATGCCACCAACGGACGGACGACGACACCCGCTCCGGACGGCACCGCCACCCGGTGCGCGACCCGGTCGTCGGCGCGGATGCCGGGGCCGGACGCCGGTGCGGATGCCGTGGCCCGCGGATTGCGTACCAGCAGGCGTGGTTGTGGTCCGTCCGGACCCGTCGCGGCCGCGAGACACAACATCTGGGGCTCGCTCCAGACGAGTCGGGCGGGTGACGTCACCGGGCGCCCCGCGGGCTGCGGCATCACCGCACTGGCCGCTGCCGCCCGATCGCTGAGGGTCAACGACAACTCGTACGGCGACTGGCCGGGGTACGCGACCTTCGTAGCGGGATCTGCCAACAGGAGTGCGGTATCCACATCGGACAGCGCCGCGAGTCCTTCCGCCAGCGCGACGTACCGTGTCCTGCCGAGGCCAGGCTGATCGACCACGAAGATCTGCCCGACGGTGGCAGCGGTTCCGCCGACCCGAACGGCGCTCTTCTGCCCGCGGCGCGGCACATCCGGCCCGGTGAGGTCCGGTCCCTGCGGGACGGTTCCCAACCAGGCCGCACTCACCGGAACCGGTGGCTGACTGTCGAACCCCAAGGCCCGCACCACCCAGTCCTGCGTGATTTTTAGCCGCCGGCCCTGCCAGAGCAGGTGACGCGGGCCGTCAGGTGCGCGAACCAGCACCGCCTGCTGATCGGTCAAGAAGCTCGCCGGGTCGGCGGCGGCCACCACCAGCGTCGCGGACGGCTTCAGGCGGCCGTCGACGCCGGGCGCCGTGTCGGCGCAGGCCCACCAGTCGGCACCGGTCAGCCGGGAACGCTCGGGCAGCGGGTCGGGAGCACCGATCACGCCGAGCGGGCTGCCGTGCGGAAGGTTCCCCGACGACTTGCGGCTGACCATGGTGACCTTCATGCCCTCGCCGAGCAGCAAGCGAGCCGAAGCGTCGTTCAGCACCGGCCGGAGCCGGCCCTCGACCAGGACGTACCGGGCGCCGGTCTCCTTCTCCACCAGCAGGGCCTGCGGCGTGTTCAGCCGCTTGGCGCCACCCGGAGAGAGCCAGGCGTAGACAGCGAAGCCCGCGATGATCAGCGCCATGACCGCCACGCCGGAGAGCAACCCCACGGTGGTGCGGCGAGTCGGTGACTGCGGGGCGTCCGGATCCGCGGTCAGCACCGCCGCGACCATCCGACCGTTCAGGTACGCCTGCGCCTGCACCTGGTCACGACGTGAATGCACCGGTCACTCCTCTCCGCCGCCGGCTCATCCGATCGCCGATCGCACCCACTGGTAGACCTCCAGCACGGCCGCGCACAGCGGCACCAGAGCCAGCGCTGCCGCACCCTGCGTGAGGTCGCCCAGCCGCCCCCAGATCGGCATGAGGCGGTGGCCCGGCAGACTGCGGGCCGCACCGGCCAGAACGCCGGCAAGCACGACCAGGCCGACCGCCGCGGCCAACCGGCCCTCGACCGGCCACCGCGTCGCCGCGTGCCATCCCGCCCCCGCCAGGCCCGCGACACCCGCACCGACCATGGACAGCCGCTGCCAGATGTTCTCCAAGCCCCGCGCGTAGAGCAGCACCAGCACCGCACCGGTCAGACACAGAGCTGTGGCGGTCCAGCCGGAACCCGTGCTCAACAGCACCAGACACAGGCCCGAGACGGTGCACAGTGCGGCGTACAGGGCGGTGGCGTACCGGTCGGCCTGCGCGGCCCGCACCATCAATTCCCGCCCCGGCTCCGGCTCGACGTCTTCCTGCAGGGCGTCCGCGGAGTGCGGCAACGGCCTGATCCGAATCCCCGCGAGCCGCACCGCGCGCAGCGGCACCATCGCGCCCAGGCCGATCGCCAGCACGAGCCCCAGCGCGGCGCCGTGCACCGCGGTCAGGTGAAAGACCGTCTGCATCACGCCGAGCGTCGTGCCGAGCAGGCTCCCCAGCAGGATCGCCACCAAGGCTTCTCGCGCCACCGGCACGGTGAGCAGCAACAACAGCGCCATCCCCGACAGCGGTGCCATGGCCGACAACAGGACAGGTCCGGGGCCGCCGGAACCGGTCGGAAGGACAGCGCCGCCGTACCCCGAGTAGCACACCGCTGCCAGGGCGAACAGCACGCCGACCGGTTCGTCGCGCAGGATCCGTACCGCTGCCGCGGAGGCCCCCCACAAGCCCAGGGCCAGCAGCCATGCGGTCACCGCGCGGGGTAGCGCAGGCCCCGCCAAGGCCAGCATCGCCAGCCCTCCGGCCAGGACGACACCGAGCACGCCCAGCAGGACGGTCCGGGTCAGCGCCGGACGCCACCGGTCGGGTCGCTGCCGTACGGCCGTGGCAACCCCGTCGACGACGTCGTCGAAGTCGGCCAGCGGCAGCTGCGCGTCGCGCGGGCGCAGGTAAAGGGCACCACCGTCGCGAAGGTTCAACTCCGCCGGGCTGAGCAGGTCGTCCAGCGGCGCCTCACCCAACCGCTGTAGGACCCACCCGTTGGAGGTGATGCCCTGCTGGGCCACACCCGGACCGGCGAGGCGTAACAGCTCCGGCTGCAGATCGACCAGCGGCAGGTGGCTCGGCACCGCGACCTCGGTCGTCCGGGTCGGACCGTAGATGGTGAGCCGGCACAGCTCGGAGGCCTGCGTGTCACTCATACCTGTCGTACCTCTCCGCTGTCTCGATGCCGGGTGTGTCGCCGCTGTCCACGTCGGCGCCTCACGCCGCCCCGGTCGGCCGAGCGGCCCAGGCTCGCAAGCGCGCCACCAGGCGCTCCTGGTGCTCATGGTCGGGCTCCGACACCTCGTCCAGCACAAAGACGACCGTCGTTCCGTCGTCCGGCTGGTCCGTGGCAAGCACCCGGAACCGGGTCCCCGGACCGAACATCACTTGATCTTCGGCGCCGTCGACCAGGCCGCCGAGCCGCCGGCCGGTCGTCGACCAGATGACCCAACGGATTGTCGGCGTCGTATCCACCGCCGGGCTGCCGGCCAGCAGAAGACCCTTCTCCTGCACGACCGCCCCGGGCCGGTGGGCGTCAGCGCCATCGGGAACGGCCACATCAGCCACCACCGGACCCATTCGGGACGGCAGCCGGCGAAGTCCACTCACCACACAGGCGGCAAACGCCAGGTTCGCCTCCGAGTCCGCCGCCGGAACCAACCCGCCGGCATCACCCGATGCGTACGCCCGGACAGCCACCAGATCCGCGAGAAGCTCTCCGGACGCCGAGGGGTTCGCCGAGCGCAGACCCGGACGGCTGGCCAGCAGCTCGGTCACCCGGCGCGCGTGCGCGTCGTAACGCCAGCCCAGCGCGTCACGCAGTGCCCACCGCTGCTCCGGACTGCTCTCGTGGTCCATGTCGAAGGGGAAGGGGTGCGCGCCGTTACACGCCTGACCGGATGGCGGGGCGGCCGCAACCGGGGCCGGTTGGTCAGGTACCGGGGTGGCTGACAGTCGAGCCGGCGCCGGATCAGCTGCCAGTCGAGCCGGCGCCGGATCAGCTGCCGGCCGGACAGGCCCCGGCTCGGTTGCTGACCGCGCCGGCCGCCGGGCTGGCTGCTCGGTTGCCGGCCCGGGCGACGGGTCGGGCAGCGATGACGCCGGAATCGTGTGGACTCGGCGGAGGACGTCGGCCGGCAGGAGCTGCAGGAACGCGTCGAGGCATTCCTCCGCCAGCTCCTGGGATTCGTTGCGGCTGTCGTCGACGACCACGGTGAAGCGCTCGGCGTCCCAGGGCAGGTTGGGGTCCGGCCGGTCACCCGCCGGGCGCAGCCAGGCTCCGAAGTGGACGAGCTGCACCTCCCAGTCGGCGTCCATCAGATATCCACCGGATCGGCCAGCGGCCCGACCGCTCAGGAAGTCCGGGCGTTCCGCCGCGACGAGCCGTCCCTCAGCGTCGCAGGACAGCAGGCGCACCGGCGGCCGCCATACCGGTAGCCCGTTGTCGTCGACGACAACGGTGTGCCACTGCTCGGCGACGGCGCCGGCGTGCAGTTGGGGAAGGCCAGTCACGACAGGGACGGCGGCGCCGAGGCGCCGGGCCAGCTCCCGCCCCAAGGTCACGCAACCGTCGCGCCGCGGCCCGTTCGGCACCACCACCAGTCGGGCCCGCAGCTCGGCGGGAAGCCGTTCGACCAGGTCGGCGGCGACCGTCGGGTCGGGCTCCGCGGCGCCCGGCCTGCCGTACACCAGCAGCTGACGATCCGGGACGGGGGCGGCATTCCACTCCGGATCGTCCGCGTCAGCGTGCTCTTCGTCGGTGATCCAGAAGCCGCCGGGTATGCGGACCAGCCGGATCCCCGCCGCGCCGTCGGTCGACGGGGGAGGCGACGGCTCGGAGGTCAGAGGATTGATCGACAGCGCATCGGCCGCCGGTATACCGACGATCCGCAGGTCCGGCAGCACATCCGAGGGCAGGCTCCGGACCAGATCGGTAAGCAGCGGAATGCGGCCGGTGACCTCGGAGCCGTCGCCGCGTCCTACCGCGATCGTGAAACAGGCGGGATCGGCGGGCAACTGCCAACCCACTCGATCATCGTCGATATCTTGCGGGCGGCGCAGCCACAAGCCGTACCCGGTCACCACCGCGCTCCAACCGTCACCCGCGGCCGCAGAAAGCACGCTAAGCCGGTCGGCCGGACCGTCTGGGGTGGGCTCATCAGGCCACCGGCAGATCAGTCGGGGAGCCAGCGGACGCCAGCGCAGCACCGCCGGACCACGAGCGCCGCCCATTTCGCCGTCACCCGTGCTGTCGGGGAACGAGGTCGCGACAGCGACGGCCACCGCCCACTGCCGGGACAGCCGCTCGGCGATGGCAATCGCGACGTCTGCGCCACAGCCGTACGGCACCACGGTCAGCTGTTCACCGACCGCGTGCGGCAACTGGTCGACAGCCTCGACGACATCGTCCACGGACAGTTCAGCAGCGTCGGGGTGCCCGACGAGCAGGACACACCGGTCCGGGTCAGCCGGCAGGTGGAAGCCGGGGTCGTCCGGGCCGGGCAGCGCACTGCCGGCGGGCAGCACCCACAGCCCCGCCATCACCGGCGTCAGCTGCAGCCCCCTGCGGGCGGGCAGGTCCGCCTCGTCCAGCGGCTGTCCCCACACCGGCGCCGGCCAGCGCCGGCCCAGCGGCTGCACCATGGCTTCGTCGGAGAAGCGCAACCATGAACCGTCCTGGTCGCCGGCGAAGACGCCGCCGCCGGACACCCGCCGGACTGCACCGAGCGGGGCGACCACGGCGACACCGGTCAGCTCGGCCACCGTCTCGGCGAGCACCGTTCCGTCAGCGCCCCGCCGGCCGGCATCGGGCACGTACAACCACACCGAGCTACCGGCGGGAACGGTCGCGGCCACCGCCGCGGCCAGATCCGCCGGTTCCAACTCCGGTGCGGCCAGGACACCGACGCCGCCATCCACCCGCGGCGCGGCAGCCCGCAGCCTGTCCTCATCGGGGCCGGGCTCGCCCACCGCGATCAAATGTTCGCCGAGCTGGCGCACCGGAGGCAGCGGATGTTCCCGGACGGACGTGCGCCGGCGCAGCCGGGTACTGGCCGCTTCCTTGGCCCTTCGATAAACCATCCGAGTAGTCGCGGTCAGCTTCGCCTTGGACGCTGGTTCGCCAGCAGCGTCGGCAACCGGATTTTCCGGTACGGCCGCAGCAACGTCCGACTCCGAGGGTTCGCTGACCGGCATCGACGCGGCCTGCGGAGTGCCGCCCAGCGACCCGACCGGAGCTTCGGTGCCCGCAACCGCTCCGCCCGCTGCTGCGCCGGCGGCCAGCTTCAGCACGGAGGACGCCGACGACGATGGCGCGGAGGACGCGGAGGACGCGGGCAGCGCTGACGGCACGGCAGGTGCGGAGGACGCGGAAAGCGCGGGCAGCGCTGACGGCACGGCAGGTGCGGAGGACGCGGAAAGCGCGGGTAGCGCTGACGGCACGGCAGGTGCGGAAGGCACGGCAGACGCGGTGGGCGCGGTGGGCGCCGAAAGTGCGGCAGGCGCCGGAGGCGTAGTGAGCGGGGCGAGCTGGGACGGCGTGGCGGCTCCGGCGGGCGTTACCCGTACCCGCTGCCGCAACCCGGGTGGCAGGCGGAGCATCAGCGCTGCCACCAAGGCTTCCGCTTCGGCGGACACCGCCCCGTCCGCGTGCACGCGGATGGTGAAGTGGTGGGCGTCCCACTCCGGGTCCGGCCCCACCGGAGTGCCGGCCGGGGCCAGCCACAACCCGCCCAAGTTCAGATGCAGAATCCATCGGTCGGTGATGCGATAGCTGCCCGCGGCGGTCGACGGCAGATCGGCCAGGAACGACGGTGCGTGCACCGGGATCGGCAGCCCGGTCGCCGAGCAGGTCCACAGCGCGACGGGGGGCTGCCACACCGGGTCACCCGCCTCGTCCACCACCACCGCGGACCAGGAGCGGCCGGTCGATACGGGCAAGCCGCTCGCCAGCGCCACCGGCCGCGACCATCGGCGTGCCAGATCCCGTGCTGCGGCCAGGACACCACGGCGATCCGACCCGTACGGTGCCAGGGCCAGCCTGCGGCGCACCGACTGCGGGAGGAGCTCCGCGACGGCGACGATGTCGTCCGGCTCGGGCGCGGGACGGCCGGGACTGCCCACGACGAGCAGTACCCGGCCGGCGAGCACAGGCGCGGAGATCGCCAGATCCGCCAGGTCGGGCGCGTCCTCGTCGGGATCGGCGGGGAAGACCCAGAGTCCTGCCGGGATCGGTTCGACCCACAGCCGGCCGACCATCGGGTGGTCGGCCGCGATGGTCTCCACGGCCTGCTCCCAGTCGGTGCCGGGGTGCCGGTTCCCGGCCGGCGTCACGGTGCCGTCGGGGCTGGTCCGCAGCCAGCCGTCCCCCACCGCGTAGCAGGTGCCGTCGGGCACCAGAACCACCGCATCGTCCGGGGCGATCACCGCGCTGCCGAGTGCGGCGGCGAGGGGTACGGCAGCGGCAGCGGCTGCGGAGGCGACCAGCCGGACCGGTCGTCCGGCGATGCGCGCCTCGTCGGCCAACCACGCCCAGTCGCCGGCCGGACCGGCGCCCACCACGGTGACATACCCGGGTTCCCGAACCACCTGACGTGCGACGTCCTCGAAGGAGGGGTCCTCCGAACCGACCACCAGCAGGTCGTCGGACAGCCAGCGACCGGTCGGCGCCGCGCCTGTTCCGGTCCTGGGCGCAGAAAGGCCGGCTGCGTCCAGGTCGTCGTCGGTCACACCGATGATGCGTACGGTCGGAAGCAAGCGGCCCGGCAGCCGGTCGCCCAGCTCGCGCAGCGCCGCCACAACGTCGCCCTGCGGCGGCTCGTCCGGTACGCCGACCTGGATGGTCAATCCTTCCGGGTGCGCCGGCCGGGTGCACACTTCGGCCGCGTGGTGACAGTCCTGCGGCCGGTGCAACCACAGTCCGGCGGCGGTGGCGGCCACCGTCCACCCGGGGGCGAGCAGGATGCAGCCGGTCTCGTCGACCAGGCAGTCCTCGAGGAACGGTGTTCGTGCGACGGCCTTCGGCGGGGCCGGCCAGTGCACGACGAGCTGATCGACCAGCGGCTGCCAGCCCAGCCCGCCCGTCGCGACGGTCTGCACGGCACCCGCGGCCAGCATCGGCAGGCCGGTGGCCGCGGCGACGGGGGTCGACCAGCGGCGGGACAGCCCACCGGCGACGGTGAGCGCCACCTCCGCGCCGCAGCCGTACGGCACCACCAGCACCGACCGGCGCACCGCGACCGGCAGCTCGTCGAGCACGTCGATCAGGACGTCTGCGTCGGGGGGCGGCGACCCGGGCCGGCCCACGACGATGGTGCAACGGTCCGGGTCCTCGGCGATACCGAAGGCCGGATCCGCGGCCTGTGGCGGCGGGACGTCTGCCGGACACAGCCACAGTCCGGCCGGCACGCCGACGATCTGCAGACCGGGGCGCTGGCCGGGGAAGTGGCTGTCCAACTCGTCGGACCAGCTCGGCGCCGGCCAGCGACGGCCCAGTACCCGGTCGGGAGACCCGGGCCTGAACCGATGGAACCGCTCGGCGGGGCCGGCGAGGAACGCCTGTCGCTGCGGGGTGAAGAGCGGCCGGCCACGCGGAGCGATGACCTCGACCTGGAGCAGGTCGGCGAGGTGCTGCGCCGGCCCGCCGGCAGTGTCGGCGCAGAAGAGCCAGATCGCTGCTCCAGGCGGTACGAGCGCGGCTATCTCGGCGCCCGCGACCGCCCAGTCGACGCCCCGACCGGCAACGACGGCGACGGCATCATCAGTGACCGGGACGCACGCTGCCAGGTGCTCGTCGGCGGCCGCACTCGTGCTGCCGACCACGACGGCTCCGTCACACAACCAGCGCGCGGCGTGTTCTGGCGACACGTGCGGCACGCCTTCAGCAGGTTCGCCGACGACGGATGGGCCGGCGACGACCGCACGGCCGACAGCCGGCGGCGGCGACTCACCCGCACCTCCCGACCGGCCATCGGCGGCGAACGCGCGCAACGAAGCCCGGATCATCTGTGTACGCCCGCCCTTCGCCCGCTGGTTGTCTCGCCCGTACGTCGGTGGTGGAGTCTAGGGACGGCATGCCAGCGTTCAAGATCCGGGCCGTAGACGCTCACGGACCGCTCGCCGCCTCCGCGGCCACCCGCTGCGCCGACTCGTCGCCGCCGACCTGCAACGCCTGCCCGATCGCCTCGATCGCGGCCCCTCGGTGCGGCGCTGTCGGGTCTCCGCCGGCCCGCAGGTAGTAGCCCCGCCCGATGATCCGGGCGGCGAACCCCGCGTCCGGCGGGCGGGAGTCTTGGAGGGCCCGGCCGAGCTCGGCCAGCCGGGTCAGGCGATCAGCGATGGTGTCGACGACGGGAGGCCGGTCACCGGGTCCCACGAGTTCCAGCAGCGTGTTTCTGACCGTGTCGGCGGCGGCGAGGCCGCTGCTCTCCTGATCCGAGAGGGCGTCCGCGCGGCCCAGCTTGAAGGGGTAGTTCTTGAGGATCGGCTCGATCGTCGCCCGGTACTGTCCGAGCGGCCGTCGCGCGGCGGGTGGCAGCTGACTGCCTTTGCCGAGTGCGGCGGTGATGTCGTTCCGCAGGTCCAGCAGTTCCAGGCGCACCTCCACCGCGGCGGACCGGCGCTGCCGCCCGGCACCGAGTGCCGGCACGTGCGGGGCGGGACTGCCCGCAGGCACATCGGTGTCTTCGGCCAACCGGTACGGCACTGCCCGCGCAGGGGCGGGCGTTTCGCCGTCGGCGCCGAACGCATGGAACTCGTGGTGCAGCACCTGGGCGATCCGAGCCTGGTTCGCCCACGGGATGACGTACTTGGTGAAGAACTCGTCGACCCGTTCGGGGAAGTCCCCGGCGTACCGTCGGGCGGGATCCTCGTCGCCGTCCCGCCGCAGGTCGACGGAGGCGTAGCGGTCGAAGAACAGCTCGACGTCCTCGGCATGGCGCGGAGCACCGCCGGCAGCGGCCAGCGCGTCCGGAAATTCGCGGACTTCGGCCATCAGCAGCACACTGCGCAGATATGCCGTCGCCGCGTCCTGGAGTTGGTCGGCTCGATCCGCGAACGCACCGGCCGACAGGAAGTCCTTCTTGCCGTCGGTGAAGACCGGCAGATCCGGAAGAACCTCATCGGGTACGCCGTACTGGTCCCGCAGTTCGTTCAGGTCCCGCACGTCGCCCCACCGCGGGTCGAACCGGGTGTGTTCGGCGGCGCCGTTCAGGTACGTACGCAGCGAACCGGGCAGCGCGTGTTCCCGCAACCACGCCAGCGACCGGGGGTCACGAATCCCGAACTGATTGGCGCCGAAGGGCCGGTCCACGTTCAGGTCCGCGGACGTCCGCCCGGCGTCGTGTTCGGTGATGGCGGCGGCGGAGATGTCGTTGGCGACCTTCAGCGGCACGAGGAACGAGCGGATCATCGGGGTGGACTTACCGTCCAGCCCGTACTTCTCCACCCATTTCAGCTGCCGCAAACTCTGCCCGAAGCTCAACCACAACGGGTTGTCCTTACTGTCGGCGGAGCCGGTGTGGATGTCGATGTGACCGTCCGGGCCCTGGCCGACGTCCTTGTTCCTCGGCGGTGCATCGTCCGGCCGCAATGCATCGGCGAAGACGGCGATGTAGACGGGCACGTAATGCTGCCCGGCGATGACCTTCACCGCGGGAATGTCCCGGTGGACGACTCCCTCGCCCACCCCGTCGGGAACCCTGCTCGCCGACAGGTACTCCGCGCCGGGGATCCGCAGCGCCGGCTCTCCGGCCAGTCGATGCCCCGCCGCCGGCTCGCCGCGCCGCTCGGCCGAGTCGCCGGCCCGCTCAGTCGGGGAGCCGGCCCGCTCAATCGGGGCGCCGGCCCGCTCAATCGGGGCGCCGAACCCGTGGATCTCCACCGGCTCGCGGCGGCCTGAGCCCGTCGCGTCGGCTGCGGCCAGCTCCTCGCCGGTCACATCGTTGAGCGTGTCCCATCCCTCGCCGGCAACGCCGTCGGGCACGAACAGCAACGCCGCGCGTCCACCAACGGCGACCGGCTCGGGTCCGGCACCGATCACCAGGTCGTCCTGCCAGGCCAGCACGTTGGAGCCCAGGCTGTCGGCCAGTTGCTGTGCGAAACCACCCGCCAGCGCGCCACCCGCACACGCCAGCAACGCCACCGGCTGATCGGGCGACACCCGATCGGCGAGCACCTGCGCCAGCTGGCTCGGGGTCAGACCCAGCTGGGTGACGTCACCCAGCTCGGTGCGTACGGGCACCCGTACCAGGTCGCCGGCGCCGTGCACCGCCACGGCCAGCGCGTCGGTGTCCGGCACCACCGGCTTTCCGCCCAGCTCGGCCAGCTCGCCGTCGGTCAGCAGCGCCAGGCCGCCCCCAGGTAGGTCTCCGGCGACGAGCTCCTGCCCGTCCGCCACCCACACCCCGTCCGGTCCACGGCTCACCGTTGCTGCCGGGCCCGGCGCGGAGTCGGTAGCCAGCCGCAACCCGGCGCTCGGTCCACCACTGCCAGCTGGATCGCCGTGGTTTGCGGCTGAGCTGCCCGTACGCTTCGCCTTCCGGGCCGGCGGCTCGGACCCGTCGTCGGACCCCTTGCGCTTGCGGGGGTGCGCCTCCGGCGCGGTCCCGCCAGCCGGCGGCGGATTCAGGTCCACCGCGGCCATGGCGTCGACCAGCGCGGGCACCGACTGCGGCGCGGACAGCAGTGGCTGGACCGCGCCGAACAGCGTGGCCGCGTCGGTGACCCATGCCCGGGAGGTGACCAGGTCCTGTGCCACCTTGGGGGTGAAGGTCCAGGCGACCTTCGAGTGATCCTTCGCCAGCAGGTACTCCGCTATCCGGCGCTGGCGGATCTGTTCGCGGATGCCCTCCGGATCAGCAGCAGGAGGATCCGAGTGGAAGCGGTCCCGCACGAGACTCTCCACCGGACCTGCCGAGCTTCCTGCAACAGCCAGTTTCCGCAGCTCGGCGGCCTTCTTGCTGGTGCCTCGGAGGTCCGATCCGAGGACCTCTTCGAGCGACGTGAGGTCCAGGCAGGTCCAGTCGGCCCGCCGCGCCGCTTCCCTGCTCTCACCGCCGCCGCTGCGAGAGCCCTCGTAGGTGGTGGCAAAGGGAAGCAGGTTGCGGTAGGCGAGGTACGTGCGGACCACCCTGGACATCTGTACGGCCGTCGGTTCCTCCCGCGCGGCGGTCGCGGCAGTGTCGAGTGCGCGCGCCGCGTCGAGCAGAGCCTGCGGGTGGCCTCGGTGAAAGTTTTCCTCCGGCAGATATGCCGCCAAGTCCAGCGCGGCAGTGTGCTGCGCCGCGCGGTGCAGTTTCGCCGCTGCGGTCGGCACGTCGCTGCCCACCGTCAACGCGGCGAGAGCCAGCTCTTCCTGCACGAAGGCGGTGCTGTGTGAGCCCTGGTCGGTCAGCCCCGGCGGCGGTTTGGGCCGCTCGGCGTGCACGGACTCGATCGTGCCGTCCGGCCGCAGCGTCACGCGGGCGAACTGCTCGTCCGCCTGGTCCGGCGCAGGGACGCTGCGGGGCGTAGGGACGACCTGTTCCCGCACAGCAGTGACCGCGTCGGCCGCGCTGGTTCCCGCGGGGGGCCTCAGCAACTCGGTGGCTCGCGTCGTCAGCTCCGCAATAGTGGGCAGCCGCCGGCCCGCATCGGCGCTTGGCCTGCCCTCGGTGTCGAGGATCGCGTCCCGCAGCGCCGGCGGCAGGCCAGACTGATCCCATCCGTGCGGGTCGCCGGCCAGCTCGACCAGTGCCCAGCCGTACCGCGCGGTGGAGTCGCGCGCGTCGTCCTGCCTCGGCAGGAGATCGATTCTCCCGGCTTTCCTGATGCCCGCCTTCTGCTCCTCCTGGCTGACCCTGAGGAGTGCCGGTCGCCGGTTCCGCCTGGGGCGCCCGGCAGAACCTGACTGGTCGGCTCCCACCTGGCGAGGGATGAAGCCGTCCGTAGCCAGAGCGTACGTCCGTGCGCCGACCTCGTTGCGCCACACCTCGACGATCTTGGTGACCAGCGCGGGGTCGGCGGCGTCGAGCGGCCGGGGGTCGAAAGCCGGCTCGGGCCAGGCCAGCCGCATCAGCCATTCGTGCCGGGCAGCCATGGCGGCCAAAAGCTCGGCCCGCGTCGGATCGACGACCTCCGCCGGCCGCACCGGCGGATCACCGTCCGCCGGATCCACATCCATGTCGGTGTCCGACCGAACCGGACCGTCGGCGGGCGGGCGGGTCGACGCCTCGCTGAGCTGAGCGCCGCGCAGCATGGCGGCGACGTCGCTGGGACCCCACAACCGAGCGGAGGTACGGTCCCCGCCGTCCAGGTCCAGGAAGTCCGCTGCCTCACCGTGCCCGGCGGAACCCTGGTGGTGGTAGACGGTCATGAAAGGCAACCGGTTGGCGTAGTTCAGCGTCGCCCGGACCGCTTCCGCCATGCCCGCCGGGTCGGTGCTCGCCTCGGCCAGCCGCCCATTCAGCAGGGCCCGCGCCGACGCCCAGTCGACCTCCGTCTGCCCGGGCAGCCGCGGTGGCTTCTTCGCCTCCTCCGCCTGCCACACCTCGCGCAGGATGTCCTGCCCGGCGGCATCGTCACCCCGCTCGGCGGCGCCGGGTTCAGGATTCGTGCCTTCGATCGCCTTCCGCACCGGATTGCTCAGCTGTTCGAGGCCGGCGACGAACTCGGCGAGGCCGGTCACCGCCTCCGCGGGCGTACGGCCGACGACGATGTTCCGGACCAGCCGGCGCATCACGTCCCACGGCGTCACGTGGTCGCCCTCGGCAGCCCCGCCCCCGGCCCTGGTGAACGCAGGCCGGGGCCGCTGGATCCCCACAGTGGCGTCGGCGATCCGCCCGTCCTCCCATTGAACCGACACCGCCGGCGCCTCCGCCGACGACCTGCCGCCGCCGGTAACAGCCCCTGCCGACGACCTGCCGCCGCCGGCAACAGCCCCTGCCGAGGAGCTGCCGTTACCGGGAAGAACCGCCGTCGACGAGCTGCCGCTGACCCGTACAGCCTTCGACTGCGGCTCGAAAGCACCGTGCCGTGAATCCGTCGGCCGGTCCACCGACGCACGTGCCGTCGAGGCCGATTCCACAGTGGGGGTGAACGCGTCCGGAAGAACCCGACCCGTGCTGTCGACGACGATTGCCCGCGCCGACACCGCGGACTCCGCGATGTCGCCGCCTTGTCGCATCCACGCGGTCGGGTCGGCCGGTCGCTGGCCGGACGGCGTCAGCCGGTGGCCCGGCTCGGCCTGTGGTTCGACCCATTGGACGCCGGCGTCGCTGGTGTGGTGGAGGGCAAAGCCGTGCCCGATCCGGCCGTCGGGGCGGCCCATCAGCACGAACGCCGAAGCGCCCGGCCCCGCATGTCGGACGGCGTCCTCGACGGCCGACCAGGACGGCACCCGCTGCCATCCCGCCCGCCCGGCGCCCAGGTCCCGGGCGAGAGCATCCTCCGGCCGTCCACCCAGGACCGAGTCGTCCACCACCGAGGCTGTCCGGCCCGGCCCAGGGGTACGCAGGTCCGGGCGCGGATACAGCCCGGTGCGCAGACCATCCAGCAACGTGACACACGCTTGCGGCCCGCGCGCCAGCTCGGACGCGGCAATCTCGTCGACCAGCGCACCCAACCTCGCCGCATCCGGCGCCGTGAACTCGCCAGGTCCGCGACCGCCCTGCCCGGTCGGTGCGGCCGTTTCGTGCCGGCCAACCCGTACGGTCAACGGGTTGTTGAAAAATCCTGAGGCAGCCTGCTGCTCGTGGAAATTATGACCGGGAGAATCGCTGTAGACCCGGAAGAACCATGCCTGCTCGGTATGCGCCTCAAAGTCGTTCTTGATCTTGATTCGCGCTTTGGCACCGTCCTTCTTAGCCTCCGGATCCGTGCTCAGATAGGACAAGATGCGGTCGAGCTTCGTCTGGGCCGTCGCCAGGTCGTCGCGCTCGGTAAGCGGGGGGAATGTCTTGCCGTCCCTGCTGGCGCGTGCTCGGAGTCTCTCGTAGAGAGCGCCCTGCATGAACTCGCCCAGGTCGCGGCTGTAATTCTCCAGCGTCACCCGGGTCGATCCGTCGAGCGACTCCGCGACGACCGGTGCGAAGTGATAGCCCCAGGCGTTGTCGCCCCGATCGACGGCTTCACCGACTGAGTGATCGCGTTCGTCCCGGGCGGCGATACTGAATGTCGCATAGCCCTCACCAGTCCGGGGAGCGGCGAATTCGTTGATACCCAGCCGGTAGGCGGTCTCCCGCAGCTTGCCATCGCGCAGCGCCTCGCCATACCGGCGACCTTTGTCGTCGACGACGCGATCCTGTTTGTGGGCCGCCTGAACGGCGTCCGCAACGGACAACGAGTCAGTGCTGTGGCCGGCCAGCTCCGTGGCGAGACGCTCCACACCGGCATCCGAGGTGGCATTGGGGGTGATCTTGAAGCTGATGTTCATCGCCCGCCGTCCGTCCGACGGACCGACGTCGTTACCCAGCAGGGCCCTCGAATCCTTGCTGTTGGCGGAGTTCATGACCCTGCCCGTCACCGTCACGCACGAACTGGTGCCCAGGGGCACGAACTCCTCGACGCCGCTGGGGCTTTCTCGGCCCACGATCGTCGGCTGCGTGCGGTAGAGCTTCGTGCCGTCCACCGACACGAACCGGCCTCCGCTGCGCAATCGAACCGGACTACCCACGGCCGCCAACGCCGCATTTGCCTTCGTCACGACCTCGGGTACGGCGTAGAACTCCTTGGCTTCCGAGGCTGTCGAGACCTCCGACCCTTCCGTGGCTTTCGGCGCGACGTGCACGGCTAGTGAGCGATCCGGAGCGACCTGCAGGGACGCCTGCGTCGGGTCTACGGGGTGGGTCGGATAGCGGACGGTGTCCGGGATCCCCGCCGGGCCCCGCCCGGTGCCGTCACCGACCACCACCTGCGCCTTGTCCGCCTGCATGACGAAGTGCGGCCCCCGGTCGCCCGCGTCCTGCCCCACCGCGTACGAGCCGGGCGGATAAATCACCAACCCGGTCGCCGGCGCGGTGCCCGGCCGGCGGGGAGTCAGGAGCTCCGACAGATCGACCCCGGCATTCGGGTCGAGCGCGCCGTGCCGTGGATCTGTCGGCCGGTCGACCACCGCCCGCGCCGTCGACGCCGATTCCACGGCGGGAGTGAACGCATCCGACATGGCCCGGCCGTTGCCGTCGACGACGATCGCCCGTGCCGCTACCGCGGACTCCGCACTCTCGCCACCCCGGGTCGTCCATGCCGCCGCACTGTCCGACCGCTGCCCCGACGGTGTCAGCCGGCGCCCGGGCTCGGCCTGCGGTTCCACCCACTGCACACCGGCATCGCTGGTGTGATGGATAGCAAAGCCGTGCCCGATCCGGCCGTCCGGGCGTCCCATCAGCACGAACGCCGAAGCACCCGGCCCGGCCCGCCGCACCGCGTCCTCCACAGTCTGCCAGGACGACACCCGCTGCCATCCGGACCGTCCGGCACCCAGGTCGCGCGCCAACGCATCCTCCGGGCGCCCGCCCAGCACGGAGTCGTCCACCACCGACGCGGCCCGCCCCGGTCCGGTCACCGGTGCGCGCAAATCCGGACGCGGGTACAGACCAGCCCGCAACCCGTCCAACAAAGTCACACATGCCTGCGGCCCGTACGCCCTGTCGGACGCAGCCACCTCTTCGACCAGCGCCCCCAACCGCGCCACATCCGGAACCGCAGGCCCTGTCGCATCCGGAACCACTGGCCTGACCACATCCGGAACCGCCGGCCTGACCACATCCGCAGCCCCAGGCCTGACCACATCCGCAGCCCCAGGCCTGACCACATCCGCAGCCGCCGGCCTGGCCGCATCTGAAGCGGCCGGGCTTTGCGTACGCCCGGGTCCGTCCGAAGTGCGGCCTCTACGCGGCGCTTGCCGGTCGCTCCGCAGGTTGCTGGCCCGTTCGAGCATCTCGGGCACGGTCAGCGGGGCATCGCCTGGTGGCCGCGCAGGGACAGTCAACGAAGCTTCGGCCGGTGGCCGCGCGGGAGCTGGACTAATCCGGGCGGCCGGGCGCGACCCTTCGGCGCCGACGAGTCGTCCCCCGGTCGGGCCGGACGGTTCCGTGGTGCCGGTCTGCCCGCCGCCGGGCGGGGTGGCCCACCCGACCGGCCCGCCCACCGGGCTGACGACCGTCCCGCCGCCCGTCGGCTCGACACTGCCACCACTGCTTGCGAAACCGCCATCGGTCCTTACGTCGCTGGCTGTCACTGCCACCGGTTGCACCGGAGCGGGCGCGACAGGAGTCGGTTGCCCCGGAGCGGGGGCTACAGCAGTCGATTGCGCCGGAGCGGGGGCTACAGCAGTCGATTGCGCCGGAGCGGGGGCTACAGCAGTCGATTGCGCCGGAGCGGCTGCTGTAAGCAGCGGTTGCGCCGGACCGGCCGGTTTCTCAGTGTGCACACTGGTCGAGGCCGGCACGCCGGTCTGCTCGGTTCCGGCTGCCGGACCGGGGGAAGTACCGACGATGCCGGCGCTGGAGTCCTGGCCGATGGAGTATGACCGGTCAAGCGGCGCGCGGGGCTCGGACGGGACACCGTGGCTCAGATCCGACCGGCCGACATCCGGCTGCGAAGGGCCGGCATGCACGCCCGCGCCCGCAGTGTCGCCAGCCGTGCGTGCGCCACCGGTTTCGAAGGCATCGTGACCACCGCCATCACCGCGTTGTGGTGACCCACCCGACGATCCGCTCGACGTGCCACCCGAGGACCCACCCGTCGACCCGCTCGGCGACCCGGCTGTCGACCCGTTGGTCGAGCCTCCTGTCGGAACGGCCGCACCGCCATGCCTGGGGCCGGGGTCGTTGACTGTTCGGCTGGTGGTCGGTGTGGTGTCGCCGGTCGGCCCACCGTTACCCGTGGGGGCAGCGCCGCTAACCGAGCTCGGGCCGCCGCCCGAGGCCGAGCCGCCACTCGAGGCCGGACCGCCACTCGAGGCCGGACCGCCACTCGAGGCCGGACCGCCACTCGAGGCCGGACCGCCACTCGAGGCCGGACCGCCGGTCGAGGTCGGGCCGGCCGCCAGGTTCAAGGCGCTGAGCGGCGATGAGCTGGGCGGGGTCGCATCCGCTGCCGGTCCGCTGTCCGCGGTGTCGGCGCCCCCGTCGGTGGACCGGTCCTTGCGGAGTTTGCTGCCGAGAGCGTGACCACCCATCTCGACCGCGCTGTCGAACATGCCGGCCGTGAAGGCGAACGGGTTGGACTCGAACTTGCCGTCCCGGAGAAGGGAGTACATGCCTTCGGACAGGTACTCGTGCAATCCGCCTTCAGCCACGTCGGCGACCGCGCCACCCAAGCCCTTGTCCAGCTTGAACTTGTTGTTCAGAGCGCCGCGGCCGGCGCCCAGCACCACGCCGGTTGCCACACCGGTGGCGGCCGACCCGGCCGCGTCCCTGGTGAGGTCCGTGTCCCATTTGTCGCGGTCACCGGTGGCGAACTGGCTGATCTGTACCGCGGCGTCCAGCCCGACCTGCAGCACGAGTTGCTGGAGGAGCTGCTTGAGCAGGCCCTTGGCGAAGCGGATGATGATCTGGCTGATCGTGCGCTGTGCGGCGAACTGCGCGGGAGCAGCCGGGTTGAACCAGCTCGTGGCGACCACGTACGCAAAAGTGGCGACCAGGATGATGACCTGGCCGATGATGATGCGTTTCAGGTATTGCACCATCGTGCCGGCCTTGCGGGCGTCGGCGGCGATGGTGTTCAGGTCGGTGGTGAGCTTGTCGAAGTACTGCGGCGGCTTGCTGGTGTACGCCATCAGGATCCTGACGAGCTCGGCCGCGGTGCGCCCGTTGTGCCGGCCGGCCATCTGAGTCGCCTCGGTAGCCAGCTGGCTGAGAGTTCCGGCGATGTCGGCGGCCAGCTCTTTGGTCAGCACCGCCGTATCGAAGAGCACATCCTCGTCGGCGACCGGCCATTCCTCACCGGTGACTACCTGAAGGAACTTGCGCAGCCCCTCAGATAGCTGCATACCCATGGCGTCACCGCCGCCCGAGACTGTTGCTGAAGGTGGTCGCGGCCTCGGCGTTCTCCTGATCCGTACGGTCGAATCGCTTCGCGGCGCCGATGGTGCCGTCGCTCTGGTTGTCGCCGAGCTTGTTGAGGTCGTGCAGATACTTCGCGGCCTTCTTGATGCGCACGAGACTCTTCACCAGTTCGGCGGTGATGTCGTCGCCCTTGCCCTCATTGCCGACGCCCTGCACGAACCGGGCGTAGATGTCGTCGGCCCGGGTCCCGTATTGGTCGGCAACCTTCGCCATTTTGGCGATGTGTTCGCCAAGGCGCGCCATCGCCTGCGGATCGACATTCACTTGGTCAGGCATGACACTTCCTCCGTACGGTCGCAGCAGGTCACGGATCAGGCGCGGGCCCGGCCGCCGCGATGGCCCCGGCCGCCCTGCTGCTGGTCGGACGAGTCGTCGAAGGTCTCGTATTCCGCGGCGCTGGCGCCGGCACCGGCCGGCCGGCCTACCGAGCCGGGAACCGCCCCGGGCTCGGTGCCCCACACTTCGCTGTCCTCAGCAAGCCAGGTGGTGCGCTCGCGCTCTTTGTTGCCGCCTTGCCCACTGCCGGCGCCCATGCCACCGGCCATGGGCGGATACATCGGCATGCCGGATCCGTTGCCAGTGCCGGCGGCCGTGTTGCCGATGATGCTCCGCATGCTCTCAGCCCCGCGAGCGATGCCGCCGGCCCCGCCGCCTCCGCTGCCGGGGAGACCACCGCCTCCACCGGCGAGACCGCCGCCTCCGCCGCCTAGGCCGGGAAGACCGCCGCCGGTGGTGAAACGACTGCTTGTCGTGCCACCTGAGCCGCCGAGGCCGGAAGCCGCCGATCCGGTATAGGCCGTGGGCACGTAGGGCGAGTACGGGCCGGAGCCTGCATCGCCGCCGAAGTCTGTTCCTGCCGGCAGGCCACCTCCGGTGGTGAAGGGCAGGGGTGCGGGGTCTACTGCCCCGAAGGCTCGGTATTGCGCGGCATAGTCATCGAGTCCGAGCCCGTTGGTGCCGCCGCCGGCGTCGAAGGCTGCGCTGGCTCCAAGCGTGCCGCCCCCGACATCCAGTCCGCCCGTGCCACCGCCGAGATCCATCGCAGCTGTACCGCCGCCGGCGTCCAGCCCGCCGCCCGCGCCGGCGTCGCCGCCGAGGTCCAGCCCGCCGGTGCCGCCGCCAGCGTCGAACGCTTCCATGCCGCCGCCGAGGCCGGTCTCCGCCCCGCCGGAGCCGGCGGTCAGTAGCGAGTCCTCGCCTCCTGGCAGGGCGCCGTCGACACCGCCGGGCAAGTCCGCACCGTCCGTCGCGGGGAGGTCCGGAACATTTACTTCGAGCGGATCCAGGTAGGTACCCGGCATCGAGGGCAGGTTCGCCGTCGCCGCTTGGAAGACGCTGTCGAGTTGCTGTGACGCCTGATCAATGGAATTGTCCAGTTTCACCAGTTCGTAGTTGTAAAGCTTCTTGGCCTCCAACGCGACGGTTGTGACATCCGCTTGGGAAGCGATGACGCCAGCCGCCGCGGCGTTCTGGATGGCGGTGGCTACCGACGAGTTCGGCTGCTGCAGCCAATTGTCGAAGCTGCTCCGCACATTGGTGCGGAAGGTCTCCATCGCGGTGGCGACGTCAGTGAGGCTTTCCGCCACCGGCTTGGCGGTGAGGCCACCGCCCAGCTCCGCCGACACCTTGTTCATCCCGGCGGCGATGTTCACCTTCAGTTCAAGGGTCTGCTCCGCGGCCGTGCCGACCCACTGATCGTCGGTCCAGTTCAGCCCGTTGAGGCTGCCGCTGGCGGTGTCCAGTGCCGTTTTCCAGTTACCGACGAAGCCCGCGATCTGTTTGATGACCAACGGGTTGAAGATGTTCTGGTCCTGTAGCGCCGCGAGGAAGTCGTCCTTCAGTTTGCGGAACTCCGTCTCGGCAGCGAGCACCTGTTCGCTCGGCTTGATGGAGAAGCTGACCGTACCGGTACCCGGTTCTGCGGCATCCATTCGGCCCACACCGTAGTTTCCGGCTCCTCGGGGATACCCCCCGCCGGAACCCGAACGGTTCGCCTGTGCCGTTATCCACTGCGCCTGGAGCAGGGCCCAGCGTTGTCCGTCCTTCTTGACGGGTCCTTCGGTGGTCAGCGCGAGGGTGTTTTCCCACCAGTCGGCCATCTGCTCCATCCCCCTTCGATCGTGCCGTTCAGATAGCGCCGGTCGCCGATGGTGGGCAAGCCGCGGTCTTTACTTAGGCGGAGTGGACCCACCCGACTGGTACAGGTTCAGCGTGTCGCGAAGCTGCTTGAGAAATTCCTCGGTGCGATCCTGGTTCTCGGCGTTCGCCTTGGAGATCCGGGCAACACCATCCATCATGTCGCCTGACAATGTTTCCAGCAGGTCGGCGAACTTGGCCTCCTCGGCGCCCACTCGCCGGTAGAGAGTGTTGATCGCCGCCGTGAGGCTGACCGCCGACGCCGTCTTTCCCGCCTTGATGTCCTGAGGTGGGTTGGCGATGTTGGTGGCCCCGAAGGAACTCTTGAGCTTGCTGCCCGTCAGGCGCATATCGCCGCTGAGTTTGGCGATGAGGGCGGTGTCCCAGTTGACCGTCGGCTGCGTCATCTCAGCCCAGACCCTGCTGGTCGCGGCGTTTGATCTCCTGCGCGATGTCGTCGACCAGCGGGGTGAGTCCCTTGATGTTCTCGTCGATGCTGAGAATCCGCTTGTCCCATTCCTCCTGGTATCTCGAATACTGCGTCCAGGTTTCCCCGGACTGGTTCTTCACCCGAGAATTGGCTTCTCTCTCAAATTCGTTCAGGTCCGCGTTCATCTTCTTACTGAGGCGGCCGAGTTCTTGGATTAGGGCTTGGACCCGGCCGCTGTCGAAACCGATACTGTCCTCAGTAGGCATGGTCACGAACGTCTACCTTTCGTCAAGAGCATCGGTCAGTTGTTGAGTCGAACGGTGTACTCGCGCACCCTGTCCGCGTTCGAGTTGTTGAGCTGGGCGTTCGCCACGGCCTTGTTCTTCAGCTTTTCTCCGAGCATGTTGAACGCCTGGATGGCCTCGTTGAAGTCGGTGACCAGTTGCTCTACCGCGGCAGAGAGTCCCGGGCTGTGCGCGCCCCATACCGCGGTCCGGAGCTCGGTCCCCTTGGGCTGCAAGTCGTCTGACACCGTCCGCAGCCGCTGCCCGGTCGCGTCGTGTGCCTCGGCAAGCGCCTGCTGCTCCTTGATATCGGTATTCGTCATTGGTTGCCCCACGATGCCACCCTTCGATTCACGGAGACGGGTGCCGTCCATGCCGGCCCGCCAGACATTCCAGCAGGACGATGCATCGGTGGGGAAGGCGGCTTTACGAAACCTTTGCGTTGCAGCAAGGAGCCTGCTCAGCATGATGACCTAGGGTCTCGACCGGATAGCCGGGAGTACTCACTGGACGCTCTCCGCAATCTATCGACAGCGGAGTGCGAGGGGTGCCAGCCCGCCTGCACGGAATCGCATTCGCTGTGTACTGTCGGCGCCCGCGTAGTGAGCGGCGATTCCGACGCGATCGGCTACTGCCCCCAGCGACCATCCACTGGCGAAGCCGACGAGAAGGGACCAGCATGAGTACGGTCATGTTCCGGCGGGTGCCGCGCCGCCGCGGCCCGGAGGCGCCGCAGGGTGAGCTGGTTTTGCAGGAGCCGCCCGCGTTGCCCGAGGCATCCTCCGGCAACCTCGCATCGGCGTTGACGTACATACCCATGGCCATCGCGTCCAGCGCCATGGTGTTGATGTTCGTCGGCCCCAGCACCGGCGGCATGATGTACCTGACGGCCGGGCTGATGATGGTGTCGATGCTGATGATGCTCGTCGGCCAGGTCATGCAGCACGCCACCGAGCGCAAGTTCCGCACCCGCGGTGAGCGCCGCGACTACCTGCGTTACCTGAGCCAGCTGCGGCGCTCGACCCGGCGCGCCGTCGAGCAGCAGCATCGGGCGCTGGCCTGGAGCAACCCGGCGCCGGACGGGCTGTGGCCGCTGGCCATGACGGACCGGCTGTGGGAGCGGCGGGCCAACCACGAGGACTTCGCCGAGGTACGGGTGGCGCTCGGCGAGCAGCGGATGTCGTTGCGGATCGCGCCCGTGCAGAGCCGCCCGGTGGAGGACCTCGATCCGCTGACCGCGCACGCGCTGCGCCGGTTCATCCGGGCCTACACCACCGTGGCGGATCTGCCGGTCACTCTGTATCTGCGCGGGTTCCGGGCGATCACCATGCAAGGTGACGTGGCCGTGGCCCGCGACATGACGCGCGCACTTGTCGCCCAGCTCGCCACGTTCCACGCGCCGGACGAGCTGACCTTGGTGATCTGTGCCGACGACGCCGGGCGTGCCGACTGGGAGTGGGCGAAGTGGCTGCCGCACGCGTTGCACGCCACGGACCGCGACAGTGCCGGGCCCGCTCGACTGTTCTGCACCGGGCTCGACGAGCTGGACCGGCTGCTCGGTGAGGACTTCACCGGCCGCAATCGCTTCCAGGCGGGGACCGTGCCCAGCCGCGAGGAACCGTTCGTGGTGGTCGTGCTCGACGGTGGGCGGCTGCCGCAGGGCAACCGGTTCACGGGCGCCGGCTACCGGACCGCCGTGCTCATCGACGTGACCGGCGGGCTGCCCTGGGTGTCCGGGCCGGACCTACTGCGTCTGCAGGTGGCCGCGGACGACCTGACCATGGTCCGGGAGCGTGGCACTGGCGTGGAGTCACGGACCCGGTTGGGCCGGCCGGACCGGTTGGCCGTGCCGCAGGCCCGCGCCCTGTCCAAGATCATCGCGCCGTTCCGCACCTCGGGGAATTCCGAAGCGCCCGAGTCCACAGCCACCACCTTCGACCTCGCCAGCCTGCTCCGGCTGGGCGACGCGGCGACGTTCGACGTCACCGCGGAATGGGCTTCGCGCGGCCCGGCCGAACGGCTACGGGTGCCGATCGGGATCACCCCCGACGGTACGCCGGTCGAGTTGGACATCAAGGAGTCGGCACAGGGCGGCTCCGGACCGCACGGCATGCTGATCGGGGCGACCGGTTCGGGCAAGAGCGAGCTGCTGCGTACGTTGGTGCTGGCCCTGGCCGTGACCCACTCGTCGGAGACACTCAACTTCGTCCTCACCGACTTCAAGGGCGGCGCCACCTTTCTCGGCTTCGAGGACCTGCCGCACACCTCGGCCGTCATCACGAACCTCGCCGACGAGCTGCCGTTGGTCGCCCGCATGTACGACGCACTGCGCGGCGAGTTGATCCGCCGCCAGGAACTGCTGCGCAGTGCGGGCAACTACGCGTCCGTACGCGACTACACCCAGGCCCGCGCAAACGGCGTACAACTGGATCCGCTGCCGTCGCTGTTCGTGGTGGTCGACGAGTTCAGCGAGCTGCTGGCGGCGTACCCGGACTTCATGGAACTGTTCGTCATGATCGGCCGGCTGGGCCGCTCGCTCGGGGTGCACCTGCTGCTCGCGTCGCAGCGGCTCGACGACGGGCGCATGCACCAGCTGGAGACCCACCTGTCGTACCGGATCGGTCTGCGGACCTTCTCCGCGATGGAGAGCCGGTCGGTGCTGGGCGTGCCCGACGCCTACGAGCTGCCGTCCGCTCCCGGCAACGGCTATGTCCGGCTGGATGTGTCGTCGATGGTGCGGTTCAAGGCGGCGTACGTGTCCGGGGCTTATCGTCCGCCCGCCGGGGCGCGCACCGAGACGTCGACCGAACGGGCCACGGGTGTGGTGGAGTACGTCGCCGCGCCCACCGTGACGGCCGACGACGCGGACCTGCACGCGGCGCTGGCGGAACTCGGCGGGCAGCCGCCGGTCGACGAGGCCGCGGCGGCGGCAGCCGACCCGCAGGATGCCGACGAAGGCCCGGCGAGCCGCTCGGTGATGCGGGTGCTGATCGACCGGCTTCGCGGCCAGAGTGCGCCCGCGCACCAGGTGTGGCTGCCACCGCTGGCCGAATCGCCCACGTTGGACCAGCTCATGCCGCCGCTGCTGCCTGACCGCCGGTACGGGCTGCGGCCCACCTACGCCGAGCGGCGCAACTCGCTCGTCGTGCCGCTCGGTGTCGTCGACCGCCCGTTGGAGCAGCGGCGTGAACTCCTCACCGCGGACCTCACCGCCATGGGTGGTCACGTCGGTATCGCCGGGGCGCCGCAGAGCGGGAAGAGCACCCTGCTGCGTACCCTGATCACGTCGTTGGCCTTGCACAACAGCCCGCGCGAGGTGCAGTTCTACTGCCTCGACTTCGGCGGTGGCGCCCTGACCCGGTTGGCCGGCCTGCCGCACGTCGGCGCCGTCGCCGCCCGCACCGAGGCCGACCGGATCGGGCGGATCGTCACCGACGTCCTCGAGATGCTGGCCGAGCGGGAACGCACCTTCGCCGCGCACGCCATCGACGGCATGTCCACCTATCGGACGCTCCGGCGCCAGGGCAAGTTCGACGGCGATCCGTACGGCGACGTCTTCCTCGTCGTCGACGGCTGGGCCACCCTGCGCCAGGAGTTCGACCGGCAGGAGGAACAGATCCGGCAGATCGCCGCGCGGGGGCTCAGTTACGGCGTGCACCTGGTGGCCGCCGCCGCACGCTGGAACGACATCCATCTGAGCGTCCGGGACCAGCTCGGCACCAAACTGGAGCTCCGGCTCGGCGAGGCCATCGACTCGTCCATCGACATCCGCGCGGCCGCGACCGTGCCCACGGCGGCCGGTCGCGGACTCACCCCGGAGAAGCTGCACTTCCTGGCGGCCCTGCCGCGCATCGACGGCCTGGCCGACACCGAAGACCTCACCGACGCCGTGGCGGAGCTGGTCCAGGCGGTCGGTGACGCCTGGACCGGCCCGGCCGCGCCACGCCTGCAGGTGTTGCCCGACGAGCTGGCCGCTGCCCAGCTCCCGGCGCCGGAGGGCGACCTGCGGATGGCGCTGGGTGTCACCGAGGGGTCCCTCGCGCCGTTCTGGCACGACTTCGCCGACCAGGCCCACCTGACCGTCCTCGGCGACTCGGAGAGCGGCAAGAGCAACGTGCTGCGTCTGGCAGCCGAGGCCATCATCCGACGGTACGGTCCCGCCGAGGCGCAGATCGCGCTGGTCGACCTGCGCCGCACGCTGGTGGACTGGATACCCGAGGCGTACCGGCTGGGCTACGCCGTGACAGCACCCGCGGCGCGCGACCTGATCGCCAACCTGGCACCGGCGATGCGCGACCGCCTCCCCGGCCCGGACGTCACGCCCGAGCAGCTGCGCCGGCGGGACTGGTGGTCCGGCATCAAGCTCTTCATCCTGCTCGACGACTACGACCTCGTCGCCTCCTCGATGTCGAGCGTCCTGGAACCACTGCTGGAGATGCTTCCGTACGGTGCCGACATCGGCTTGCACGTGGTGCTGGCCCGGGGTGCGGCCGGTGCCGGACGTGCGGCGATGGACCCCGCACTGCGCAAGCTGGACGAGTTGAACGTGCCCGACCTGATGTTGTCCTGCCCGCCGCTGCAGACCCCGTCGAGCAGCTCGATCAAGGGCCGGATCCTGCCGCCCGGCCGCGCGCAACTGGCTACCCGCCGGGGGGTGCAGCTGCTCCAGACCGGCTACCTGGCCGAGCTCAGCGCCTCCCGCACCTCGTCGGAGGCACCGCCCGCGGACGGCCCGGGTTGAGCATCGGCGTCCCGGCGGCGGCGTTGAACGAGCAGCCAGCTCGCGAGAGCCGCGGCGGCGACCAGCACGAACGTCCCGCCGGCGGCGGCGTACGCCAGTCGCGCCGGTCGCAGGTCGGGCTGCGCCGGGCGGGCGGGGCGGGCCGTCGCCACCGGAGGCGGTGGACCGTTGCCCAGGTCCTCGGCCACGACGGCGGTCACCGCGGCGTACGGGTCCACCACCCCGTACCCCTGCGCGGGGTCGGGCAACGGCCGGCGGCCGGGAGCGTCGGCGGTGCCCAGCAAGCGCTTCTTGACCTGTACGGGATCCAACTCCGGGTGGTAGCCGCGGACCAGCGCGGCAGCTCCGGCCACGAACGCCACCGCGACCGCCGGCCCGCTGTCGAAGAAATGCCCGCGTCCGGTGGTCGCGATACTCACCACCTCTTCGCCGGGTGCCACCAGATCGACCCGCCCGGCAGGTGCGCTGCCGGCGGCGCCGGCCGCACGGTCCAGCGGGGCGACTGCCAGCACTTCGGGATAGGCGGCCGGGTAGGCGGGTCGGTCACTGTCGACACCGGCGATGATCAGTACGCCGGCCTGCGTGGCCTCGACGACCGCCGCACGCAGTTCGTCACTGCCAGCTGCGGCGCTCTGCCCCACCGCGATGACTTTCGCCTTGCCGTCCACAGCAGCCCGGATGCCCGCGGCGAGCACGTTCGCCCCGATGTCGTCCCGGTCACTGGCAACCCGTACCGGGAGCAGTGCCGCTTGCGGAGCGAGACCGGTGAACGCGACGTCCGGCGCCGGCCGGGCGGCGATGATGCCGGCCAGGAACGTTCCGGAACCGATGCAGTCACCGTCCTGCACCGACTCCTTGGTGCTGTCGACGGCGGGCAACACGGCGTCCCGCAACGCGGGGGCGCGCTCACTGATTCCCGTGTCCAGCACCGCGACCGTCACCCCGGCGCCGGTCGACAGCGGCCAGATTCGTTCCGGCGCGAGCCGGCCCTGCGCCCAGGTGCGTTCGCGGTGGATGACCGGGGATCCGGGCGCACAACCGTTGTCTGCCGTCACGGCGGGTCGCTGCGGGGGCCCGTCGGCGGCCTGCGCTGTGCCGCCGACAGACGCGCCTGCCCACCCCAGCGCCAGCGCCACCACCGCGGCCCGCAACATCCACCGTGCTCGCCGGTCTGCCATCGCGATCTTTCCCTTCGTCGGCCGGGATGCTATCGGCCGCCCACCAACCAGGTCGCTCACCGGGTTGCCCCGGCCGGCGGCCGGCCGTCCTCCTGGAGTGCACCGTGACCGAGGTCAGCACCGTCGATGAGCTCGACACCACCGACGCCCTGCTGGTCGCGCCGCATCAGCCGGACGCGTACCGCACCATCGCTGCGGCGTTGCGGGACGCCGGCCCTGGTGCGGTGATCCTGGTAGAGGACGGGGTCTATCGGGAGCCACTCGATCTGCCTGACGGTGTCACTGTCGCCGCGCGTGCTTCGCGTACGGTGCGGGTGGAGCTTCCCGGGGACGGCACCGGCGTCACCATGCGCTCGGGTTCGGCGACACTGCGCGGTCTGGTGCTGAGTCATGCCGACGGGCAGAATCCGGCTGTCGCGGTCGCCGGGTCGCGCCTGCACCTGCAGGACTGCGCCATCGAAGCCGAGTCCCTGGTCGCCGCGCTGGCACACGAGGGCGGCGACCTGACCGTCACGAGCTGTCGGATCAGCAACACGGTCGGTGCCGGGCTGGTGTTCGTCGGCGGCTCGACGGGCATCGTGCAGAAAAGCGAGCTCAGCGACTTCGCCAGCTCCGCCGTAGTGATCAGCGGAAACGCCGACCCAACGATTCGCTCCTGCACGATGGCCCGCGCGGGCGGCAACGGCGTCTGTGCCACCGACGGCGGCCGCGGCACGATCGAGGACTGTCAGATCAGTGGCACCACCGGGCCGGGCATCGCGGTGGAACAGCGCAGCAGCACCCGGCTCGTCCGGTGCACCGTCCTCGACGGCGCCGACATCGGCATCTTCATCAGCAGCTCGGCCGCGCCGTCCCTCACCCAGTGCGCTGTCGGCGCGGTGCAGGGCACGGGCCTGCACGTCGCCGACGGGGCCACACCGCACCTCGATGAGTGCGAGGTGGTGGGGGCCAGCCAGGCGATGGTCGTAGCCGAGGGCGGCAGTCCCCGACTGACCGGGTGCAGCCTGCGCGAGAGCGGCCGCGTGGGGGTACGCGTCCAGGCCGGCGCGGCGGCCACTCTGGACGCCTGCGTCGTCGCCGACTCGGCCGGTCCCGGCGTGGAGGTCGAACGCGGCGGCACCATATCCATGGATCGCAGTCGGGTACACGGTTGCGGCACCAGCGGTGTGCTCTTCGTCGAGGGATCCCGGGGCAACCTCACCGGCTGCGAGATCTTCGGGAACACCGGCGACGGCGTGACGGTGTCGACCACCGAACCGGTCGCGCTGCGCGACTGCCGGGTACGCGGCAACACCGGCCAGGACATCCGCCGCGACGACGCGCCGAACGCCACGGTCGACGAGCCGGCCGAACCACGCCCCGGATTCCCCCGCGAACTCGACAGCGGGAGCCAGCCGTCCCCGACCGGGGCCGGGACTGGGACCGGCGACGCGGAACCGGACGCCGACGCCGAACCGGTCGAGGAAAACGTCTCGGTCCTGCTCAACGAGTTGCGCGCCCTGGTCGGACTGGCCGGCGTCAAGGAGCAGGTCACCTCGTTGGTCAACCTCAACATGCTGGTGCAGCGGCGGCGCGAGGCCGGGTTGCCCAGCCCGCCGATGAGCCGGCACCTCGTCTTCCTCGGCCCACCCGGCACCGGTAAGACCACGGTGGCGCGCCTCTACAGCCGGATCCTGGCCGCGCTGGGCACCCTACGGACCGGGCAGATGATCGAGGTGGCGCGCGCCGACCTGGTCGGGCAGTACATCGGACAGACAGCCATCAAGACCGGGGCGGTCTTCGAGAAGGCACTCGGCGGACTACTCTTCATCGATGAGGCGTACGCGCTGAGCCAGTCCGGCGGGGACGGCCCGGACTTCGGCAAGGAAGCGATCGACACGCTGGTCAAGCTGATGGAGGACCACCGCGACGACATCGTGGTCATCGTCGCCGGCTATGCCGGGGACATGGCGAAGTTCCTCGACTCCAATCCGGGACTGGGCTCGCGGTTCGCCAAGCAGGTCACGTTCGCGTCGTACTCCGACGAAGAGCTGGTCACGATCATCCAGGGCCTGTGCAGCCGGCATCAGTTCACCCTGGAGTACGGGACGCGGGACGCCTTGACGGCGTACTTCGCCACCGTGGTCCGCGACGCCAACTTCGGCAACGCCCGACTGGCCCGGCAGGTTTTCGAGGACATGGTGTCGCGACAGGCGCAGCGGCTCGCAGCCGACCCCGACGCCGGCCACGCCGCGCTCGTCCAGCTGCTGCCCGAGGATGCCCCGGCGCCGGTGGGCCCCGGAGCGGCAGCCGGCCGTGCAGAACTGTCGGGACTGCTCGAACAACTGCACGCCATGGTCGGACTGCCCGCGGTCAAGGCCGAGGTCGGCAACATCGTCAACCTGATCGAGTCGGCACGCTTGCGTAAACAGGCCGGCCTCCCGGTACCGACCATCGGCCGGCACCTCGTCTTCTCCGGCCCGCCCGGCACCGGCAAGACCACTGTCGCACGGCTTTTCGGCCGGCTGCTGGCATCGCTGGGCGCACTGCGCACCGGCCAGCTCATCGAGGCGTCCCGCGCCGACCTGGTCGCCGAGTACGTGGGACAGACCGCCCAGCGCACCCGGGCGATGTTCGAGCGCGCCCGGGGCGGTGTGCTGTTCATCGACGAGGCGTACGCGCTGGTGCCCCCGGGCGCACCCACCGACTTCGGGCGGGAAGCAATCGACACGCTGGTCAAGCTGATGGAAGACCACCGCGACGACATCGTGGTCATCGTCGCCGGCTACCCCCAGGAGATGAACCGCTTCCTGCGCGCGAACCCCGGGCTCGCGTCGCGGTTCGCCCGCCACGTGCGATTCGCCGACTACACGGTCGACGAGTTGGCCACGATCGTCGCCAGCATGGCGGAAGCAGCCGGATTCACCATGACCCGGCAGACCCGGGACGCGGTGCGTCGCCTGTTCCAGGGGCTGCCTTCCGGCGCCAGCCACGGCAACGCGCGTACCGCCCGTCAGGTCCTGGACCACATGGTGCTGATGCAGGCCAACCGGTTGCAGGACATCGCCGACCTGAGCATCGACGACCTGCGCATGCTGATCACCGAGGACGTCCCCACCGGAACAGACGACCTGTTCGGCCACGCCGACGACGCCGGGCCGGCCGATGCCTGAGGTGTCCCGGACCCTGTCACCCCTTGCGCTTCGAGTCGCGACAGCGGGTCACCAGCCGGTAGCCCACACCGCGGACCGTCTCCACTGCCACCCCGGTGGAAGCAAGTTTGTTCCGCAGCGTCCCCACGTGCACGTCGACCGTACGCGACCGCCCGGACCAGGAGGTCTGCCACACCTGTTGCAGCAGCTCCTCCCGGTGCTGCACCACTCCGGGTTCCCGGATCAGCGCCACCAGCAGCTGGAATTCCTTACGCGTCAACGTCAGCCGTACGTCGTCGGCCACCGCCTCGTGCCGGTCCACCCGCACCTCCAGCGGGCCAAGCTGGTAAACCGGGTCCGACTGGCGGTGGATACGCCGCAGGACGGCATCCACCCGCGCATGCAGGTCGAGCAGGCTGACGGGCTGGATCAGGCAGTCGTCCGCCCCGGCGTGCAGGCCCGCGACCCGACTGCGCTCATCGCTGCGATTGGTCAGCAGAATGATCCCGACATCACTGCCGAGCCGCAGCTCACGGCAGATGTCGGCACCGTCGTCGTCGCCGACCATCAACAGGACCAGCTGGACGGCGGCGACCTCGGCGACGGTGGGCATGCCGGTGCTCCGGTCCACGGCGTACCCGAGATCGCGCAGTGCCGCCGCGAGCGCGACACCCAGACGGGCGTCCTCGCCGGCCAGCAGAATCCTCACCAGTATCGCTCCTCATACTCACGATCTCGCCGTCGGCCATCGCATTCGGCACTCGCCCTGCGGACCGCCGGCCCTTGACCACAATAGGCAGAATGATCAACAGTCAAACCGTGGTGCAGTGTGCTCGCAACCGGTCGACGCCCCCTCACCGCGATGTCTGACGACATCCGCCCCCAGCATCCGCCGGTCGGGAAGGACCCATGCAAGACAACGATCGCCAGCAGGCCAACGACGAATCCACCAAGCTGAGCCGCGCGTACGTCCTCCCCGGGACACCGCAGGCCCGGCGCGGGCGCCGACGGCCAAGCACCGGTGCGACCACTCCGCCGCCGGCCCCCACGGCGTCCAGCCCCAGCACATCCCCAGTCTCCTCGCCGGCCGCTTCGTCGGAGGCGTCACCGGCTGCTCCATCGGTGTCATCGCCGGCCACTTCGTCAGCGTTGTCGCCGGCCGCTCCATCAGCGTCTTCGCAGGCCGTTTCGTCGGGGGCTTCGCCGGCCGCTTCGTCGACGTCATCGGCCACTTCATCGACGTCATCGCAGGCCGTTTCGTCGGGGGCGTCGCCGGCCGCTTCGTCGGACACGAGCGTCGGGCCCGGAAGCCGGATTCAGCCCGCCGACTTTCCGGCACCGGCCTCTTTTGTCACCGCCGCCAAGCGTTCGGTTCCGGCCGAACCGCCGGGAGCGGGTGCGCCGTTCCTGCGCCGGGTGACCAAACGCCAGCGTCGCATCGCCCTGGCCGGAGCGGCCTTGGCTCTCGTCCTGGTCCCCTTCGCCTTCGTCTCCGGCGGTGGCGACACCGCCGCGTCAGCCCAGGACAGCGCCCCTGCTCCGGTTCCCGACCCCACACAGTCGGTGTGGATCGTCAATCCCGTGGCACCCTCCGGCGCTGCGGCCGGCCCGTCCGGCGCCCCGGCCGGCTCGGCCGCCCCCGGCCCGAAGACCGCCACGCCGTCGTCGGGCGCGACGAAGCCGACCGGCACCAACGCGAAACCGGCCGGCCCGGGCTCCGCGACCTTGACCCCGGTGACCAACGATCCCGCTCAGCAGCCGGCGAACCCGGCGCCGCCCGCCGAGCCCGGCCCCGTCCCCCCGGCGCCGCCCCCCGCGCCCGGACCGGTCCCCCCGGCGCCGAACCCGGCCCCGCCGGCTCCCGCTCCGGCACCAGCTCTCCGGAACCTTGCGCTCAACGTCGCACGGGAGGCCAGCACCAACAGCTCCAGCGCATACAAGGCTGTGGACGGCAACGAGGGCAGCCAATGGACCAGTTCCGGCTCCCGTGAACAGTGGCTGCGTATCGATCTCGGCCGCGTCCGGAAGGTCTCCGAAGTCCTGCTGAAATGGGGCACCGACTGGCCGAAGTACTTCCTCATCCAATCCGGCAAAGTCAAGGGCGAACGCGTACGGCGCCACGAGGCCAACAAAGGCGGCAACCAGGTGGACCTGGTGAAGTTCACGGGCGGATTCGAATGCCGTTACCTGGAGGTGTGGACCGACTGGTCGAGTGGCCGAGCGGACCAGATCACCATCCGCGAGTTCGAGGTGATCGGGCAGTGACGCCGCGCCGGTTCGGGATCCGCCTGACCTGATCCCGAACCGGCCAGGCCTTCGGTCGACGGTCCTCGCCGTCGTCCTGGGTGCCTGCCCGTCCGGCCAGCGTCATCCGAGGTCGGGGGATGAACAATCGGCGAACGCGTGTGCGCCTCGTGCCGAGTCCTCTCGGAGGAGGATCTTCTCGCCGATTCTGATGCGACAGGTGATCGTCGCATCGGGGTTCGTGCTGGTTGTCCGGGCCGTCAGCATGATCGGCAGCGTGGGTGCGTCCTCGACCGCGTCGTCGAGCCGGAACGTCGCCTGACTCGGCGTCGAAACTGCCGCCGGAGCCGTGGTCACTGTAGGGCTACTCGTCTTCTCGGAGCTGTCACCGAAGCCGCACGCAAGGGCGCTGGCCGCACTGAAGACCAGCACGGTGGGTCAGGACGGGTCCAGCACCCGCAGAGAAGTGATGCATGGGGTTCTCCGCAGCTCGACCGGTGCCACGTGCCGCTCAGGCACGGAACCCCTGGACAAGAAACGGCGATCGTCGCCGCGCTCCTCGGCGAGGAGGCCACAGTGAAGGTCTACCGCCGCGGCAATGCAAGAAGCATTCCAGTCCTGATCATTCATCTTAGTTGCGGTGATCTCTGGCTTTCGCGGCGTCGGGTTTCGGTTCGCTTCCATCGGTCGCAGTCCATTCGATACGCCTCGTGGGCGTCTTCCCACCGCTCCAGGCTGGTGCCGAAGGCTCGATGTCCGAACTGCTCACACCACTCGGAGGAGATAGCAAGATACGGAAAGAAGCTGCCCTCATGACAGCGTACGCATAACGGTTCGGCCGGAGCTCTACCGTCATCGAGGAACACTCGTTCGTAGCGATCGCTCCCGGCCAGCGCAAGCAGGACGGCTTTCTGCAGGGCGGGAAGCAATGCGCGGGCCACCTCGGCAGTCAAGAATGAGGGTAGGTCTTCGTGACCGACTTTGCCCGCCGCGTCCCCGAGAGATCTCGCGGTGACAGCGGCGAGGAACTGCACCACCTGAGGGCCGTAGTACGCGCGATACCACTGCTCGTTGGTGACCGTGTCGGTGTCGGTGGAGTCGGTCACCGTCGTGATCAGCAACTCGCCGCTGCCGGGGCTGTCGACAGCCAACTCCCAACCGGCCGGGTAAAACATCATGCTCATGCTGACACCCTTTCCGGCGGATCTGGTGACTGCGGATGCATCAGCCGCGCGAGTTCTCACGGCGTGGCGGCTCTCAGACGCCCTTTAGCCATCCGTTCATTGCCATGCCGAGGGGAACGTAGTGGGAGAGGGTCACGATGACCGCGCTGACGCCGACGACGAGCAGGCCAGCCCGGGTCCGCCGGATGAGCGAACGCGCTTTGGCGGCGAGCGTCAGGCAGGCCATGCCGAGCAGCCCGGAAGTGATGCCGTAGTTCGCGTCCGCCAGGAGCAGGTAACCGCTCCCGTCCCAGCTCTCGACGAGGAGCATTCGCAGCACGACGAGCCCGGCGATGACCGCGAGAATTCCGGCGCCGGTCAGCCCGGCGGCCATGCGCTGCCACCCGGTACGACGGCGCTGCAAAGGTCCGGCGATCATCATGGACAGACCGAGCGCGCGATCAGGAACGGACCACCCATGTAGGCGATCCAAGCGCCCATTTCGAGGATCCCCCACAATGGGCCCAGGACCACCAGCGGGCCGTTGGACGGCCACAGATCGGTGGTAGCGGTAGAGATGCCGGCTGCTCGGCGCGACGGTACGTCGTACAGCTGGTAACGAAGCGCCACTGCCACCAACCAGGAGATGACCGGCCAGCCCAGCCCGATAGTAAGAACCCGAGCGACGAGAACGAGTGTGGGCGCCGCTGTCGCGGTGAACGGCCCGCCGCCAAAGCCTGTCCGGACGATCGAGCGTAAGGCCGGGAGCGTCCACGCGGCGGCGAGCAGGTAGCGCCAGCGGACCGCAGCACGCGTGGAGGACAGGGTCATGAGATCGGCGGTCCACTCCTGGCGCTGCCGGTCACGGAAGCCGGCGGGCAGGAGCCGGGCCAGCACCGCCACGGCGCTTCGTTCGAGCGGCCGCAACCCGGCCGTGGACAGCAGTCGGGTCACCATGCCAGCCGCCTCGCGCCGCCGCGGGCACTGCGGCGCTTCTCCGCCGCCGCGACGGCATCGCGGGCGGCGGTCACTCCGGCCGCGGTGAGCTGGTAGTAACGCCGCTTGGGCCGCCCGGCGGCGTGCGCGTCGATGTCCTCTTCCCGGCTGGTCAACCAACCCGCCACCTCGAAGGCCACAAGGATGGGATACACCGTGCCCGGCTCCAACCCGGCCTCCGCAGCGAGGTCAAGCCCGTAGCGTTCCTGCCCCGGGTCTTCCAGGAAGGCCCGCAAGGCCAGCAGGCGCGGGATCGTCATGCGCAGCGAACTCATGCCGGAGACCATAGACCCTATGCCTAGTTCTTCATAGGGGTACCCCTCGAACGCCACGCGACGAAGGAGGCAGCCAGTGTCTCCGGCCGGGGGCTTCCCGACAGGCCGCGGGCTCCCAGACACCTCCTTCCGGCCTAGCAATCGAGCCAGCCGAGGAGCTCAGGTACTCGGTTCTGTTCGGCGCTCCGAGTCCGTCACCAAGGCCGAGTATCCGAGGGACGAGGGGCACCAGAATCGCGGCCAGCCGTGTGCGGTCTTCGGCGCATCGCGAAGCCTAGGGCAGTGCTGATCATGATCGCGCCTAGTGCGCCGGCCACCCGGGCGCCGCGGGGGCGCGTCGGATCGCAGGCAAGAGTTCCCAGAGCCCATGAGGACGCGAGCGCAAGCGTCATCCCACCGCGCCGGCTCCGCGCCACCGCAGCGGCCACCGCTGCGGAGGTGGCGACCAATCCGGCAGTGGCCGCGGCGACCGCGCGCGGCGAGGCCCGATCCGCTTGAGCGGCGAAGACATTGACCGCGCTCGCCAGGGTCGTCCAACCCAGCAGAAGTCCAGTGCTGGCCGGCGTGGCGCGGACCAGACCGGTAGCAGGTGGTGTCCGCTGCAGCCGGATGTGCGCGGTCGCGGCGAAGGCGGCGGCCACCGGCAGCAGGTACGGCGTCAGAGCAAACCGTCCGGTCTGGGCGGCCGCGGACCATGCGGCATTCACCGCGTACGCCCCGGCCAACGGCCAGCCGGTGCGTCGGCTGATCGCGTCACCCCTCCCGGCCGGCAGGCATTGGCCGACGGCCGATGCCGCACAGCTGGCAAAGATCGGTGCCCATATGCCGAAGGCGTAATCCGGCGGCGTGATCGCCGTGGCGTACTGGTCAGTCTGCTCACCGTCACCGAACAGTGCGCCAAGATTTGGCACTGCAACGAAGGCCGCACAGGCTCCGGCCAACGCCAACGATCGCGTCCTGTCCACTCGTCCCCCTCCGAAATCCAGCTTAGTTTTCTGGGGCATCCGACCGCCGTGTAGGCCGCAGGATCACGGCCCGGGCACGACAAACGGCCCTTCTCCCAGTGCGGAGAAGGGCCGTGAGGCGAATTTCAGTCAGCGTCGGCCCCGGCTAGGTCTGGGCAGCGGCCTCGGCCGGGTCAACGTCCGCTTCGAAGGCCCCACCACCGCCCCCGGACCCGTACGCACCGGTCGCCATCGACGACGCGCATCTTCACCCCGCTGACCCGCCGGACTGGACGACGCCATCGGCACAGCATCTCGACTCATCCAAGGGGCGCAGCGCGTCGATGCGACGCAGGGCCCCTGCGCAGACGGGTATCGCTTAGGATTACGTGCTTCGGCCAGGTAGTCTGGCCGTCGCGGGCCGCTAGCTCAATGGCAGAGCTGAGGACTTTTAATCCTTAGGTTCGGGGTTCGAGTCCCCGGCGGCCCACCTAGCTGAGCAGGGAATATAGCCGAACATGAGATCCCGAGCGGATCGTGTGAGGCACATGTGGGGCGTGGTCATGCCCCACATGTCCTGCGGTTGGGTGGCCTCCGGGTTCGAACGCCGGGCTTGGGATTGGAAGTCCTCCTCTGACATTGAGAGAGAGGAAACTTTGATCCTGTTTGATGGTTCTTGGTGGCCCGTTGAGCCTCGAGGCGGTATCTGCGGCTCAGCCTGCGTTAGCGGCGGGTGGTCGTGATGGCGGCGACCGGTAACGGGACGGTGTTCGCGCGGTGTGCGTGCCGGTGTGCGGAGACTGGCCGGCAGTTGGGTGCCCGGTGTCCGCGGCGTGGGCTGGCGGGTCATGGCCGTTGGTACATCGATGCGCACGTGCCAGGTGCTGATGGTCGGCAGAAGCGGCTGCGACGGGGTGGGTTTACGTCTCGGGTGGCGGCCGAGCACGGGCTGGCCGAGGTGCTGGAGATGCCGGGTCCTGAGGCGATGGCCGAGACGTGGACGGTGAAGCGGTGGCTGGAGTACTGGCTGTCGCAGATGGAGGACCGGCTGCGCCCGTCGACGGTGCGGGCGTACCGGTCAGTGGTGTACCGGCATCTGATCCCACGGCTGGGCCGGTATCGGATCGCGGACCTCGACGGGCGTTGCGGTGCGAAAACCGTCCAGCGGGCTGTCGACAGGATCACGCGGCAGGAGCTGGTTGACGGTGAGCTGATTGCGCCAGGGACGGTGCATCGGATCGTCGCGGTGCTGCGTAGTGCGTTGAGCGAAGCGCGTCGCCAAGGCCTCGTGTCCTCGAACGCGGCGTGGCGACTGCGGCTGCCGCGGGGTGCCCGTCCGACGGCGGTGGCGTGGACGCGGGAGCGAGAGGCGCTGTGGCGGGCTACCGGAGCCCGGCCGGCGGTGGCGGTGTGGGATGTCGAGAACGTCGCGAAGTTCCTAGAGGCGGTTAAGGATGATCCGCTGTTCCCGTTGTGGTGGCTAGTCGCGTTGCGGGGCCTACGCCGCGGCGAGGTGGCGGCACTGCGCGGCAGTGATCTGGACGCCGAGTTCCGGGAATTGAGCGTCGAACGGCAGCTGCTGATTGTCGACGGCAAGGTTCGTCTCGGGCCGCCGAAGTCCGCAGCCGGGGTGCGGGTCCTGGCGTTGGACGAGTTCACCAATGAGTTGCTCCGTGAGCAGCGCCAGCGTCAGCGGGACCGGTTCGCCGGCACCGACCGCAACGCGCACGGGTACCTGTTCACGCATCCGGACGGGCGTCCGATACGCCCTGACTGGCTCACCCACCGGTTCTCCGCTCTGGTCTGCAAGTACGGTCTTCCACCGGTCCGGTTCCATGACCTGCGGCACGGCGCGGCCAGCCTGGCCGGTGCGGCCGGTGTCGAGTTGAAGGTGATCCAGCACGACCTCGGGCATTCCAGTGCGGTCACCACCGCGGACACCTATTGGACCGTGTTCCGGGAACTTGCACACCGGGCGGTAGCAGCCACGGTGAACCTGCTACGTACCCATGCACGGGTGCGGTTCAACCTCGGCGCGGAGTCGCAGGCATGACAACCTGACCTGACCTGACCTGACCCTGACCTGACCTGAGCGACGCGGATTTATTCCCAAGGCGACCCGATCCCGACGGAATGGCTCTGATTGACCTTTAGGATCCGTGTTTGACTTTGATGGAATTCGAAGGTAGTTGCGGCCTTATTGGCGTGTGAAGGTGGCCCATATGTGTTTGGTGGGTGGGGTGATGTACCAGCCCATGTCTGCGGAAAACGAGCGGGTGAGGGTGAGGCCGCGACCGCCGATGTCGGTCTGCTGCGCGGTGGTGGGGATCGGGATGGTGTCGGGGGCGTGGTCGGTGACGTCGAGGAGGAAGAGGTCACCGGTTTTCGATAGGCGAATCTCTGTGGGTGCCAGGCCGTGCCGGATGGCGTTGGTCGCCAGTTCGGTGGCGACGAGCACCATGCGTTCGGGCACATCGTCGAGCCGCGCGTCGTCGGTGAGTTCGGTGGCGAGCGCTGTCGCTAGGGCGCGGCGGAGCTTTTGTAGTTCGGTGGTGCTGTCGAGGATCCAGGTTTGCAGGACTTCAGGGGGGGCGGTGTCGACTGCTGAAGTTCACTCATGCGTACGCAGGTGCCCCGCCGACTGCCGGTTCATGCTTGTTCTGCAGGTAGCCGGGTGCGGGATGGTGGTTCAGGCGGCGTGCAGGGGGCGGGAGTTGGAGGGTGCGGGCATGCGGGCCCAGACGACCTTGCCGGTTTCCCCGGTGCGGACGCCCCATTGCTGGGACGCGGCTTCGATCAGGAGTAACCCGCGGCCGCCGGAGCGGTCGGGTGCGGGTTGCCTGGTTTGTGGGATGGCGGTGCTCGAGTCGGCGACTTCGATCAGTACGGCGCCGGGGGCGAGGGTGACGATGAGTTCACCGGGTCCGCCGGTGTGCTGGCTGACGTTCTGCACCAGTTCACTGATGGTGATCAGGACGTCGTCGATCCAGTCGGCGTTGTGCTCGGCGGGAAATTCCCGCTGCAGGGCGTCGCGGGTGGCGTGCCGTAGGGGAAGTGCGGGGTCGCGGTTACGGAACGGACACCGGAGGACCTCCACCGCGTCGTCATCCTTCCGCATGGGCTGTGACTGCCCGGCATTGTGTCA